>NZ_DATIDY010000089.1:0-51249 GCF_035456085.1 Flavobacterium sp.
TTTGTATTCAGACCACAATAATTTGAATTAGTATTTTCGAAAAAGGAAGTTTTTTTTCTTCCTTTTTCGATTAAAAAATATTTCCCTCGTTTTTCTAAGCTAAATTCATAATTAATGTCCTAATTTTTATACAATGAAAAAAGATTTTATTACAATAACAATGCTATTATTAAATTGCCTGATCTGTTTTTCATGTAGTAAAAATGTAGATGATCCTACAGAATCACCAATAGTTGCACCTTCTGACTTAGTAGTTACAGCAACTATTGAAGGAAAGACAGCCGATAATCAAAATGGAGATGGAAGCGGAAAGGTCAATTTCAATATAAATGCCAATAATGCCCTTTCCTATAAAATTGACTTTGGAAATGGTGAAATAAAAACGGTCGATCAAGGAAGTTTTGCTTATTCTTATACATCTTCTGGAACCAAAACATATAACGTAAAAGTTGTTGCCTACAATTCATCTAAAGAAATCAGTACCACTGTGCCAATTACACTTTATGTTGCACCAAAAATTATTTGGTCTGATGAGTTCAATGTTGATGGCGCACCGGATAGTAAATATTGGGGATATGATTTAGGAGCCGGAGGCTGGGGTAATAATGAAGAAGAATATTATACCAACAGACCAGAAAATGTAATAGTTAAAGATGGTGTCCTGAAAATTAAAACCATTAGAGAAGATTATCAAGGGAGTAAATACACTTCTGCCAGAATTTTGACTAAAGATAAATTTTCATTTAAATATGGAAAAATTGAGTTCAGAGCCAAACTTCCTGTTGGCGGAGGAACATGGCCGGCACTTTGGACTTTGGGAAATAATTTGACCACTGCAGGTTGGCCAGCATGTGGCGAAATGGATGTTATGGAGCATGTATATAATCAGTTAAATAAGATTCATGGGACATTTCATTATCCAGGGCATTCAGGAGGAAATGCCACAACTGCATCTAAAATTATCAGTAATGCTACTTCTGAATTTCATATTTATTCTATGGATTGGCGAGCAAATTCGATCATTATTTATGTAGATAACGAAAAAATCATTGAATTTCCTAATACGAATGCAACACCATTCAACCAAGAATTTTTTATAATTATAAATTGTGCAATAGGCGGAAATTTCGGAGGAGCAATTGCCTCTGATTTTACGTCTTCTACTTTCGAAATAGATTATGTTAGAGTCTATAATTAATGGTTTTTGTTTTTAGTAATTTGTTCTTCAGCAAAAGGTTTTTATTTTGTTAGTTAAATAAAAACCTTTTCGAAGAATTTGAGAAAGCTTTAAGATCTTTTTAAAACAACAACATTCAGCATAGCCACTTGATTTAAAGCTTGTGGCTATTTTTATTTTCATTCAAAATTCTGCATTAAAAAAATAACACAAAATAGAATTTTGGAACGTAGTTTCTACTAAAGTAGTTTCTACTAAAAAAGTTTGGCTTTAAAAACTGGAATTTCAACTTTTTTAAATTTCGATTATTTTAATTTGTAATGCATTAATACTTTCATTTTTTATAAATGTAAGTAGTTTATGTTGTGTTAATTGAATAAATTTATTAGATAAAATAAAATTTCTAATAATTTACAAAAATGGATAAAAAGAACTTCACTTGGATAATTTGTTTGATGAGTCTTTTTTTAAATGCTCAAACCTTAAAAATAATGACATATAACATTCGATTAGATATTGCTTCGGATGGAGAAAATGATTGGACACATCGCAAAGATTTTTTCAATGCACAGATTCAATTTTATGCACCCGATATTTTTGGAGTTCAAGAAGCAAAACCAAATCAAGTGTTAGATATATCAACTGCTCTTCCCAAATATGGATATGTTGGAATTGGAAGAGAAGGGGTTGGAAAAGGTGAGGCATCTAATATTTTTTATGATAAAGAAAAATTCAAAGTGATAAAATCCAACACCTTTTGGCTATCAGAAACGCCTGATTCAATTTCAATTGGTTGGGATGCAGCTTATAACAGAATCTGTACTTATGCACTTTTGCAAAATAAACAGAATAATAAATTAATTTGGGTTTTTAATACTCATTTGGATCATGTTGGGGAGCAGGCAAGAACCAAAGGCTTAGAGCTAATTTTATCCAGAATAGAAAAATTAAATAGCAATAAATATCCCGTTATTTTAATGGGTGATTTTAATTCTGAACCCACAACAGATCGGATTGTGTCATTAAAAAACAAAATGAATGATGCCAGAACAATTTCCAAAGAAAAACCTTTTGGGCCTTACGGAACTTTTAATAATTTTAAATATAATGAGCCAACAACGCTTTTGATCGATTACATTTTTTTATCCATAAACAAAACGATTACAGTTAACAAATACGCTGTTTTATCAGATGCCAAAGATTTGAAATACCCATCGGATCATTTTCCTGTCTTTGTCGAAGTTAATTATAAATAAGAACATTAAATTTTAGACTTGCATATTACTCTTGGAGATCAAAGGAAGATGCTGTAATATCCGACTATGATGATTCAAAACCATCACTCTGGGAGAGTACTGCAAATCAAAAAATGCAATGCCAAAATGTTTAAAAAAGAAGCTATTTCAAATGCGAAATAGCTTCTTTTTTTATCTATTTTATACTCATAAAGTATCCGATTAAATTTTCTTTTGGACCTAATTGAAGTTTTTTTCTTAATCGGTATCTTGCCAAATCTACTCCTCCTGTTGAGATACTCATAAACTCAGCAATTTCTTTTGTAGACATATTCATTAATAAATAGGTTGCTAAGTCCATTTCTCTTGGAGTTATGGTAGGGTGTTTTTCTTTTAATTTTTTTAGAAAATCAAAGTGGACATTTTTAAGGTGTTTTTCAAGATCTTTCCAGCTTTTATCAGAGTTGACTTCCTTGATAATACTTTTGTTGAGTTTAGTAAATTGAGTTTTTGCAGCTTCATCAAATGAGCTCGTATTGATATCTCTTAGTTTTTGAATAATACCGTTCAATACCTTATTTTTCTTAACTACCTGCAATGTGTTGTTTACGAGTTCTTTATCTTTTGATAATAACTTTATTTGCAATTTGTCGTTTTCTAGTTTTTCAATTTCTTTTTCTAATTCATATTGTTCTTGTCTGATTTTAGTTTCTTTTTCAAGATACAATCTTCGTTGTTCTAGGGTTTCGACATACCTGTTTTTTCTTATCTTCATTCGTATGCGATATCGAATATAATAAGTTAATCCTGCCGCCATTAGTAAATAAAATAAATAAGCTAACCAATGCCTGTACCAAGGTGGATATACTTTGAATTCAATAATAGTTTCGTCCGATTGAATTTTAAAGCTATTTCTTGACTTTACCTTCATTTTATAATTACCTTCTTTTAAGTTGGTATATTCCTTTATGGTATTGTTGGACCAAGCACTCCAATTCTCATCAAAACCTTCGAGTTGATAGGAGAACTCAATGTTCTCCAGATTTTCATAAGAAGGAGAAGAAAACGTAAATTTTACTTGATTTGAAGCATAAGGCAGTTCGTATATTTCACTCTTGTCTTGTTTATTTCCAAGATATATTGTGTCCCCAGGAAACGTAAAACTAGTGATATGAGCAATAGGTTTTAATATAGATTTATTTTCAATAGTTGAATCATAATGTGCTAGACCATCTGTTAAGCCTATAAAAGTGTTATTGGAATCGATAGTATTTATCGAAATATAATTAGTAACTAACTTCCTGGTCAAAATTGAAAATGGAGTAACAACATGCCTGTATTTATTATCTCCCACTTTCATTAGCGCTCCCATTGATTCATTATAGTTGTACCAAATATTTCCTTTAGTATCTTCAGTTAGCTTTAATATTTTTGGGATTGACTTAAAGATATTGGTCATCGCGGCATCTTCTATAAATGTGCCTTCAGTTTTTGAATAAGTGTAAAAAATATTATTCGATTGAAAATAAATTTTATTATTTATTTTTTGAAGACTTCCAACACCCGAATTTTTTTCAGAAAATTGAGTAAAGGTTTTAATGCTGTTGATTTTTCTTAAATTATTATTCAGCGTGATTTGATGAACATATTGGTCTTTTTTTAACCACAAATAATCCTTATCAATCTCAAATGTATTGGATGATTTGTCGATGCCTTCTATTTTATTTCTAAATTTTAATCCGGAGCTTGTTTTTTCAAAAATTGAAAAGCCATTGTAATTTGACCCTATGAAAAAATTAGGATGATTAGGTATTGATTTAAAACCAAAATATCCATTTGGATCAAGATTTTTGATCATTTTTCCATTCTGTATAAGTAAGGCACCTTTGTTACTGGCACATATTAATTCACCATTTATTATTTGAATATTCCATGCTTGTGTAGTAGTGCCTTCGATCAATTTAAAAATACCATTTTTGAAATTTTTATCCCAAGGATGATAAAAAACACCTTGATTGGTAGCGACATACAAATTATCATTATGCACAATTGAAGCATAAACGGTACCTAAATTATAACTAAGTCCCAAATAGGTAAGGAATGAATTTTCGTTCACATACGCAATTCCATTATCTAATCCCAGCCATAGATTATTGTCATTATCTATGAAGGAGGCAAGAACAGTATTATTTTGAAGACCTTTGCTACGGTCGATGTGTTGTATAATATTTCCTTTTAAATCGCATACTATAAATCCATCAAGTACCGAGTTGATTACGACATATTTTTTTTTATAAAGAATACAACCTAAAGAACCATTCTTTTTTATAAATGTGTTGGCTTCAGTATTCCATGGGAGTGCTTGATTGTTTGTAATTATGAAAAGCCCTTTATCTAAAGTGGCCGCCAGGATTTTATTATTTTCTAATTCCACCATACCCCAAACTTCTGAGTTGTTGAATGTATTTAGTCCTGGAAGATGATTCAGTTTACCATTTTTGTATTCTAAAAATCCAGATGTAATATCCTGAAAATATAATTTAGAATTGGTCAGAAAAGAGAATTGAAATCTTTTTGGGGCATTTATGATTTTAATTTTATTGTTCTTATAAATATAGATACAATCGAATGACTGAAAAATAACTTCATCTTTATAAAGATGTATTTTCCAGATAAAGTCAATTATGGTTAGCTTTTTTTTATCTAATAAATTGGAAATAGAAAAGTATTCGAGTTTGCCTTTTGGATTGGCTTTAAAATACCCAAATTCATTATAACAACCAACATAAATTTTTCCCGACGGATCTACTTTTAAACACTTAATTGCATCTGAGTTTTTGGCTTTGTATTTGTTCCATTTCGATCCGTTAAATTGTAAAAGACCATCATTATTTGCAAAATAGAGATTTCCATTTTTGTCTTGATCAATATTCCAGTTTTGTGTTCCAGCCATATAATCTGTTCTAGAATAATTCTTAATAAGAGGAAGACCAATCTTTTTTACCTGGCCTTGAAGAATAAAAGGTAGGCTGAGTAAAATAAGTAGTAAAATAAGTGTTGTGGTTTTAATGTGCTGGACATTTTTGTTATATAGAGACTGTATAGGGTATGATGTTATAATATACATTTTGGTGTTTTAAACTTAATTTTTTATTGCTTTTTATAGATTTTAAGCTAAAGTATCTAATTTATCGTAATTGTAGTGATTTTTACCGACCTAATATTTTGTTAAGTAATGTATTTTAAATTTTAAAATATTCATTATGAGTTATTTGTGCTTGAATTGATAATATTTTGTAATACCACTACAACGTTTTTGATGTGATTTTGTAGTGAATGATGATTATCGAATTAGGAATTTTAGACATAGTATTGCTATAAATAATTAATTAAACAACCAAATATTCAGAAAAATGAAATTATTAAAAACATTTATTTTTTGTATTTCGTTAATCTTATTTTCCGTTTATGGGTATGCACAGGATGCATCTATTAGTGGAAAAGTGATTGATGAAACGGGAATGCCAGTTCCAGGAGCGACGATAGTTTTAAAAGGAACTTCGACATCAGTAGTAACAGACTTTGATGGTCAGTTTCAAATTAAAGCTCCTAAAGATGGAATTTTGACAATTAGTTTTATAGGTTATAAAACGGTTCAGGAGTCAATTAGTGGTCGAACACAATTACAGTTAAAATTGCATAGTGAATCACAAGACCTGAATGAAGTTGTTGTTGTGGGTTATGGAACCCAAAAGAAAAGTGTAACTACAGGTGCGATTTCAGGTGTGAAAGGAAAAGAAATTGAAAAAGTTCCTGCCGGTCGCGTTGAACAAGTTCTTCAAGGTAGAGTTTCTGGTGTTACGATTGCTGCTAGTTCTGGTCAGCCAGGTTCTGGATCAACAATCCGTATTCGAGGGTTAACTACTTTTGGTGACGGCGGAAATAATCCACTTTGGGTTGTAGATGGCGTTGTGGTTGATGCCGGAGGTATTGGTTACCTTAATCAATCAGATATTGAATCTATGGAAGTTCTTAAAGATGCTGCTTCTGCTGCAATTTATGGAACTCGTGCTGCAACAGGTGTAATTTTGGTAACAACTAAAAAAGGAAAAGCAGGTAAAATGACTGTTAGCTACAATGGATTTGCAGGAGTTTCATCTCCTGAAAAAACTTTGGATTTATTAAATGCTACTCAGTATGCTACAATAATGAATGAAAAATCAGTAGCTGCAGGCGGTCCTATCCGATTTGCTGATCCTGCTGCTTTTGGAGAAGGAACTGATTGGCAAAAACAGATTTTTAACAATAGTGCAGTTCGTTATTCTCATGAATTGAGCATTAGCGGAGGAAATGATGTTTCAAGTTTTTATGCTTCTTTTGGAGTTCAAGATCAAGAAGGGATTGTTTTGTCGGATATTTCAAACTATAACAAAAAGAATTTCCGTTTAAACTCTACTCACAAAATATCTAAAATTTTCACTTTCGGGCAAACTTTCGGTTTCTCAAGACAAAAATCAACAGGTATTGGTAATACAAACAATGAATATGGAGGGCCATTGGCTTCAGCAATTAGTTTGGATCCACTTACTCCAGTTGTTGAAACAGATCCTTTCGTGATCAATTCTAAATATACTAATCCAACGATGGTTCGCGATGCTAATGGTAATCCATATGCAATTTCTGAATTTGTTGGAGGTGAGATGACAAATCCATTGGCTTACGAAAAAACCAGACTTGGAGGTTATAACTGGTCTGATGACTTAGTTGGAAATGCATATTTTGAAGCAGCTATTTCTAAAAGCTTTAAATTCAGAACTACATTCGGAGGAAAAATGTCTTATTGGGGTAACCAAGGATTTACGCCTGAATATTATTTGAGTGCAACATCAAAAGTGCTTGAAAACAGTTATGGAAAAAGTGAAAATAGCAGTTTTGCATGGAATGTTGAGAATACTGCTACTTATACAAAATCTCTTGGAGATCATAACTTTACAGTATTGTTAGGACAAGGTGCTTATGTAGATAATATTGGTGGTGGATCAAGCGCTACAATGAAAGATTTGCCAATCACAAGTTATCAGGATGCTTCTTTTAATTTTGATATTCCTCAAGCTAAAAGAGCAAGCAGTACTTATGACCAGACACAACATAAATTGACTTCTTTATTTGCACGTGTTAATTACGATTTTAATGAGAAATATTTATTTACAGGTATTATCCGTCGTGATGGATCATCTCGTTTTGGAGATAATAATAAATACGGAGTGTTCCCATCATTCAATTTGGGTTGGGTAGTTACCAAAGAAGATTTCTGGAAAGAAAATAATGTACTTAATACTTTAAAGATTAGAGGTGGATACGGAGTTGTTGGAAATGATGCAATCCCAGATTTTAGATACCTTTCTTTAGTAGAAGGTGGTTACAATTATGCTTTTGGAACTGATGGACAAATAAGTACTGGTTATGCAAACCTTACTCTTGATAATCCTGATTTGAGATGGGAAGAAACTTCTCAGGTTAATATTGGATTTGAATCAAGATTATTCCATGATTTAAGCCTTACTGTTGATGTTTATAATAAAACAACTAACGGTATTTTGCGTCCGGTAAATATTCCTGGTTATGTTGGAGTTGCTCAAAACCCAACTGCAAATATTGCCGATATGGAAAACAGAGGTATTGAGGTTGAATTAGGATATAGAAAACATTTTGGCGACGTTAACTTTTCAGTTAATGGAAACTTCGCTTATTTAGAAAATGAAGTTACTTACGTTGCTTCTGATTCAGATTATATTGTTGGAGATGCTTCTTTCCAATCTATGGGTACTGTGACAAGAACAAAAGTGGGGCAATCTTATAACTCATTCTATGGTTTCAAAACAGCTGGAATTTTTCAAAATGAAGCTGAAATTGCTGCTTATACAAATGCTTCAGGTGGTTTAATCCAGCCAAAAGCTCGTCCTGGTGATTTCCGTTGGGTCGATACTGATGGAAATGGTACTATTAACGATGATGATAAACAATTCTTGGGTAGCAATATTCCAAAATACACATTTGGATTGACCTTGAATTTAGACTATAAAAACTTTGATTTTATGGCATTTGCTCAAGGAGCAGCAGGGAATAAAGTTTTCCAAGGACTACACAGATTAGATATTGCAAATGTAAATTATCAAAGTGATGCTATGGGACGTTGGACTGGAGAAGGAACTTCTAATGATTACCCAAGACTTACTGATAATGATACTAATGCTAACTTCGGTAAGATGTCTGATTTCCACTTGGAAAATGGTGATTATGTACGTTTAAAATTAATTCAGCTTGGTTATTCATTACCAACGAATGTAGTTTCACAAATAGGAGCAAGTAAAATACGTTTTTACTTAACTGGCGAAAACTTGTTCACGATTACTAAATATACTGGTTTTGATCCAGAAATTGGTGGAGGTGTATTTGGAATCGACAAAGGAGTTTATCCACAGGCGAAGTCATTCATGTTTGGAGCTAGTGCGCAATTTTAATAAAATTAAGAATTATGAAAACGATTAAATTTAAATATTTATTTATTGCATCAGCAATTATTTCTTTTGGATCCTGTTCTGAAGAATTTATAGAAGTGCAACCAAAGGGAGTATTCCTTTCTGAGAATTATTACTCAAACGAACAGCAATGTACTTCAGCTCTTGTTGGAGTTTATGATGCCATGAGAAAAAATTCAGGAGGTTTTGAAAATATGATTACGATGATGAATGCCGGTTCTGATGATTTTTATGCAGGCGGTGGTTCTTCAACTGATGGTGAAGGAATTCAAACTTTTTCGACACACTCACTTACACCTACAGGTATTCCAGGAAGTTTTTGGAATGACCATTATCAAGGAGTTTTCAGGGCCAATGTATTGCTTTCAAAATTACCACAAACGGTTATGGCAGATGACGTAAAGGCAAGAATTGCGGCAGAGGCTAAAGCTTTACGTGCCATTTACTATTTCAATTTGGTTCGTATGTTTAAGAATATTCCATTGATTTTGGAGCCTTTGACTACTCAAACGATGTATGATGTAGAACAAGCAACTTCTGAAGCAACGTATGCTCAAATCGAAAAAGATTTGATTGAAGCAATACCAGCATTGCCAGGAACTATACCATCATCTGATGCGGGACGTATTACAAAAGGTGGAGCTCAGGCAATGCTTGGAAAAGTATATTTATTTGAGAACAAAAAACCAGAAGCTGCTGCTATTTTGGCTCAGGTAAATGGTACTCCAGGTGCTGTAAATCAATATGGAAATAAATTATTGGCATCATACAAAGATTTATGGGTTGTTTCTAATAAGTTTAATACAGAGTCACTTATCGAGGTTTGTCATTCAAGCGCTGGTAACACAGAGTGGGGATGGTATGCTAGTAGTAGAGATGAAGGAAATACTATGAACTTAATGATAGGACCTAGAAATTATTCTAAAACAGCTGGTTCACCAGCACCAGATTTACCTTCTGGATGGGGCTTTAATATCATTACTCAGGATTTATACGATGCAATGAAGACCGATCCGAGATTTACCGCTACAATATTGGATCTTAATATATATACAACTGCAGGAACGGCTAAATATGACCCAAGTTATCAAAACACTGGATATTTCTTGAGCAAATTTGTTCCGCGTGCCTCTGATGTTTCTCAAGGTGGAGGAAATGTTGAATTGAACTACAGACAAAACACCCCTATTATCAGACTTGCCGACACTTATTTGATGGAAGCTGAAGCATTGGGTTCAGGAGCAAGAGCTCAAGCATTACTGGATGCGGTAAGAGCAAGAGTTGGTTTGCCTTCAGTGCCGGTTACTCTTCAGGCTATCAAAAATGAAAGAAGAATGGAATTTGCCGGAGAAGGATTACGCTTTTTTGACTTAGTTAGATGGGGCGATGCACCTACTGTATTGGCAAATAGAGGTTTTAATGCTGGTGTAGATGAAATTTTCCCTATTCCAACAAGAGAACTTCAGGGAACTAAATTGAAACAAAACCCTGGCTATAATTAATAAAAGCTAAGGTTGGTTCAAAATCCAAATTATTAATAATAAAGAAACACACATATGAATATAAAAATAGTATTGAATAGAAGCATTTTTCTAATGTTGTCTATTATAGCATTAAGTTCATTAGCGGGTTGTCAGCCAGATGATGCTGATAACGGATTGTCAGATCCTAATGTTGATCCCTCTTTTACAATTACACCTGTAGAAGGTTCTGCCAATAAATTTACATTGACAGCCCAAACAAAAAACGTATTGGGTTCTAAATGGGATTTTGGGGATGGTGCAGGTATGAATCTTGGTAAAATGACCGAAACTCTTTTCCTTCCAGATGCAGGAACTTATACCGTTACACATGCTGCCATTGGTAGAGGAGGAATTATAAATACAACAACTAAAGATATTGTTGTAGCTACTACAGATCCAATAGCAGGAAACATCCTTAAAGGAGGAAAACTTCTTAATAGTGCTGATTGGTCAAAATGGACTGTTACAAATCCTACTTCTAGCGCTAATATCGTTTTTGCAGCTGGTTCAGCTACTTTAACAGCTACTGGTTGGGCGGGTAATGGAATTTATCAGGCAATCAATGTTGTAGCAGGGAAAAAATATGTAATCGACATGGTAACTTCTTCAACAACAGGCTGTAATAATACTTGGTTTGAAGTATATTGCGGATATTCTGCACCAGTGACAGGAACTGATTATTCTGAAGGTGGAAAATTGAGAAGTATAAATACTTGGGACGGTTGCGGAACCGGACCTTTTTCAGGAAAAATTTCAGTTGTGGGTTGTTCTGCAGCAAACAATAAAGGAATATTCACTGCTACGCAAACAGGTACTGCATATCTTGTAATAAGAGGTGGTGGTGAAGACATGAAAGCAGGTATTCAAATTAAAAATATCGAAATGAGACTTTCTTTATAGTCTTTTGATAATAAAATTGATTAATAATTAAGTTTGGTTTGAGTTGGCAGAAAAAGGCCCATTCTCTATTGATTATGGGCCATTTTCTTTAATAGATTGTTTAACTAATTAATAAAGAAAAAATGAAAAAATATCTTTTTAGAATTAATTTGATTATTATGCTGAATTGCCTTCTATTTATTTCCTGTAGCAGTTCAAATTCTGACGATTCAGAAGCAGGTGATATAACGCCGGCAAATCTAAATGTTACAGCCACAATTGTTGGTGCTACAACTCAAAATCCAAATGGAGACGGAAGCGGTGTGGTAAATTTTACTTTATCAGCAACAAACGCAAGATTATATAGAATAGCTCTGGGTAATGGAGAAACTAAAGAAGTGACAAACGGAAGCTTTTCTTATACATATACTGCATCTGGTACTAAAACATATGTGCTATATGTATCTGCTTATAACGGAATGAAATTTGTCAGTACTTCATTGTCTATAACCGTTTTGGTTGAGCAAAAACTAGTATGGTCTGATGAGTTTAATACTGATGGTGCGCCAGATCCAACTAAATGGAATTTCATGATTTGGGATCCGGGACATGTTAATAGCGAACTGCAATCTTATACCAATCGTTCCGAAAATACAATTGTTGAAGGTGGTGTTTTGAAAATAAAAGCCATTAGAGAAAAATACGGAAAAGGAGATTTCACTTCAGGCAGATTAGAATCTAATGGAAAATTTGATTTCACTTATGGAAAAGTTGTAATTAGAGCAAAAGTACCGACAGGTGTTGGGACTTGGCCTGCTGTCTGGATGCTGGGCAGTAATATTGGTAGTGTAGGGTGGCCTGCATGCGGAGAAATAGATATCTTAGAATCTGTTGGAAAAGAACCACATATTAATCATTCATCATTGCATTCTCCTGGACGTTCAGGAAATACTCCTGATACTGGAGTTATAAATGTGCCAAATGACAATACTGAATTCCATATCTATACAGCCGACTGGACTGCTTCATACATAAAGTTTTATGTGGATGATCAATTGTACTATACTTTTATAAATACAGATAAATTTCCTTTCAACAAAAACTTTTATCTAATTGTCAATTTGGCAATGGGCGGAGTTTGGGGAGGTCCTGTAGATCCAAATTTTACATCATCAACTCTTGAAGTAGATTACATAAGAGTATATAACTAAGAAATAATCACATATGAAAAAAATACATCAATTAACAAAGCTGTTTTTCATAATGGCTTTTTCATCAATACATATCTCTTGCTCATCATCGAATGATGGTGGTGGTTCCTCAAATCCAACTCCAACACCAACTCCTCCTGTCGTAAAGAACGAAGTAGATTTTTGGTTGACCAAAGGAAATCAATCCGCACTTTTGCAAAAACAAACGGGTACTTTAGCATTTGGAAATGCGGTAAATACTTATTCAAACATCGAAGTTAATGAAACTCAAACTTATCAAACTGTCGATGGTTTTGGATTTACACTGACTGGCGGAAGTGCACAAGTGATTAATCAACTGACTGCACAAAAAAAGAAAGATTTATTACAGGAATTATTTGGTTCTGGAGACAACTCAATTGGTTTGAGTTACCTGAGAATTAGTATTGGAGCATCCGATTTGAATGCCACTCCATTTACCTATGATGATATGCCTACAGGACAAACAGATGTTAATTTAAACAACTTTAGCCTGACTCCTGATATGGGTGATGTTATTCCGTTATTAAAAGAGATTTTGGTAATTAATCCCAATATCAAAATAATGGGTTCTCCATGGTCTGCACCGCTTTGGATGAAAGACAATAATAATTTTATGGGCGGAAGTTTGCAACCACAATATTATGAAGCGTATGCGCAATATTTTGTGAAATGTATTCAAAAAATGAAAGCTGAAGGAATTACAATTGATGCGATTACTCCTCAAAATGAGCCTTTGCATGGAGGTAATAATCCAAGTATGCTGATGACTGCCTTGCAACAAGCTGATTTTATAAAAAATAATTTAGGCCCTGCATTTAAAGCAGCCAATATTACCACAAAGATTATTGCGTATGATCATAATTGTGATAACCCAAATTATCCAATTACGGTTCTAAAAGATGCTGCAGCTTATCCTTTTGTAACAGGTTCAGCATTTCATTTGTATGGGGGTGATATTAGTGCACTTTCTACAGTTCATAATGCTTTCCCTGATAAAGAGGTTTATTTTACGGAACAGTACACTGCCTCTACAGGTGCTTTTGACGGAGATCTAAAATGGCAGGTCAAAAATGTGATTATTGGGTCAATGCGCAATTGGAGTAAAAATGCCTTACAATGGAATCTTGCGAATGATGGGGCTTTTGGACCTCATACAAATGGAGGATGTACAACTTGTAAAGGGGCTTTAACAATTAACAGTACAGAATCAGTAGTACGTAATGTGGGTTATTATATCGCGGCTCATGCTTCCAAGTTTGTGCCTGCGGGTTCTGTTAGAATTTCAAGTAACATAACAGGCAGTTTACATAATGTTGCTTTCAAAACTCCAGCTGGAAAAAAAGTTTTGTTAGTTGTAAATGATAGCGATGTTGCTGCATTATTCAATATTAAAAATAACGGAAAATGGATTACCACTTCACTGGAAGGTGGAGCAGTAGGAACCTATGTTTGGTAAAAAGTATTAAATAAAGTACTGATTTTTAAATATAAACAGCACATTATTAGGAAAATAAGAAAATTGATAAAATTAGATTAACCTCTTTTTTCCTGTTTTTGTTAGCATCCATAGATTCTATTCAATAGTATAATATATAATTAAAAAGTAATGAAAAAAATAATAGTAATTTCTCTTTTGTGCTTCGCGACAGCATCTTTCAGTCAAGGTTTTTTGCATAGAGACGGACAAAATATTGTGGACGGAAACGGTAAAAATATTGTTTTGCGAGGTTTGGGATTAGGAGGCTGGATGGTTCAGGAAGGCTACATGATTCAGACAGGAGCATTCGCAGGATCACAGTACAAAATCAAACAAAAAATCACTGATTTAATCGGAGCAAAAGACACTGATGAATTCTATAAAGCATACAGAGCAAATGGAATTACAAAGAGAGATATTGATTCATTGGCTGCTTGGGGATTTAACTCTATCCGTTTACCAATGCATTATAATTTATACACACCAGCAATTGAAACTGAGAAAAACGGTCAGATTACCTGGTTGGAAGAAGGTTTTAAAATGACAGACGATTTAGTAAAATGGTGCGCTGAAAATAAAATGTATTTAATCTTAGATTTGCATGCTGCTCCTGGAGGTCAAGGGAAAGATGCTGCAATATCCGACTATGATGATTCAAAACCATCACTTTGGGAGAGTATTGCGAATCAAGATAAAATGGTGGCGCTTTGGGAAAAATTAGCTCAGCGCTATAAAGACAATCCATGGATAGGAGCTTACGATATTATCAATGAACCAAACTGGAATTTTACAGGAACAAATCAAAACGGTTGTGATGAAACTTCAAATGCACCTTTGAGAGCCTTGATGATGAGAATTACCAAAGCAATAAGAATGGTTGATACCAACCACTTAATTTTCATTGAAGGAAATTGTTGGGGAAATAATTACAACGGAATATTTCCACTTTGGGATGAAAATACAGCTTTGAGTTTCCATAAATATTGGAATGCAAATGACGTCGCTTCTATTCAAACAATGCTAAATTATAGAACTCAATATAATGTACCAATTTGGTTAGGTGAGAGTGGAGAAAACTCAAATGTTTGGTTTGAAGAATCGCTTTCTTTAATCGAGTCTAATAATATTGGCTGGGCATATTGGCCAATGAAGAAAATTGAAAATTTAGCTGGAGTTACATCGGTTACAAAACCAGAAGGCTATGATCAGATATTAAATTATTGGCAAAAAGGAGATAAAAAACCTGAGAAGAATTTTGCCAAAAATGTTTTGATGCAAATGGCTGAAAATTATAAAATGGAACATTTAACTATCAGACGTGATGTAATTGACGCCATGTTCAGACAAGTTCAAACGAATGATACCAAAAAATATAAAAATCATCCTGTTCCTGGAAAAGTCTTTGCAACCGAATATGATTTAGGTCAAAATGGCTATGCATATTTAGACAATGATGTTGCCAATTATGATGGAACTAAATTCACTCAATGGAATAAAGGAGGCAAAATGAGAAATGATGGTGTAGATATTTCCGTTTGTACAGATAAAATAACCAACGGCTATGAGGTTTCTTTCATTGAAGATAAAGAATGGTTACAATTCACAGTAGATGTAAAAAAAGGAGGAAATTTTAATGTTGAGGTTAGATATAGTAGTGAAAAAGCTGGTGGAAAACTATATTTAGAAAATGAAGGTATAAAAATTTCAGAATCGATAGCGCTTCCAATTTCAGGAGGATTGAAAACTTGGAAAACGGTAACGCTAAAAAATGTAACTCTTAAACAAGGCGTAAATAAAATTCGAGTTCACTTTGAAGGAGGAAGCTTTAATCTTAATTTTTTAGAATTTAAAAACGCTTCAAAATCAAAATAGTATGCGTTAATTTGAAATAAAAATTACAATATGAAAAAGACAACAACTCTAGTATTAGTATTTGTTTCGTTTTTTGCTTTTTCACAGCAACAGACAGTAGACCAAAAAGTCGAAGCTTTACTAAAGAAAATGACTCTCGAAGAAAAAATCGGACAGCTAAATCAATACACTAGTAATGATGTTGCAACTGGTCCTATTACTGTTAATGACAATAAGCAAAATGAAATAAAAAAAGGATTGTTAGGATCGATGCTAAATGTTATGGGAACAACACGTACCAGACAGTATCAGGAATTAGCAATGCAATCCCGATTGAAAATTCCATTGTTGTTTGGATTAGATGTAATTCACGGTTATAAAAACACTTTTCCCATTCCGTTAGCCGAAGCGGCGAGTTGGGATTTAACAGCAATTGAACTTGCGGCCAGAGTTGCGGCTACAGAAGCTGCTGCTTCTGGAATTCACTGGACATTCGCGCCAATGGTTGATATTGCTCGTGACCCACGTTGGGGTAGAGTGATGGAAGGTGCTGGCGAAGATACCTATTTAGGTTCCAAAATTGCGTATGCAAGAGTGAAAGGATTTCAAGGAAACTTAGGAGATGTGAATTCGGTGATGGCTTGTGTTAAGCATTTTGCAGCTTATGGTGCAGCCGTTGGCGGACGCGATTACAATTCGGTTGACATGAGTAACAGAATGCTTTGGGAAACGTATTTGCCACCTTTTAAATCGGCTCTTGATGCTGGAGCGGCAACTTTTATGAACTCTTTCAATGATCTTAATGGAATTCCTGCTACAGGAAATAGCTATTTACAAAGAGATATATTGAAAGGGAAATGGAATTTTCAAGGTTTCGTAGTTTCCGATTGGGGTTCAATAGGCGAAATGGTAGCTCATGGTTATGCTAAAGATAAAAAAGAAGCAGCTCTTTCGGCTATTACGGCTGGAAGTGATATGGATATGGAAAGCAATGCGTATCGTTATAATTTGGAACAATTGGTAAAAGAAAATAAAGTTTCCGTGGCATTGATAGATGATGCGGTAAAAAGAATTTTACGCAAGAAGTTTGAATTGGGGTTATTCGATGATCCTTATAAATTTTGTAATGCTGAACGTGAAAAAACAGAACTTAATAATCCAGCACATACCAAAGCAGCCAGAGAAATGGCAGCCAAAAGCATTGTTCTTTTGAAAAATGAACAAGATGTTTTACCGCTTTCCAAAAGTTTAAAAACCATCGCATTTATTGGCCCAATGGTAAAACCAAAAAGAATCAATCACGGATTTTGGTCTATTGATTTAAAAGAAATTGATTCTACTTATATCGTTTCGCAATGGGAAGGTTTGGAAAATAAAGTAGGCAAGAGAACCAAAATTTTATATGCCAAAGGTTGTGGAGTCGAAGATAAAAGCAAAGAAGGCTTTGCCGATGCTTTGAATGTTGCTAGTCAGGCTGAGGTTATCATTTTGAGTATTGGAGAAAGATTTAATGAAAGTGGGGAAGCCAAAAGTAAAAGCAATATACATTTGCCAGGAGTTCAGGAAGAATTGGTCAAAGAACTTCAAAAAACTGGTAAACCAATTGTTATTTTGATTAATGCAGGAAGACCTCTTGTTTTTGATTGGGTTGCCGATAATATGCCAACCATTGTCTATACTTGGTGGTTAGGTTCTGAAGCTGGAAATGCTATTGCCGATGTACTTTTTGGAGACTACAATCCATCAGGAAAATTACCAATGTCATTCCCTCGAACTGAAGGACAAATTCCAATTTATTACAATCATTTCAATACAGGTAGGCCAGCATCTTCAGAGACTAATACCAATTATGTTTCAGCTTATATTGATTTAAAAAATACACCTAAGTTTCCATTTGGATACGGATTGAGCTACACAACTTTTGAATATTCTGATTTAAAATTGTCTAAAAAAACAATGACAAATAACGAAACAATCACAGTTTCAGTAAATGTAAAAAATACAGGAAGCGTAAAAGGTGAGGAAGTCGTCCAATTGTATTTGAGAGACAGGGTAGGCTCCGTAGTACGTCCAATTATTGAATTAAAAGATTTTCAAAAAATAACATTGAATCGTGGCGAAATCAAAACAATTCAGTTTACCATTGATAATTCAAAATTATCATTTTATAACAATGCGCTCGAGTTTGTTTCAGAACCTGGTGAATTTGATTTGATGATTGGTTCATCTTCGGCTGATATCCGTTTAAAAGATAGTTTTGAATTGGTGAAATAACATGTGCTGTTTTTAGAATTGATTATTAGTGGTTTACTGTTTGTATTGGTTTAAATTTCTTACCTTCGATAAGTTATACATTAATAATTAATTTAAACAAAAAAGACAATGAAGAAATCACTATTAATTTTTGCTTTGATTCTAATAGCACCATTCGTTAATGCGCAAGATGCTACATTTAAAGCTGATGTGTTAAAAGTAATCACAATGAGCGGTTCTGACGCGCAAATGAAAATTGTAAAAAAACAAATACTTACAATGATTCCTGCCGAGAAGCAAAATGATTTTTTGAAAGAGTTTGATGCAACATTACCAAGTCTTTATGATAAATTGGCGGCTGTATATATGGAATTATACACACATGATGATATCAAAGAAATGATTAAATTTTATCAAAGTCCTATAGGTTTAAAAATGCAATCCAAATTAACGGAATTTACAGAAAAAAACTTATTAGCTGCCAAAGTATGGGGTCAAGATTTGGGAACAATTATGGCAAAATATAATTAGTAGAATACTTGGCAAAATATTAGAAATATTATTTTAAATTAAAAGGTGATATGGTTCGAATAGAATTATATCACTTTTTTATTTAGAGTGTTATAATAGGTTTCTTCGTGTTTTGATGAAATATTTGGTTAATACCCAACTCTTGCACCTAATTCTTTTAAGTAGTGAGTATTGTTTTCGAAACATAATTTCAATAAAAAAACCCTAACTATTTGATTAGTTAGGGTTTTGCCTTTTGTAGCGAAGACGGGAGTTGAACCCGTGACCTCAGGGTTATGAATCCTGCGCTCTAACCAACTGAGCTACCTCGCCATATTGGGATATTTTCTTTCCCTGAATGCGGGTGCAAATATAAAACAATAATTAGAGTTTGCAAGCGAAAAACAATAAAAAAAATATTTTTTTAAAAAGGTTTTTTTTTGAAAGTAATAATCTATATATTTCGGAAATAAAACCAGTATTCATGAATTTAAAAGTGCGTTACGAGATTGAGTTCCCCATAAATTCCTCACCCCAACTATTGTATCAATATATTTCAACTCCATCAGGTTTATCTGAATGGTTTGCCGATAATGTAAATTCACGAGGTGAGTTCTTTACTTTCATTTGGAACGATACCCAAGAAAAAGCAAGACTTGCTTCAAAGAAAACGGGCGAAAAAGTGAAATTTAAATGGGTAGATGAACACAATAAGGATACCGAATATTTCTTTGAATTGAATATCTTAGTTGATGAGTTGACAAAAGATGTTTCATTAATGGTAGTCGACTTTGCTAGTAAAGAAGAAGTTGAAGAAGCTACTCAGTTATGGAGAAACCAAATTACAGATCTGAAACATGTGATAGGTTCGGTATAGTAGAATTGTATTTTATGACTTATATTTGCCTGAATTAATTCAGGCTTTTTTTATGGTAAATTTTAATGGTGCAATTGTATCTGAAGATGCAAATGTTTTAGTGCAAAATAGAGGGTTTTTATATGGCGATGCGGTTTTTGAAACTGTAAAAATTGTGAATGAGAAAATCCTGTTTCTAGAAGATCATTATTTTAGACTAATGTCTTCTATGCGTGTAGTCCGAATGGAAATTCCAATGGATTTTACGATGGAATATTTAGAAGAACAAATACTCTCAATAGTCAAAAACAATCAGATAGAATCTTCATCCAGAGCACGAATTACAGTTTATAGAAATAATGGAGGGTATTATTTACCACAAAATAATACAGTTTCATTTTTAATAAAAGCTACCCCGCTTGAAAATAAAGAATACAGACTCAATGAACAGCAGTATGAAGTCGATTTATACAAAGATTTCTATATAACGAAGCAATTATTATCTTCTATTAAAACTACAAATCGTTTAATAAATGTGACTGGAAGTATTTATGCTCATGAAAATGGTCTGGATAATTGTATATTGTTAAATGATGGTAAAAATGTTGTTGAGGCATTACAAGGTAACATTTTTATGCTAAATGGTAACAAATTAATTACCCCGCCAGTTTCTGAAGGTTGTTTAAATGGGGTTATGAGAAAACAGATTTTACAATTAGCAAAAAAAATCGAAGGCATTGAAGTAGCTGAAGAAATAATTTCTCCATTTGATCTTCAAAAAGCAAACGAATTATTTATAACAAATGTTATTAAAGGCATACAGCCAATAACGAAATATAGAAAAAAAGAATTTAAGACAGAAATTGCTAAGATTTTAATTGGGGAATTAAATAAGATTTTGGGTTTAATTTAAATAAGGATTTTCGGGAGCGTTTGACCAAATAAGGTACTCTCCTCCCAATTCAATTATTTGCTCTTTCCAGAAATGAGCAGTTGATTTTCCGATTATTTTATTCTCATAGTTATTTCTAGTGATAATCCACGAATTGGATCTCATTTCGCTCTCAAGTTGGTCAACTTCCCATCCTGTATATCCTAAAAAGAAACGAATATTTTCTTTTTTGATTTTACCGTTATTGATGAGGCCTTTTGTGGATTCAAAATCACCTCCCCAATAAATTCCGTTGGATATTTCAACGCTATTAGGTATCAAATCTGGAATATTATGAATAAAGTACAGATTATCCTGTTCTACCGGACCACCATTAAATATTTTAAAACTAGCATCAATTTCAGGAATTAAATCGTTGATAGTATATTTCAGTGGCTTATTCATAATAAATCCTACCGATCCATCTTGATTGTGATCAGCCAATAGGATTACAGATCTATTGAACGATAGATCTCCTATTATTGACGGTTCGGCGATAAGTAAATACCCTTTTTTTAATTTTTCTGAAATCATAAGGCAGCATTTTTAATTAAATTTAAGAAAAATTAGACCTTGTAACCAAATTTTTGAAATCTTAATCGTTTAAAAGCAAAAAAAAACCTTCCAATTGGAAGGTTTCAAATTATGTTGAGAAATCTATATTAGTTTACAGCTCCTTCTAAATCAGCTCCAGCTTTGAATTTTACAACATTCTTAGCAGCGATTTTTATAGTTTTTCCAGTTTGAGGATTTCTTCCGTCTCTTGCAGCTCTTGAAGATACAGACCAAGATCCAAATCCTACTAAAGATACTTTACCACCTTTTTTCAAAGTACCACCTACATTTCCTAAAAATGATTCAAGTGCTAATTTTGCAGCAGCTTTAGTGATTCCTGCATCTGCAGCGATAGCGTCGATTAATTCTGATTTGTTCATAATAATTGGATGTTAATTGTTGGTTAAAATAATTGTTAATAGAACAAAATTAGCAGGAAATACGGTGTGTGCAAGTGTTTCGTACAAAATTAGCAATATTTGTTAATAACTTGCTTTTATTGTTCATAAAGTAGGATAAAATTCTGTAATTATAATACCTTATCCTCTGTTTTTATTGATGTTAGTATGCTTTGGCACTCTCAGAAAAAGTAATTCCATTCAATAATTCAGTAGCTTTCATTTTCTTTTTGCCTGGAAATTGTAAACTTAGTATTTGAATAAAGCCTTGTGTTGTTGCTATTTTTATTTCTTTTTTAGTGCAAATTAAAGTGCCTGTTGCATAATTATGTTCTTCAAAAATAGCTTTAGCTTCGTAAATTTTTACATTCCATTCTTCGTTTTTATCTGCAAAATAGCACCAAGCGGCAGGATATGGACTTAGTCCTCTAATAAGATTATGAATGTCTGTAGTTGATTTTGACCAATCAATTTTACAATTTTCTTTGTTTAGTTTGTACGCCGTTTTAATATCTGATGTGTCATTTTGAATAGTAGTTGTTACATTTCCACTTTCAATCAATCTTAAAGTATCAATAACTGTTTCACTGCCCAAATGCATTAATCGATCATGCAGCTGTCCGGCATCTTCAGTGCTATTGATTTCAGTCTCGGCACTTAGAATCATTGCTCCGGTATCTATTTTATCATCGATAAAAAATGTAGTTACTCCCGTTTTGGTTTCGCCATTGATAATCGCCCAGTTGATCGGAGCGGCCCCTCTATAATTAGGTAATAAAGAAGCATGCAGATTGAATGTTCCTAATGAAGGCATTTCCCAGACTACTTTTGGTAACATTCTAAAGGCAACTACAATTTGCAAATTAGCCTGCAACGATTTTAATTCTTCAAGAAAACTTTCGTCTTTTAAATTAGTAGGTTGTAATAAGTGCAAATTATTTTCTAAAGCATATTCCTTTACTGCTGAATATTTTATTTTTTGTCCACGACCGGCTGGTTTGTCAGCAGCGGTTATTACACCAACAACTTCGTAATTGTTTTTGAGAATTGTATCTAGAATTCCAACAGCGAATTCTGGAGTTCCCATAAATATGATTCTTAATTTTTCCATTAGTTTTTTAAAGTGTATTTATTGTTTTTTTGAATTGCCACGCGATTATCTTCTAGCAATTGTTGTAGTATAAAAATAACATCGTCTGCAGTGTTTTTGGTTTTGTTTTGAATTTCTCTTGAGCTTAAATCTTCATTTTGAAGTAAAGCAGTAATTTTATTGGAAAGATCATTAAAATCTTTTTTGGGTTTTGAAAGCGTAATACAATAGGAGCAAATTCCACAATTCTTAGTTGCCGTTTCACCAAAATAGTCCAAAATCATTTTGCTTTTGCAAATGTCTTTTTCACTTACATATTTTATAACCGATTGTAATTGCTCTTTTTTGAGTTCATTTTGACGAGTTAGATATTTTGAAACTTTATTAATAGTTCTTTCGTCTTCTCTAATTTCATTAAAAATTAAAACTGCATCATTGTTTTTTGAGTGAAATTCAATAATTCCTTTGTCTTTTAATTTATGTAAAACGGCTAGTACAGCTGCTTCTGAATGTTGAGATTTTTTGGCAATCAATGATAAATTAAAAGCAGTCTGCATTTCGTAAACTCCCGGATATGTTCTTAGAATTGTCAAAATAATTTCTTCATCATTTGGATTCAAACTCGTGTAGCGAATGACTTCTTTTGATTCGATTAAAAACTGCAATGTAATTTTTTCTGAAAATTCTTGAGACAAAGTTAGTACGCCCTGACCGTCTAAAAAACGCATTCCATTATAAGTTTTCAGTATTGGAAAATCATATTTGTGGCAAAAATGATTTAGATTAAACATGAATTCCTCGTTGATTCCTTCTCCGTATGCAATTTGAAAATAATTGCAAAGTTTGATATACATCTTTTTTAGAAAATCTCTATCAGGCAATACGTCAAGAAACTGTTTTTCTGCCTGAATAATATCGCTTGGGCTAGTTAATAAAACGGCAAAAGCTTTCTCACCATTTCGACCAGAACGTCCAGCTTCCTGATAGTAGTTTTCAATGTTTTCGGGAAGTTGAATGTGAATTACTGTTTTGACATTGGGTTTATCGATTCCCATTCCAAAAGCGTTTGTAGCGACCATAACCTGCGCTTTTTCTTCCATCCAGAGTTGCATGTTTTTGTCTTTTTCTCTTGAAGCAAGACCTCCGTGGTAATAAGTTGCCTGAAATCCTAAAGTTTGTAGTTGTGTAGAAATGTCCAAACACGATTTTCTATTTCGTACATATATAATAGAAGGCTGAGGATTTTTTTTGAGAATTTGTTCAATTCGAAAAAGTTTATCTTCAACTTCAAAAACCATATAGGCGATGTTTTTTCGAGCAAAAGATTTAGCAAATTGAACAGGATTTTGCAGTCCAAGTTGAGTGATAATATCTTCTTTAACTCTAGGAGTTGCAGTAGCTGTCAAAGCTAAAAAAGGAACTTTTGGAAAGTATTCTTTTAATATCGAAATCTTTAGATAAGCAGGTCGAAAATCATGGCCCCATTGAGAAACGCAATGTGCCTCATCAATAGTTATAAGGTTTATGGGAAGATTTTTTATTCGTTCCAAAATCCAGTCGGATTGCAATCGTTCTGGAGAAACATATAGAAATTTATAATTCCCAAACTGGCAGTTGTCTAATAAGTCGACAACTTCGTCTGTTTTTATGCCACCGGTCAATGCAATAGCTTTGATTCCGCGGTTTTGTAAATTAGCTACTTGATCTTTCATCAAGGCGACCAAAGGTGAAATAACTAAGCAAATTCCTTCATTGATAAGGGCTGGCACTTGAAAACAAATTGATTTTCCGCCACCTGTTGGCATCAAAGCAAATGTATCATGACCATTCAAAACCGAATCAATAATTTCGTTTTGTAACGACCTGAAAGTATCGTGTTGCCAATATTTTTGAAGAATTTCTAATGCTGTTGGCATTACTTTTAGTTTAGATTTCGACTAATTTACAATATTGAATATTAATAAATTGCTAAATTTTATCTAATATAAAAAGAATTCTGTTATCGATGGTGTCTTTTGGTACTTCAATTAAGTTATAGCCATAGTTAGTGTAAGTTTTGGTAAGATGTTCCTGAATTTCCTTTGCCTGTTCAAAGTTTTCATAACGTTCACTATCGCTTTCGTAGATTTCTTCCCAAGGCGGTAAAATGAAGGTTTTGGTATAGACTTTTTCGCGGCAAGCATCAACAAAATGATCCGGATAATCATCACCAATGTAGTCCAAATAGGCTACAACATCTGGAATTCCGCGGTCTATAAAAACATGTTGATGAGGTTCGCTTTGAGCATTTTCAAATTGCTTAATTCGACCATCAAGCAACATCTGACTAAATAAGAGCGGTTCTGTTAGGAACAATTGTTCGATTCCTCGTTTTTGGGCTTCCAATGTAACCTCACGAGAAATCTCAGGATAGCAACAATAACCTTTAGCAACTAAACCATTAATAATAGAACTTTTCCCTGTACCGGGTCCACCAATAATAACAATAATATCTTTCTGCACTTTTTGTAAATAAGCGGCAAAAATACTCAAACTTATTGGTTTTTGAAATAGGAATTTTTTTTAGATTTACGAATTACAATTTTGCAATTGATTTTTGAATTTTGACTGTTGAAGTTGATTTTTACTTTTTGCGTGAGGGATAGGAATAAGCTACCGAAGTAGCATGGATAGCCCGACCGCGTTGAGTAAAGGGGCTTTGTAAGCGTTTCTATAAATAAGCCCCTTTGCTCAACGGGGTCACGCCCAGATTAAGACATTAGTTGCTGATTAGAGAATTTAGATGTATTTTGCCTATAGTTTAGAGTTTTAAAAAAATCTAAATTCTAAAATCCTTAAATCTAAATTCTAAAACGTATATTTGCCTTTATTTTTATTTTAGGGATGAGCAACGAACAAGAGAAAAAAACTGCAGAGTTTTACGAAAGACTTAAAGCTGAATTAGATAAAAGTAGTTCATGGCCTGCTCCATATTTGTTTAAATTTATAGTTCCAACAAGCGAAGAAAATATTTTGAAAGTAGAAGACGCCTTCAATTGTATGGGAGCTGTGATTAAAACAACTAAGTCGAAAACTGGCAAATTTACCAGTATTTCTGTAGACATAACTGCCAAAGATTCACAAGAAATAATAGATAAGTACCAAGAATTATCTACAATAGAAGGTATAGTTTCCTTATAATTATGATCGAAAAATATAAAAAAGAAAATGCGAATGATGTCGTTTTCAACTTGGAATATAATTCTGAAAGAAAACATTTAATCATTCCTGAGTATGGTCGTCATTTGCAAAAATTGATTGAGCAGGCTACTCTTATAGAAGATGATGAAAAACGCAATAAAGCGGCCAAATACATCATTCAGGTAATGGGAAGTTTGAATCCTCATTTGCGTGATGTGCCCGATTTTCAGCATAAACTTTGGGATCAGTTATTTATAATGTCTGATTTTAAATTAATTGCAGATTCTCCTTATCCAATTCCGTCAAGAGAGGTGTTGCAATTGAAGCCTGATGTTTTGAAATACCCTCAAAACTATCCCAAATACAGGTATTATGGTAATAATATCAAATATATGATTGATGTTGCCAATAAATGGGAGGAAGGCGAAATGAAGAGTGCATTGGTAAAAGTAATTGCCAATCACATGAAAAAGTCCTATTTGAGCTGGAATAAAGATACTGTGAAAGACGATGTGATTTTTGAACATCTTTACGAACTATCTGACGGAAAGCTGAATTTACTACAAAGTTCAGAAGAATTGCTCAATACTACCGATTTACTTAGAACCAACAAAAGGATTTCTAATAAAACAGGTGCAGCAGGACAACCAAAAATTCAGAGTAACAAGAATAATAAAAACGGCAAACAAAAACCGTTTCAAAAAAAGTAATTAATTAAAAAGTTACTAAGTAGCTAAGTAGCTAAGTTTCTAAGTTTTTTGAATAAATCTTAGAAACTCAGTAACTCAGAGGCTTAGAAGCTCAGCAACTTAAAATAAAAGCATGGAAGTTTTCAAAATCGAAGGAGGAACACGTTTAAAAGGAGAAGTAATACCACAAGGTGCTAAAAATGAGGCATTACAAATTTTATGCGCAGTACTTTTAACACCAGAAAAAATAACAATTAACAACATTCCTGATATTATTGATATCAATAAATTAATAAAACTTTTAGGGAATTTAGGAGTTAAAATAGAAAAATTAGGACATGGTTCTTATACTTTTCAATGTGATGAAGTAAACGTAGGATACCTGGAAACTGAAGCTTTCAAAAAAGAAGGAGGCGCACTTCGTGGTTCTATTATGATTGTTGGACCACTTTTGGCTCGTTTCGGAAAAGGATATATTCCAAAACCAGGAGGAGACAAAATTGGACGTAGAAGATTAGATACGCACTTTGAAGGTTTTATTAATCTTGGTGCTAAATTCAGATACAATAGAGAAGATCATTTTTATGGGGTAGAAGCTCCGGATGGCTTGATCGGTGCCGATATGTTGCTTGACGAAGCGTCAGTTACAGGAACTGCTAATATTGTGATGGCTGCGGTTTTGGCCAAAGGAAAAACGACAGTTTACAATGCTGCTTGCGAGCCTTACTTGCAACAACTTTGTAAAATGTTGAACTCTATGGGTGCTAAAATCACAGGTGTTGGTTCTAACTTATTGACAATTGAAGGAGTTGAAAAACTTGGCGGTTGTACACATAGAATTCTTCCAGATATGATCGAAATCGGTTCTTGGATTGGTCTCGCGGCTATGACCAGAAGTGAAATTACTATCAAGAATGTAAGCTGGGAAAATCTAGGAGTTATCCCTAATGTTTTTAGAAAATTAGGAATCACACTGGAGAAACAAGGAGATGACATTTTTATTCCAGAACATAAAGATGGTTATGAGGTAAAAACAGACATCGATGGTTCAATCCTTACTATTGCTGATGCGCCTTGGCCAGGATTTACTCCCGATTTGTTGAGTATTGTTTTGGTGGTTGCAACACAAGCCAAAGGGGATGTTTTGATTCATCAAAAAATGTTCGAAAGCCGTTTATTCTTTGTCGATAAACTGATTGATATGGGAGCAAAAATCATGTTGTGTGATCCGCACAGGGCAGTAGTTATAGGGCATGACTTTAAGTCGACTCTAAAAGCTACAACAATGTCTTCACCAGATATTCGCGCGGGAATCTCATTGTTAATAGCAGCACTTTCGGCAAAAGGAACAAGTACAATTCAAAATATTGAACAAATTGATAGAGGTTATGAGCACATAGACGAAAGGCTAAGAGCGATAGGAGCCAAAATAGTTCGAGAAAAACAATAAAAAAACAAATACACAAATTTTAAAATCGCTTAAATAAATTAAATTTTCACTTGAAAAGAATTTCTTTAAGCGATTTTTCAGTTTAAAATAGTCATATATGTCTAATGAACAAAAGGCAATAAAAGCAACTTATTTTAGTATATTAGGGAATACTGTTTTAGCGCTTATTAAAGGTTCAGCTGGTTTTTTTGGAAATTCCTATGCTTTGATTGCTGATGCGATAGAATCGACTGCCGATATTTTTTCATCGTTATTAGTTTTATTTGGTATAAAATACTCTAGCAGGCCAGCAGATGATAATCATCCTTATGGGCACGGAAGAGCTGAGCCATTAATCACTTTTTTGGTTGTTGGTTTCTTAATCACTTCGGCTACAATTATTGGCTACGAAAGTATAATGAACATTCAGACACCACATGAATTACCAAAACCTTGGACACTTTTTATACTTGGAGCAATTATTCTTTGGAAAGAATATTCGTTTCGATTAGTAATGAAAAGAAGCAAAGAGACCAATAGCTCATCGCTAAAAGCAGATGCCTGGCATCATAGAAGTGATGCGCTGACTTCGATTGCAGCATTTATTGGGATTTCGATTGCCTTGTATTTAGGAAAAGGATATGAAGCTGCAGATGATTGGGCGGCTTTGTTTGCTTCTCTATTCATACTTTATAATAGTTATTTGATTTTCAGACCTGCACTGGGCGAAATCATGGATGAACATTTATACGATGATTTAGTGGAGGAAATCAGAGAGGTTTCTCACCAAGTAGAAGGAATTATAGACACCGAAAAATGTTTAATTCGTAAAGCAGGAATGAAATATCACGTTGATCTTCACGCTCGTGTAAATGGAGATATAAGTGTGAAAGTAGGTCACGATTTATCACATAAACTCAAAGATACTTTAAGGGAAAAAATCCCGGAATTGGGAAATATTTTAATACATATCGAACCCAATTAAACTGAATTCATAATAAGACCAATACAATTAAGAGTATTGGTTTTTTTATGAATTAAATTTAGAGTAAAATGTCCTTAATTAAAATTCAAATTTGGAGGGTTGAGCCTGTAGACTACAAGATCAATTGGGATTTTTTTATCAATTTTGTTTTTCTATACAAGATAAAATAACTCCAAAGGTTAAAGTAGGTAGCCAAAAAATAAAGGAAAGTAATCCTAAATTATCTATTGTTGCATTTGAATTTCCACCAGTACAAGCAAACACATTAGTACTAAAAACAAGCATTGTTATGCCTAATAGAATCAATCCGATTCCTTTTTTTTGAGAGGTCATCATTTTCATCTTTTTTAATTTATATTTTGATGTTTTTAATGAATAAAGATGTTGTGTGTTAATAATTAATTTATAGCCTTATTTGGCTATATATCCATTATTGATTTGAGTTTTGGTAGTATAAAATTAAAGCTATATTATCAACTGGCATATGACTTTTATCATGTGCTGCATATCAATAAAATAGCTTCTTTTTCTCAAAAAGTTTCCCTGAAATATGATTCTTGACTTTGTTATTTAGAATTTTATAAAGTCTTTGAAAAAGGATTGACACTGTACAACAGTCTTAAAAGTTGTCAAAATCTAAAGGGAGCATGAATTGGACTCAATTTGCATAGATAAATACCATCATGCATAGATCCTGTACTTGTTTTCTAGACAATAGTTTGAATCACTATTTTATTAGGTAAAATGCTTTATCAGCAGACCCTATTTAGTTTCATACTAAATCTGTATCAATCGGTAATTTGTTTTAGACCTATATTTTGATGATAAGTTGTGAAGTATGAATTTTAATTCAAAAATTTCAATCCAACAATTACGCCATCTTTTTGAAATCCATCTTGATAGGAACGAACATAATCCAGTCGGAATATTTTGAATTTTCCAAAACCTAAGTTGTCTAATCCAACACTATATTCTGAGTAAGGTTTCATTTTTGGAATTGTCAGCAAATGATACCCTAACACCAAATTTGATTTAAGTAGATTTAATAGTGGGATTTTATTCATAATAAATCCTTTATCGTTGTATTCTGTGTGGAATTCAAAGTAACGATCATTGGTACTATTGGTGTAGTAAGGCACCAAATTAAACACATTGAGATAGCTTTCTGAGAATCCAATATAGGTTTGATTTCCATTAAAATGTTGGTAATCTACAAACGAAATTTCATCTGCATTAAAGAATTTGCCGCCTTTGGCATTCAAGGATAAATTACCTTTGTTGCCCAGTTTTAAATCATAAAAGATCTTGGCTCTTAGGTAATCAAACTCATACTTTTTTTCGCTTCCGGCAAATCCTTTTTCATAACCTAATGTCACGACAGGATAATTGCCTTCAGAAATATTGTATTTTCCATTTGGTCGTGAAATGTAGCTTTGATCAAAATTAATTTTGGCTTCGACTTTAGCTTTTACCAAATTGTATTTTTCAAAAGCCGGAGTTGTGAAATCATTGGGGGCCCATGGATTATTGGAGGTGTACGCTTTGTCTTTTTGTACAAAAGTTTGGTCAGTAGTATTAAATAATGGTTTGTTTTCAAGATAATCGATTTTGGCTTTCATGAAAATTCCGTTCGTAACCTCTTTTTGATATAGCAAGGAAACGTAATTATTTTCATAAACTTTCATCAGATTTTCTTTGAAAAATAAGGTAGTAGCAGAGTTTAATAGTTCCTTTATTGGGTTTTCATTATTAAATTGAGCTACACGACTTCCTCCTGAAATTTGAATTTCGCTTTTATCAATATTGTTGAATCGATGAATGAAACTTCCCGTTGCTCGAAATTTATTTTCGGAAAAACCATAGTCAAAATCGGTTCCAAATCGAGTGTATTTACCTTTTTCTGAATCATCTTTGGTAAACGAAAATCCTGTAGAGATATTCCACCCTTGAACTGTATTGAAGTTGATCCCAGTCAATAATCCGTTATAATGTGCGGACCACTTTTGAAAAGAATTTCTATAATTATACCCAGAAACAATATCTAAAGGGTTGAATTTGTTATTCTTTTTATCAATAGAATCCAGATATACTTGTGATTTTTTCTTGATTTGTAGGCTGTCTTTTTTCCTGTAATCGGTACTTTCTTCGAGTGTTAAGGGTATTGGTCGAATGGTATTCCAATAATTATCGTCTTTTTTGTTCGCATTTTTTTCAAAAGATAATATTTCTTTGGTAAATGTTTTTTTAGTGAAAGCGGGTTCAAATTCAAAATTGGAAAATACATAAGTAAATTTTCCTGAAACATTGATGCCCATCATTCCAAAGACAAAATCAATAGTCTGAGTATTTTTGACCCAGATTTTAGTATCTGAATTATAACTAAAATTTTGCTTTAACGTCAATGTATTCAAAGCTGGATTCTGCATTTGATCTCCTGTAATAGTGATATCAACGGCATAAATCGCCCAACTGTCTTCCAAAATATAAATGTAACCTTCCATCACTGGTTCCGTCGATCGTTTTGGCGTGACTTTTATTTTGTTGATTTGTTGATTGTTTTCATTATAAAAAGAACCTTCTAATTTGTATTTATAGTAATTAAAAGCATTGTTGGCAATAGGCGAAACAATGTTGACATCAAAATCCAAGTAATTATCGTATAAATCAAAATTAGCAGAAGCCGCATTGTTATAGCTAAATCCATTATCATTGCCACTAACTTTGGAAGCTATAATGGTTTCCTTCAATTTGTTTGGTTTTTGATAGATTACTTTAGAAACGGTTTCGGACAAATAAAGAATACCAGATCGAGTTGAGTCTAGTGATTCGTCAAACATGTCAAGCTTTATTCCAAGAACTTTTTTGGGAGCATTTTTGATTCTAAAAATACCACGAGAGTAAAAATCAGCTTTGTATTTTGCTGTCTTTTCTGTGTTTACTTTTTTATTAGCAATAGCGTTTCGTATAATTTGATTGGCTGGATTATCTTTTGGATTGACAATTACTTCGCTGAGCGAATAACTTTCTTCAGCCATTTTCACATCCAAAGTATAGGGAAAAGTAGTAATATCAACAATGGTTTTTTGAGTTTTGAAACCTAAAAACTGAAACACAATCGAGTGCTTGCCTTCTTTTTTTATATTTAATTCATAAAAACCTTTTTCGTTCGAAGTGGTTCCATTATAAGTATTGTCTTCATAAACGGTTACAGATGCTAACGCATTGCCTTTTTCATCTGTAATTTTGCCTTTGAGTTGGGCAAAATTTATAAACGACGAAAGTAAAAAGAAATACAAAAAAGGTTTTTTCATAAATTTAATTTTTAGGTAGGACGCTTTTTTGTAAGTAATGTTACGTAAATATATTCTATGTTTTTAATAATCAAGAAAATAAATATAATCCGTCCTATTATCTAAATAGTGAAAAAAATCTTCGGGTTTATATAAGATACAACTAAAGCTGATTATGGGTATTTTTGAACAAACATCTTATGAACCAAAAAACAATAATTAATAAATAACAATATGAGTAGATATTTAAAGCACTTCATTTTTTCATTCCTTTTATTGAATTGCATCAGCAGTTTTGGACAACTAATTGTAAAACCAAATGACAATAAAATAACATACATGGGTAGAGTTGGAGTTAATAATGATTCGGTTTCGTTTTATTGGCCAGGAACTTCGGCAACCATTAATTTTATTGGGACAAAAGTTTCTGTAACTATGAAATCAAATAATGAGGTGGGCTATTTTTATGCCATTGTGGATAACGATGTTTCTAAGGCTTTTAAATTTAGTACTGATAATATTAAAAAAAATATTGTTGTCGCTTCTGATTTGCCTTATAAAAAACACACATTGCTTCTTTATAAATTGTCTAATAACACTTCCGAAAATATTTTATACAATTTTGAAATCGAAGGAACTCCAAAGCTTTTGCCTCCGAACAAATTGCCAAAAAGAAAAATCGAGTTTTATGGCGATTCAATCACAGCAGGTCACGGAGTCGATCTTGCTGATGGTGCCAATGATAGCGGTCAGCCACAAGATTTTAATAATTATTTTACTTATGATGCATTGACAGCTAGACACTTTAATGCACAATATTCAATTATAGCTCGTAGTGGTATTGGGATTATGGTAAGTTGGTTCCCAGAAATTATGCCTGAAGTATATGATAGAATCAATCCTGAAGACCCAAATAGTAAGTGGGATTTTTCGTCTTATGAACCTGATATTGTCGTTATTAACTTGTTTCAAAATGATAGCTGGATTGTAAATCTTCCACAAAATCAACAGTTTATTGCCAGATTTGGTACTGTAAAACCAACAGAAGAATTTATTATTTCAGCCTATAAAAATTTTGTTCAGAGCATTAGAAAAGTGCATCCTAAATCGCATATAATTTGTGCTTTGGGCAATATGGATGCTACGGCAAAAGACTCAAAATGGCCGGGTTATATTGAACAAGCCGTAAAAAGAATGAATGATACTAAAATCCACACTGTATTTTTCCCTTATAAAAACAGAGGCAATCATCCAAATAAAGAAGAGCAACAAATGATGGCAAATGATTTGATTGGATTTATAGAAAAAAATATTAAGTGGTAAAAGCATTTGTTTTTTTGACTTGTTCTTGCTAATTAGAGTAGTTTATTAATCAAAAGAGAATCTCTAGAATCTTATTCAACAAAACGTCAATAAGATTCTAGAGATTCTCTTTTATAAACTAAAACCAAATTGGTTTCAAAGAATTACAAAAACGACTGAATCGCTAAATCGTAACTTTTCATTCCAAAACCTAGAATTACTCCTTTGGCATTTCCAGAAATATACGATTGATGTCTGAAGCTTTCACGTGCATACGTATTGGAAATGTGAACTTCAATTACAGGAGTCGTTACTGCTTTTATTGCATCACCAATACCTACAGAAGTGTGTGTATACGCACCAGCATTAAGAATAATTCCATCATAACTAAAGCCGAAATCTTGTATCTTTCCAATTAATTCTCCTTCAATATTGCTTTGATAATAAGTGAATTCAATTTGAGGGAATTTGCTTTTTAGAATTTCAAAATAATCTTCGAATGTTTGGGAACCGTATATTTCGGGTTCTCTTTTTCCAAGTAAATTTAAATTTGGTCCGTTAATGATGGCTATCTTCATATTTTTTTGTTTTTGTAAAAATAAATAATCCGCATAGAATATGAATGACAGATTTATCAAAAAGTATTGTTTTAATGTTAGATGATTTATTTCCGTAGAACATTTTAAAAGGAAAATTATTTAAGTGCCTCATTGATATTTGTTTAATAAAAAAATTAATAGGTTTTCGTACATTTACTTTAATGATAACAAGCAAAAACAAAAAGAATGGAAAAAAGATTTTTATTATTAGTAACTGTATTTGCCATTAATTTTGCAAATGCTCAAGATTCCGAAATGCCAAAAGCAACTTTTACAAGAGGCGATAAATGGCTTGAAGGCGGAATTAGTCTAACAACCGGAGACAGTAGTGACGATTACTTTGCAATGACTCCCAAATTTGGATATTTTTTGAATAAAAGATGGGCAGTTGGTGCCGATATAAATTATGCGGCTATTTCTTATATGCCAAATAGCAATAATCTAGACAAATCAAGTTCGTTGGGAATCGGGCTGTTTGTGAGAAATTATTTTTTGAGTTTGGGTAATTTTAAAGCTTATGGTGAAATCGGATTGGGATATAACCATACTCAATTGGATTATTTAGACAATTCATCTAGTGTAAATAACGGCATCAAAGCTAATTTAGATGTAGGACTAAATTATTTTTTCTCTCCAAAATGGGCGGTATCTTTTACAATCGCCGAAATTCTGAGCTATAACAATACACGCCCCGAAAATGGGGACAATACAAACGATTTGGTCATTAATATCAATTTGTTCAATAACATTTTTGCTCAACCAAAATTTGGATTACTATATAAATGGTGATATTAAAAATTTTTTGATATTTATAATTCCCTCTCAATTCGAGAGGTTTTTTTTGCAATGTTATTGGGATAATTATCAATTAATATTATTTCCCTTACATCTTTAAAATTATTATCACTCATAATTGTTTGACTATCAAATTCTTATTAATTATGAATTAATTAGTAAGAAATATATATATTGTTTTCTTTGCGGATATATCATTTTATATTAATTTCGCTGGATAAACACAAAAAAAATAAAAGAATGAAAAAGATTATTTTATCTATGATTGCGGTTTTAGCATTTGGTTTTGCAAATGCACAAGAACAAACAGCTAAAGGAAAATGGCTTATTGAAGCTAACACTGCTTTTGGCGCTGGTAATGTTGGTAACACAAGCTTTCAATTAGCTTCTTCTGATGGAGACACTACTTGGAATATTGGTGGTGAAGCTGGTTACTTTGTAGCTGATAATTTAGCTTTAAAGCTAGGTTTAGGTTTTGGAGATGATGGAAGTGATAACAATTCTTTTGCTTACAAAATTGGAGCAAAATATTATGTTGTAAACAAATTTCCATTAGAGGTTTCTTACAATGGGGTAAGTGACAAAGATTATTATAAAAATCCTTCTTTTATTGGTTTACAAGGAGGTTATGCTTGGTTTTTAGGATCTAATGTATCTCTTGAGCCAGGTCTTCGTTATAATGTTACATTGGATGATAAAGTTGCTGATAGCTACTTACAATTCAACATTGGATTTGCATTGCACTTCTAATATTTGCATAAATACATTAAAAGAACCTTCTCCTAATCGGGAAGGTTTTTTTATGCCTAAAAATGTTTTACTTTGCCACTATGAATTGGAATAAATATATAAAAGAGTATCAATCGTATCTCCGAATTGAACGTGGTTTGTCTAAAAATACTATAGAAAACTACAGTTTCGACATCGAGCGGTTATGTCTTTTTTTAGAAACCAATCAAATAGCCGTTTCCCCTTTAAAAATTAATGAAGAAACGCTTCAACAATTCATTTATTCAGTTTCCAAAGAAGTAAATCCAAGATCCCAGGCGCGAATTATTTCAGGACTGAAAAGCTTCTTTTCATATCTAATATTTGAAGATTTGAGGAATGACAATCCCTTAGAATTAATAGAATCTCCAAAAACAGGACGAAAATTACCAGATACTTTGGCTGTTGAAGAAATCGACGCATTAATTTCTGCTATTGATTTGAGCTCTAATGAAGGAGAACGCAATCGTGCTTTATTGGAAACTTTATACGGTTGCGGACTTCGGGTTTCGGAATTGGTTGCCTTAAAAATATCCGATTTGTTTTTTGATGAAGGTTTTTTGAAAATAACTGGAAAAGGAAATAAGCAACGCTTTGTACCCATTGGAGAGCTCACTCAAAAATATATTGAGATTTATAAAAATACCACTCGTAGTCATCTGAATATTCAAAAAGGCTTTGAAGATATATTGTTTCTCAATAGAAGAGGGCGACAACTCACTAGAGCTATGATTTTTACAATTATTAAAGATTTGGCTGTAAAAATTAATTTGAACAAAAAAATTAGTCCACATACATTTAGGCATTCCTTTGCAACTCATCTTTTAGAAAATGGAGCTGATTTGCGTTCGATTCAGTTAATGCTTGGTCACGAATCTATTACTACGACGGAGATCTACGTTCATTTGGATAGAAAATATTTGACAGAAGTGATCAATACTTACCATCCAAGAAAGTAATTTTGGAGATAAATTATTAATCTTTTTGTAATAATATCTATTTTACTTTCGATATTTTTGTAATTAAATTAAGAGATTCCCTCAATATGATCTTTACAGCTAACAAAAACCCCGAAGATTTAAATAAATTATACGAAAGTTTAATAAAACAACTTCCTAATATAATTTTCCAAATTAGAGTAAATGCAGATGAGCATATTTCGGTTGACTTTTTGAGTAAACCAATTGAGTTTTTAGATGAATTTTCAATAAATGAATTTTTGGAAGATTCCTATAACTTATCTCATTACAAAATTTACGAACCAGATTTAAAAATATTTTTGGATTCCTATGAAAAGGCCATTTCGGGTAACGAAAAATGGGAGATTGATTTTAGGTTGTTACTTCCAGAAAGTGGTTACAAATGGATTCGTATTGATGCAACACCCAAAAAAAATGATGCAGGCGAAATAGTTTTTTACGGACTAATTTCGGATATAACTATTGTGAAAGAACAAGAGATTAGACTAAAAGTTGCTGACGAAAGATATCATTTTGCGGTACAAGCTTCGGATAGGGGAGTTTGGGATTGGGATTTAATTACCAATAAAGTTTATTATTCATCCGAATCAATGAAGATTTTAGAGCTAACAGAATCTGATTTGGTAGGTTCTCCCGAAGAATGGGACGAAAGAGTGCATCCAGATGATCGTGAAGAATATTACGGTAATATCAATTTACATTTTGACAACAAAATTCCATTTTATGAAACCTGCCATCGGGTTCTTTGTTCGGGTAGATACAAATGGATTTTGGACAGGGGGAAAGTTATTGAAAGAGACGAAAATGGAAAACCATTGCGAATCGTAGGTACACACACCGATATCTCAGTGCAAAAAGAAAAAGAAATAGAGTTGGCTAAAATGCTCGAAATTGTAAATACTCAGAATAACAAATTGCTTAATTTCGCTCATATTGTTTCTCATAATTTAAGAACGCATAGCGGAAATATAAAGTCATTACTGGATTTACATAAAGAAAATCTTTTGTCAGAATCGGATACATTAAATAATATTCAAATTGTATCTGACGAGTTGTTCTCGACCATTGAAAACCTTAATGATCTGGTTAGTATTTATACCGAGAGAGAAGATAATATGCAGCTCTTAAAAATCAATAGTTTTATTGATAAAGTACTGGATGTTTTATCTGAATCTATCAAATATAAAAAAATCCAGGTTTTGAATTATGTCCCAGATACTGCTGAGATCTTCTGTATACCGGCTTATTTGGAAAGTATAATGCTCAACCTATTGACCAATGCCATTAAATATTCAGATCCAGCAAAAGAACCTAAAATAATCTTTACCACTGAAGTGAATGAAGATTTTGTGGTTTTAAACGTAAAAGATAATGGATTGGGAATTGATCTGGAAAAGCATAGAGATTCTATTTTTGGATTGTATAAAACGTTTCATAGAAATAATGATGCCAGAGGAGTAGGTCTGTATTTAACCAAAAATCAGATTGAAAATATGGGAGGAAAAATCGAGGTAGAAAGTACTTTAAATTTTGGAACAACTTTTAAAGTTTATTTTAAAAAAGGATAATAATTTTGTCAAAAAAAATCAATAAAAAAATTCCAAATTCCAATCGTTTAATCTAAACATTGGAATTTGGAATTTTAAATTTGGAATTTATAATTCCTTATTTTGCTATATTTACAGCTCTTGTTTCTCTAATTACAGTAACTTTTACCTGACCTGGATAAGTCATCTCAGTCTGAATTTTTTGTGATATTTCAAATGATAAACTAGCTGCATTCTCATCAGATACTTTTTCACTTTCAACAATTACACGAAGCTCTCTACCTGCTTGGATAGCATAAGCATTTTTCACACCACCGAATCCGTAAGCGACTTCTTCAAGGTCTTTCAAACGTTGGATGTACGAATCTAAAACTTGTCGTCTCGCCCCAGGTCTCGCCCCAGAAATAGCATCACAAACCTGAATAATTGGAGATAACAATGATTTCATTTCGATTTCATCGTGGTGAGCACCTATTGCGTTGCAAACCTCTTCTTTTTCGCCATATTTCTCAGCCCATTGCATTCCTAATAAAGCGTGTGGTAAATCGCTTTCGGTATCTGGAACTTTACCAATATCGTGAAGTAAACCAGCTCTTTTAGCCAGTTTTACATTCAATCCTAATTCAGCAGCCATGATTCCACAAAGTTTAGAAACTTCACGAGAGTGTTGTAATAAATTTTGTCCGTAAGAAGATCGGTATTTCATTCTACCTACCACTTTTATCAATTCTGGGTGTAATCCGTGGATTCCTAAATCTATAACCGTACGTTTACCAACTTCAATGATTTCATCATCAATTTGTTTAGTAGTTTTAGCAACAACTTCTTCAATACGAGCTGGGTGAATACGTCCGTCTGTAACCAATTTGTGTAATGCTAAACGAGCAATTTCTCTACGAACTGGATCAAAACATGATAAGATAATTGCTTCTGGGGTATCGTCTACAATAATTTCTACTCCGGTTGCAGCTTCAAGAGCTCTAATGTTTCTACCTTCACGTCCAATGATTCTACCTTTTACATCATCTGATTCAATGTTGAATACTGAAACGCAGTTTTCTACAGCTTCCTCAGTTCCAACTCTTTGAATAGTGTTGATGATGATTTTTTTAGCTTCTTGTTGTGCTGTTAATTTTGCCTCTTCAATAGTGTCTTGAATGTGAGACATTGCTTTGCTTTTTGCTTCAGCTTTTAAACCTTCTACAAGTTGTTCCTTTGCTTCTTCAGCAGATAATCCGGAAATTACTTCTAATTGTTGCAATTGGCTTTTGTGTAACCTGTCAACCTCTAGTTGTTTTTTCTCTAAATTTTCTATTTTCGCGTTGTATTCTTCTGTTTTTGCTTCAAATTCATCATTTATTTTTTTGGCTTTTGATAATTCATTTGAAACTTGTGATTCTTTGTCGCGAACTCTTTTTTCTACTTCAGCAACTTTTTTGTCTCGTGCTAAAATTACTTGTTCGTGTTCAGCTTTTAATTCGATGAATTTTTCTTTTGCTTGAAGAATTTTATCTTTTTTAATGTTTTCAGCCTCTAGGTTGGCATCTTTTAAAATAGAAGCGGCCTCTTTTTTTGCGCTTTTAATTAAATTAGAGATATTGCTTTTTTCTATGATCTTGGCGATCCCAAATCCTAGCGCAACACCTGCAATTCCTGAAATAATTATTGTTATGATGTCCATGTTAATTAAAAATTTATATATAAAAAAAGCCTACATTAGAAGTTGTATAAACTCGAAAAGACAAGTTTTGAGCTAACTCACTGTTCAAGTTTCCTCGCCGAAGCGTGGCATGCTTTAGTAGTGATGATTTGCTCATTCTAAATTGTTAGTGTTGAGTTTACCAATATGAACTAATGTAGGCAGTATCTTAGTCTATGTAAAGAACGTTAATTTTCGAGATATTCGTCCAAAAGTAAATTGATTTTGTTTAATCTTTCAATGGTTTCGTTGCCATTTATTGCATTGTCAATTTGTTTTTGTTCTACTTGAGAAGCGAATTGTAAGGCACACATTGCCAAAACGTCTTGTTTATCTCTTACAGCATAATTTTCTTCAAATTGCTTAATCATTGCATCAATTTTTTTTGAAGCACTTCTAAGTCCTTCTTCCTGAGAGAAATCCACCGTTAATGGATAGACTCTGTCTGCAATTGATATTTTAATTTTAAGCTTTTCGTCCATAATTTTTTATTAATCTGATAGCTGGGCTATACAGTAATCAATTTCACGAATTATTGAATTTATTTTAAGCTTTGTATCTCTTTTATTGTCGTCACTGCCTAATAATGCATTGGCTATTTTGAGTGTTTCTAATTGTGATTTTAGCGTTTCAATCTCTTTAGATTGATTTTGCACAAGCACAGCAGCGTTTTTTAACTCCAGTTGTAAATCCTGATTGCTTTTTTCTAAACTTTTTATTTTTAGAAAAAGTTTTCCAATCTTATTTTCAAGAGTATCAATTATTTCTGCAATCACACTCATTATAATTCCTGTTCATTACTTAATCTTACAAAGTTAGTATTCCTTTTTATTATTACAATATTTTATTGATTTTTTTACATTAAATTAATTAATTTACTGAAAATCAGTTTTTTATATTTGATTTGATTTTACCTTGTTGGTTCTGCTTCCTTTTTTTATCTTAGCAAAAATGTATTTCATGAAATTTTCCTTTTTTTTCATACTATTCTCTTCTGCTCTTTTTGCACAAGTTGATTACCCAAAAAATTATTTTTCTGCTCCACTGGATATTCCATTAAAATTATCAGGAAATTTTGGAGAATTGAGACCAAACCATTTCCATGCTGGTTTTGATATGAAAACGCTTCAAAAAGAAGGTTTAAACGTCTATGCAGCTGCCGATGGATACGTATCCAGAATCAAAATTTCGACCTTTGGTAACGGAAAAACCATTTACATTGATCATCCAAATGGATATACGACAGTATATGCACATTTGCAAAAAGCCACCGATTCCATCGAAAGTTTTATAAAGAAAGCACATTATAGAGAACAAGCTTTTGAAATTGATATGTATTTAAAACCTAATCAATTACTTGTAAAAAAAGGTCAGTTGATTGCATTGTCGGGAAATACTGGTGCTTCCGAAGGTCCTCATTTGCATTTTGAATTTAGAGATACCAAAACCGAAAAAATTATCAATCCAATGTTTTTTGGTTTTGATTCGTTGATGGAAGATACCAAAAAACCAATTGTTTCGAACTTGTATGTTTATCCATTAGACTCCAAAACAACAGTTAATAAGTCACAACGCCGAATTCCAATTAATTTATCGTTGCAAAAAGATGGAACTTATCTGGCGGATAAAGTTATTGCTAATGGAAAAATTGGTTTTGGAATTACAACCTTCGATTACGATGATGTTTCATTTAATAAAAATGGCTCTTTTGATGTCGATTTATTTTGTAACGGAAAATCTATTTTTGAATATCAGTTTAATACGTATGCTTTTGATGAAATGCGGTATGTGAATGCTTTGATAGATTATTCATTTTATAAAAAAGCAAGCCAAAGGATTCAAAAGTTATTCATGAATCCTCCTTATAATTTGAGTATTATAAAAACTGATGAAACCAATGGTGTAATTGATGTATTGCCGAATTTGACTTCGCTTTGCCGTTTGGAAGTTTCAGATTTTTATGGAAATAAAACTATAATTTCAATTCCGGTTGAATATGATTCGCTTTCGACAATTATTGAAAAAGAGCCAGTTATCGCCAATTATGTGGTTAAAGCATCTAGAGATTGCTTTTTTGAAAAAGATAAAAATTCAGTTTTTTTTCCTGCTGGAACGTTTTATAACGACTTTGATCTGAATTTTGAATTCAAAAATAATATTTTGACAGTTCATGATGATACTGTTCCTGCACATACCAATTTTACAATTACAATGGAAAATGATAGCTATACCGGTAAAAAAGATAAAGTTTTTATAGGTAGAATATCTGGAAATGGGGTAAGTTACAATTCAACTCGTGAAAAAGATAATATTTATGAAACACGAGTTAAGACACTTGGTCAGTATAAATTGGTTTTGGATACAGTTGCTCCGGTTATAAAAATTTCAAAACCTATTGAAGGCAAAATATTAGACAATCAAAAAACGGTTCAGGTTTGGATTTCGGATGGTTTGTCCGGAATTCAATCTTACAATGGTTATCTTAATGAGAAATGGATTTTGATGGAGTATGATAATAAAACAGGCCTTTTAACACATGATTTTAGCGATGGAATTGTTGCTGAGGGTGAAAATACATTAAAAGTTGTTGTAGTTGATAATGTAGGTAATTCTTCTACCTTTGAAACTCATTTTATAAGAAATAAAAAATAATAAAATTAAATAAGTTGAATATTTTTAAATCATTGTGTTGCGTTGTTTTTTTCTGCGTGGGAATAACTTCTTTTGCTCAGACTGCTTTTGTAAAAGGAATTATTTTGGACGAAAAAAACAGTCCTATTGAAGGCGTAAATGTTTATTGTTCCAATGCTTCTGTTCAATCAGACAAGAATGGATTTTATCAAATTGCGATTCAGTCTAATCAAAATGTTACTCTCGAATTTACTCATATTTCTTTAAAAAAAGCCACTCTAAAAGTCTCTTTAAAACCAAAAGAAGTATATGTATTTAATATATATATGAATGATAAAGAGGAGCAAATGGGGGAAGTGGTAATTAATAATAAAAAAAAATCAGTTCAAGGAATCCTCACTTTTGAAGCCAAAGATATTCGGTCTATTCCTGGTGCGAATGCTGGAATCGAGAATGTTTTGAAAACATTGCCAGGTGTAAATTCCAATAACGAATTAAGTACTCAATACAGTGTGCGTGGCGGAAATTACGATGAAAATTTGGTTTATGTAAATGAAATGGAAGTGTATCGCCCGTTTTTGATACGCTCAGGACAACAAGAAGGATTGAGTTTTGTTAATACCGATTTGGTGCAAAATATTGATTTTTCGGCTGGTGGTTTCCAGGCAAAATATGGGGATAAAATGTCATCCGTTTTAGATATTACTTATAGAAACCCAACACAATTTGGAGCAGCACTCGAAATGAGTTTCCTTGGCGGAAGCCTTGCATTTGATGCAGTTTCTAAAAACAAAAAATGGTCTGCTGTTACCGGTGTCCGATATAGAAATAATAGCCTTCTCGTAAATAGTCAAGATACAGAAACGAATTATACACCAACTTTTGCTGATATTCAGACAAATATTAATTATAAAGCTTCGGCAAAATGGCAATGGAGTTTTTTAGGAAATATTTCGCAGAACAACTATTTATATGAGCCACTAACTCGTCAGACTAACTTTGGTACGACAGATGCTCCAATGGCGCTAGCGGTTTATTATCAGGGAAAAGAAAAAGATATTTACAAAACTTATTTTGGTGCTGTAAAAACCACTTATCAAGTGAGCGATAGTTTTTCTTTAAAATTTATAGGCTCAGTTTTTCATACGATTGAACAAGAATATTTCGATATTTTGGCACAATACCGACTGGGCGAAGTGGATACAAATATCGGTTCTTATACTTATGGCGATATTCAGTATACAAGAGGAGTCGGCTCTCAGCTGAATCACGCCCGCAATGATTTGGATGCTTTAATTGCTAATTTAGAGATAAAAGGCCTAAAAAATTGGAGGCAAAATCAAATTGAATGGGGAGTGAAGTATACTAAAGAATCCATTCATGATCGAATTTCAGAATGGGAAGTAATTGACTCAGCTGGATTCTCAATAAGACCGCCAATTATTTTGCCTAAAAATAATGAACCTTATCAACCTTATTCAGGATTATTAGTTCCATATCAATCTGTAAGAGCTATTAATTTTACAGATATCGACAGGTTCTCGGCTTATGGACAATGGAGCCGAAAAGATGTTGTTGGAACAAATGAAATATGGTACAATTTGGGAGTACGTATGCAAACTTGGGAAGTTTCTGGTGACAATCTTGACGGAAATTTGCAAACGGTTTTCAGTCCAAGAGCCCAATTTGCCATAAAGCCAGATTGGAAAAAAGATATGCTTTTCAGGTTTACTGTCGGACTTTATAATCAACCTCCATTTTATAGAGAATTGAGGGATTATAATGGAGTTGTTTTGCCAGATACCAAAGCTCAAAAATCTTTAAACATTGTTTTGGCAAATGATTACAGTTTCAAAATGTGGAAACGCCCCTTTAAGTTGGTAACCGAAGCTTATTACAAAAATATGACTGATGTAAATACGTATACTGTTGATAATGTAAGGATACGATATGCTGCCAACAACAATGCTGTCGCTTATGCTCAAGGTTTAGACCTTCGACTTAATGGGGAATTTGTTCCTGGAACGGATTCTTGGGTTAGTTTTGGCTATTTAAAAACGGAAGAAAATATAGATGACAAAGGATATATCGCCAGACCAACCGATCAACGATTGAAGTTTGGTCTTTTGTTTCAGGATTATATGCCTAAAATTCCAAGTCTTAAATTGTATCTGAATTTGGTTTACAATACTGGATTGCCTGGCGGTTCCCCATCATATTCGGATCCATATTTGTATCAAAACCGATTAAATGATTATCGCAGAGCTGATGTTGGTTTTTCTAAAGTTTTTATTGATCAGAAAGTTGGAATGTCGACAAAGAAATTTTTTAAGCATTTTAAAGAATTGTCTTTAGGGTTTGAAATTTTTAATCTTTTTAATAATCAAAATGCAATAACAAATACTTGGGTTCGGGATGTGTATACCAAAACAGAATATGCTATTCCAAATTATATGACAAGTAGAGTATTTAATTTGAAGATGAATGCAAGATTGTAGTATTAATGCATGTTAGTACCTGTATCATGAATAAATCTGTGGTTTATTTCGTTTTTCATTTTTAAAAATCATTACATTTGAGTTTATTTTAAATATTAAAGTTATTATGAGAAGATCACATTTTGTTTGTATTGGAATCTCACTTTTATTTTTAGCAAGCTGTAAAGAAGAAACAGAAAAGCCAAAAGTAACTTATGATGCTACAAGAGCAGGAAAGGAACTCACGAAAGTTGATACGAGCCAAATAAAAATTGCTGATTTGCCAATACAAATGGAAGGAACGAATTATTTGATTCATCCCGTTGGTGACTTGAGTATTTATGATAAAGGTGCCAAAAACAAATATGGTTCTTCGAGTGTGAATGATTTGAGTTTTACAATATCAAATACTTCCGAATACCAGATTACAGGTTATTTACAAAATCTAAAATTCCAAGAAATAGGATCCGATTCAATAAAAGCATTGACAGATAAACCTGTTTTGATTCAAACTGCAACGTACTTAAAAAAGGTTTCCGATAAAATCAATAAACAAATTATGGTCTATACACTAATGGATATGGACACCAATAAAGACGGGAAACTTGATGTAAGTGATATTACAACTTTATATTTGAGTAAAATTAGTGGAGAAAAATTCACTAAAGTTTCTGTTGATTTCCAGGAATTGATAGATTGGAATTTGGTTGAATCTCAGAATCGTCTATATTTTAGAACAGTAGAAGACACCAATAAAAACGGAAAATTTGACAGCAAAGATGTCGTTCATTATAATTACATCGATTTGACTGCTAAGGAATGGGATGTTAAAACCTATAATCCGATTTAAAATTAAATCAAAATATCACTTTCCAAATCTGATTTTTCTATTTGAAAATCAAATCCCAATTGTTTTACCAGTTGAATGACCAAATTTTTATACCAATTCTCTGATTTAGGATGAATGTATATCCTTTCGATCAATTGGCTAATGTCTACATTTATTTTTAAACCATCATTTAGTTTAATGTTGCTATCGGCTACGTCAGTAATGATGCGTATTTCACGTTCATATTGAAAGCTTTTTCGTTTGAATAAAAATGGGAAAAACATATCATCAAAAGGAATATATTCTTTTTTGTAATCGATATAATTTACTTCGCCAATATATTGTTTGAAATTTTTTTCAGGGTTTAAAGAATTTTGAAGCCTTTTTACAGTTGATTGTATGGCCAGTCCTTCGCTGTTTTGAGTAAAAATTTGCCACATCGCAAAAGATTCATATTCATTGATGTGCCAGCTACTAATGGCGACTTTCTCCCGATGAGTTTTATAAAAATGCAAAAAATCAGGATTGTCTATCGACAGTTTTTTAATCTCTTCATAAGTTGGCTCACTAAAAGTACCTTCATATTGATCCTCAAATTTATCAGATCGGGACATGAATAACTTTCGCGACAGCAATAAATCCAAAAACTTCGACAAGTCCAGATATTTCCATATAATGGTATCCGGATCTTGTGGAAGTTTTATGTTTGGATTATTAAGATACATTGCTTTTGAATTATAATCCTAATTGAAGTTTAATTATTCAAGTGTTTGCATCGTTACCAATTTGTTGTAAGTGCCATTCATTGCGATAAGTTCTTCGTGTTTGCCTTGCTCTACGATTTTGCCTTTTCTCATAACAACAATTAAGTCTGCTTTTTGGATAGTCGATAATCGGTGCGCAATTACAATTGAAGTTCTGTTTTGCATCATATTTTCTAGAGCAACTTGTACAAATTTTTCGCTTTCAGTATCCAAAGCAGATGTTGCTTCATCCAAAATCATAATTGGAGGATTTTTCAAAACTGCACGTGCTATAGAAAGTCTTTGTTTTTGGCCACCAGAAAGTTTGTTACCGCTATCGCCAATGTTTGTTTCGATTCCAAGCGGTAAATCTTTGACAAATTCGTACGCATTGGCAACTTTCAATGCCTCTATAATTTCTTCGTCAGAAGCATTTGGTTTTCCAATGAGGATGTTATTTTTAATTGTATCGTTGAAAAGAATTGAATCCTGCGTTACCAGGCCCAATAAATCTCTCAACGAATTCAAAGTCATGTCTTTAATGTCAACACCGTCAATTTTTATATTGCCTTCATGAACATCATAAAAACGAGTCAATAAGTTAGCAATGGTACTTTTTCCACTTCCAGACTGTCCAACGAGGGCCACAGTTTTACCTTTAGGAACTTCCAATGAAAAGTTATGTAAAACATTTTCATCTTCATATTTGAAATTGATATTTTCGATGATAAGCTTATCGTCAAAGGTTTTCTTGATTATTGCATTTGGCTTGTCGGTAATTGTGTTTTCAACTTCCAAAACTTCAAATACACGTTGTGCAGCGGCCATACCGCTTTTAACAGAATACGAAGCTTTTGAAATTGATTTGGCCGGAGTTAAAATATTGTAGGCTAATCCCATATAAGCTAGGAATTTTGCCCCATCAAGTATAGGTTCGCCATTTGCTAATTTTTCTACCAATACCATATTTCCGCCATACCAAAGTAAAATAGCAATCACAACAATTCCCATAAATTCACTCATTGGTGAAGCTAGGTTGTTTTTTTTGCCAATACTGTTTGAAAGTTTTAATAATCTCATGACTGAGTCATTAAACTTATTTTTAAAGCTATTTTCGGCATTATAGCTTTTTACCACTTTCATTCCTGAAAGTGATTCTTCTACAATCGAAATTAAATAACCTCCTTCGTATTGAATACGTTCTGATTTGGATTTAAGGGATTTTCCAATTTTAGAAATAAGGTATCCCGAGATAGGGATGAATATAAACACGAAAATGGTTAATTTGAAACTAATCGCAAACATGGCAACAATGGTAAATATTATTGTCATTGGTTCTTTTACGATTAATTCCAAAATTGCAAAGAAAGAATTCTGAACTTCACCAACATCACCCAGCATTCGCGCCATAATATCTCCTTTTCTTTTTTCAGAATAATAAGAAACAGGAAGGTCAATAATTTTGTTGTACATCGTATTTCTCAAATCTTTTAAAACACCATTTTTTAAATGCATCAAATGATTTGAAGCTAAATAGTTAAAGATGTTTTTAAGAAAAAAAGTGGAAATAACCAAAGATACAACTAATACTAAAGCATATTGAGGACCACTTTGTTCAGACAGTTTAGAGATATAATAATACAGATAATCGTTTGCAAATTTTGTGATATTAAAAATTCCAGTGTAAACAGGTTCAGTAGTTATTTTTTCTGTTTTGTCAAATAACACCTGCATCATTGGAATCAATGATATAAATGAAAGTGTACTAAAAAGCGCATATAAAACATTATAAACCACATTTAAAATTACATGTGATTTATAAGGTTTTATAAAGGGAAATATTTTTCTTAAATTTTCGTCCATTAGTTCAACTGCATGGCAGTAATTATATTTTTAATTTTTTCGTCCAGAACTTTTTCTGTCTGAACAAAGTTAGCGGCATTGTCTAACTCGGTTTTTACACTGATGTAAAATTTAATTTTTGGTTCAGTTCCACTTGGTCTTGCACAAATTTTAGAACCATCTTCAGTATAATAAATCAATACGTCCGATTTTGGAATATTCATTGTTTCTTCTTCACCGGTAAACAAGTTTTTGGCAATAGATGATTTGTAATCTTCGACCATTACTACTCTTTGACCATTGATTTCTTTCAAAGGATTTTCGCGTAAAGAAACCATCATTTGATTGATTTCAGCTAATCCTTCTTTTCCTTTTTTAGTTAGAGAAATCAAGTGTTCTTTGTAAAAACCGTGATCAACATAGTATTGTATTAAAGTATTGTAAACTGAACTTCCTTTAGCTTTTGCTTGAGCAGCAACTTCGCAAATTAATAAAGTAGCAGCGACTGCATCTTTATCACGAACGGCATCTCCAACCATAAATCCAAAACTTTCTTCACCACCGCCGATAAATTGTAGCTCTGGGAAATCTTTAATCATTTTAGCAATCCATTTAAAGCCTGTCAAACCAACTTTGCATTCAACGCCATAAGCAGTTGCCAGTTCCAAAATCATTGGAGTAGAAACAATGGTAGAACCCACAAATTGTTTTCCGTTGATTTTTCCAGCTTTTTTCCATTGTTCCAATAAGAAGGCTGTCATCAAAATCATCGTTTGATTTCCGTTTAATAAAATCAGTTTACCTTCGTTATTTCGAACAGCAACTCCTAAACGGTCACAATCAGGGTCGGTACCAACAACAATATCAGCATTTAGTTTGTCTGCCAAGGCAAGTGCCATTGTCAACGCTTCCGGTTCTTCTGGATTTGGTGATTTTACTGTTGGAAAATTCCCATCAGGTTTGGCTTGTTCCGGAACGATATTTACATTTTTATAACCCGCTTTTTCCAAAGTCGCAGGAACTGCCGTAATCGAAGTTCCGTGCAAAGAAGTAAACACAATGTTCAAGTTATCTTTGGCTTCTTGTGGAGTATTGAAACTTGCATTTTCTACTGATGATTTTACAAAAGCTTCATCAATTTCGGTATCAATATATTGTATCAATTTCTCATCAGCAGCAAAATTGATTTCGTTATAATTCAGCTTTTCGATTGCTTGAATAATCTCTCCGTCTTGTGGAGGAACGATTTGTCCACCATCTTCCCAATATACTTTGTAACCGTTATATTCTGGTGGATTGTGCGAAGCCGTTAATACAATTCCGCATTGGCAACCTAAATATTTAAGGGCAAAAGATAATTCTGGCGTAGGTCTCAAATCCGAAAATAAATACACTTGAATCCCATTGGCAGAGAAAACATCAGCAACCACTTTGGCAAGAGATTGACTGTTATGGCGACAATCAAAAGCGATTACCACTTTCAAAGCTTGTCCAGGAAACACAGTATGTAAATAATTAGAAAGTCCCTGCGTATTTTTTCCAAGCGTATATTTGTTAATGCGGTTATTTCCCACACCCATAACTCCTCGCATTCCTCCAGTTCCAAATTCCAGGTTTTTATAAAAACTATCTTCAAGTTCTTTTGGCGAAGTTGTCATTAATTCTTTTATGGCAACTTGCGTTTCATTGTCAAACGTAGGGGTTAACCACTCGTTTACTGCGTCTAAAATGTTTTGTGCTATGTGCATTGTTTACTTCTTTTTTAAGTTGTTAATCTTTTTATTAAATAAATCAGATTAAGTTTTTTAGGAGCTATTCCTGCTATCCGCTGTATCTTTTCTTGCCTGAAAAAGGCAATAAAAGGATGTCGCTTCTATCAGGGCTAGTCAGTTTGGGGCATTTAATTACTTTTAATTTAAAAGATCTTGATGGACTTTTTAATATTTATTGAAATCAATTAGGTTTTTGACTGCTCAATATCTTTTGTATTCAAATTTCAAAAAAATCATTTTAAATAATGTCAATGTATAGTTAATTTTTAGTGTTTAATTCTTATTAAAAACTAATATACTAAAAATTTACCTCAGTCGAAATTTTATATCGTTCTTCATTGTGTTTGGTTCTCAAAATAATTTCGCCAAGAAATCCTGCCAAAAACAATTGAGTTCCCAAAATCATTGTGGTCAGCGCAATAAAAAACCAAGGATTATTAGTAACCAAAGTGTATTTCATTCCGTTATACATATGATATAACTTTGAAATTCCGATATATGCAGCTGATACAAAACCAATGATAAACATAAAGGAGCCTATCGCACCAAATAAATGCATCGGTCTTTTTCCGAATCGGGAAAGAAACCAAATCGTTATCAAATCCAGGAAACCATTAATGAAACGTTCCATTCCAAATTTGGTTTCCCCATATTTTCTTGCTTGATGTTGAACTATTTTTTCACCTATTTTTCCAAAGCCGGCATTTTTTGCCAAAACCGGAATGTATCGGTGCATTTCGCCAGAAACTTCGATGTTTTTTACAACTGCATTTCTGTAGGCTTTCAACCCACAGTTAAAATCATTCAGTTCTACTCCAGATGTTTTTCTGGCAGCCCAATTGAATAATTTAGAGGGAATGTTTTTAGCAACAACCGAGTCGTACCTTTTCTTTTTCCAACCAGAAACCAAGTCATATTTTTGCTTGGTAATCATTTCGTACAAGCCTGGAATTTCGTCTGGACTGTCTTGTAAGTCGGCGTCCATAGTGATAATCACATCACCTTTTGCCTTAGCAAAACCAGCATGTAGAGCCTGTGATTTTCCGAAATTTTTCATGAATTGAATCCCTTTTACATTAGGATTCTCATTTGCAAATCCCGAAATAATTTTCCAGGATTCATCTGTACTTCCGTCATCCAAAAAAATGATTTCGTAACTATAATTGTTCGATTTCATGATTGAAAT
>NZ_DATIDY010000090.1:0-2360 GCF_035456085.1 Flavobacterium sp.
AGAAGTCTAAAAACTTCATGACTACAAATATAAAAAATAAAACAGATACGTTTTTTGTAAAATTACCCACATTTTAAAATTTTATAACAATTGCAAAACGTCCTGTTATAATTATTTTATCTTTGAGAGATCCAAAAAAAACACTATTACAAATGAATTTTGATAGAAGAAACCTAACCAACGAAACTTTATTAGATCTCTATAAAAGAATTCTAAAACCACGATTGGTTGAAGAAAAAATGCTAATTCTTATTCGTCAGGGAAAAGTATCTAAATGGTTTTCAGGAATAGGACAAGAAGCTATTTCTGTGGGAATTACAGCGGCTTTAGATAACGACGAATACATTTTGCCGATGCATCGAAACTTAGGCGTATTTACAGGAAGAGACATTCCGTTGCACCGATTATTTTCGCAATGGCAGGGCAAAGCCAATGGTTTTACGAAAGGAAGAGACCGAAGTTTTCATTTTGGAACACAACAGTATAAAATCATCGGAATGATTTCGCATCTGGGACCACAACTTGGTATTGCCGATGGTATAGCATTGGCTAATAGATTGAAAAAAAACGGAAAAGTAACAGCCGTTTTCACAGGTGAAGGTGCTACTAGTGAAGGTGATTTTCATGAAGCTTTGAATATTGCCGCAGTATGGGATTTGCCAGTTCTTTTTATAATTGAAAATAATGGATACGGATTATCGACTCCAACCAATGAACAATACCGTTGCCAAAATCTCGCAGATAAAGGAATTGGATATGGAATTGAAAGTCATATTGTGGATGGAAATAATATTTTGGAAGTTTTCAATTTAATAACTGAACTAAAATCATCAATGGTTGAAAAACCAAGACCAATTTTTTTAGAGTTTAAAACCTTTAGAATGCGCGGTCATGAAGAGGCGAGTGGTACCAAATATGTTCCCCAGGAATTGATGAATATTTGGGCTGCCAAAGATCCTGTTGACAATTACAGAAGTTATTTGTACCAAAATAATATTCTAACTAGAGAATATGATGATGAGATTCTAACTGAAATCAAAAAAGATATTGATGAAAGTTGGGCTTTCGCCAATGAAGAACCTGAAATAATTGCAACTTACGAAGAGGAACTAAATGATGTTTACAAACCCTATCAACATGAAGATATTAAGGCAGATTCAGAGGTAGAGAATATCCGTTTTATAGACGCCATTTCAAGTGGTTTGCGTCAATCTATGGAACGCCATGAAAATTTGGTTATCATGGGACAAGATATTGCTGAATATGGCGGCGCATTCAAGATAACTGACGGATTTGTGACTCAATTTGGTAAAGATCGTGTTCGTAATACACCCATTTGCGAAAGTGCTGTAGTCTCGACTGCTATGGGATTGTCTATTAATGGATACAAAGCCATTGTTGAGATGCAATTTGCTGATTTTGTTTCTACAGGATTTAATCCGATAGTGAATTTATTAGCCAAATCACATTATCGTTGGTTAGAAAAAGCCGATGTTGTGGTTCGAATGCCTTGTGGGGCAGGAACTCAAGCGGGACCATTTCATTCACAAACTAATGAAGCCTGGTTTACCAAAACTCCAGGTTTAAAAGTAGTTTATCCTGCTTTTCCTTATGATGCAAAAGGCTTGCTTAACACTTCAATTAATGATCCAAATCCAGTACTTTTTTTTGAACATAAACAATTGTATAGAAGTCTGTCACAAGATGTTCCCAAAGATTATTACACTATTCCGTTGGGGAAAGCGGCTTTACTAAAAGAAGGAAATGATATAACGATAATTTCTTTTGGTGCTGCTGTGCATTGGGCATTAGAAACTTTGACCCAAAATCCTGATATTAATGCTGATGTTTTGGATTTAAGAACATTACAGCCTTTGGATATAGAAGCCATTTTTAAATCAGTTAAGAAAACTGGAAAAGTAATCATTTATCAAGGAGACACTTTGTTTGGTGGAATTGCAAGCGATATTTCGGCATTGATTATGGAAAATTGTTTTGAATATTTGGATGCACCTGTAAAACGTGTGGCTAGTTTGGATTCTCCAATTCCGTTTACAAAAGCATTAGAAGATCAATTTTTGCCGAAAGGAAGATTTGAAAAGGAGCTGAAAAATCTGCTGGAATATTAAAATTTACAAAAATAAATTTTTAGTAGGTAAATCTTTTAAAATAGATAATTGGAAAAAATAGTTTTAAAATTAAAAGCCATAAACAATAATCCAAATCTATTTGTGACATCTAATAGAATCAGGACAGTTGTAAGTAATCATTGCGATAATCTGTTAAAAGCGATAATTGAGAATATTATTTTTTGTAAATTTATATAGCAAAATCAAATGCTGAAAGCCCAAATAGATTCG
>NZ_DATIDY010000091.1:0-33222 GCF_035456085.1 Flavobacterium sp.
CGGAGCGATTCGGGTATTGCATCGACTATTTTATGTCTGATTCCGAGGATCGAAATTATAATAAATACTACGCCTGACATAGTTACAACTCCTAATGCTTGTTGCCAAGTAGCTCCGTGACTCATCACAAGAGTGTAAGCAAACATTGCATTAAGCCCCATTCCTGGTGCCATCGCAAAAGGAACATTAGCCCAAAGACCAACCAAAAGAGTTCCGATTATTGCTGCTATACAAGTAACACTGATAAGTGCAGCTTTGTCCATCCCTGCAGCAGAAAGAATGTTAGGATTTACAAAAATAATATAGGCCATTGTCAAAAAAGTGACTGTTCCTCCAATGGCTTCTTGTTTGAAAGAAGAGTTTCTTTCTTTGATTCTGAAAATTTTTTCTAACATTGCTTTTTGGTTTACAGGTTAATTAATAGTGAACAAAAAAAACCTCACACAAACACAGGTTAGTTTAGTCCAATAAATATTCTATGTAGATTATATTTTAAAAAATATTTAATAAATCTGGGAATCAAAATAAGTAAACATTATAAAAAGAGAATTAGAGTATCATTACAATTTACCCCTTTTAAAAAACCTTTCAAGTAAAATTACATTATTTAATCTGAAAGAAAAAATAACTATAAATCAACCAAATACATTTTACAATACTTATATCTGTTTCAAATGAAAAACTATTGATTTCAGTTGTGGTGCAAATTTATTTTGTTTTAACACAAATTGAGATGACAAAAATCATGTGTTAAAAAAAACTAACTAAAAACAATTTACAATCGCAAAATCTATTGAAATAACAACCCAAAAGGATTCAAAATAATAAAAAAAGTCTGAGAACATATGCTCTCAGACTTTTAATTTTTTTTGTGACCGCGGAGGGGTTCGAACCCCCAACCCTACAAACTCAATTTGCCGTTTTTGAACAACTCCCAAAAACACTACACAAAACAAACTTAAACCTCAACAAATTCAATACTTTTATGCCTTTTTGAAAGTAGTCAATTTATAGAATGAAATTGAATAAAATTTAATACAATAGTAAAAATGTTTGGCAAATGTTTGGCAAGTTTCTAAAAGTTGCCAAACATTGATTATATTTGTATTGTTCAACCGTTCAATATTAAAATATGGCATCAATTAATTTCAGATTGCGAAGTTCAGCAAACAAAAACGTTTCAATAAAAGTTTACACCTCCCTAGGGCGTGGAAATATGATTGAGGTAAGCACGGGTTTTACAATCAACCCGAAAGACTGGAGCGAAACCACAGACCGCCCAAAGCAAAACACCCCCGAAAACAAACTACTTTTTAACAATCTCAAAAAATTGGAAGCATTCCTTTTTAAGAGCATTAATACTGATATGGGGGAAAGCGTTGTAATTGATGCTTTTTGGCTGGAATCAAAAATTAATGAATGCTTTGAACGTGTAGTAAAAAAGGACACGGGTTTATTGGTTTGCCATATCCAGCACATAATCGACAATGCAAATACTCGCGAAGTAAAAACTAACGGGGGCGTTAAAATCGGATTAGGTAAGGAAACCATTAAGAACTATATCCTTTTTAGAAATATTATTTTAGAGTATCAAAAAAACATTAAAAAGCAAATCCAGTTCATTGAGGTAACAAAGCCGTTTGTAGATAAATTTAAGAATTGGCTCATTAATACCAAAAAATACTCAACAAATACCGCAGGGAGACAATTACAAGTTCTAAAAACGGTTTGCATCGATGCGGAAAAAAACGAAATCCCTGTAGCACCGTACTCAAAAACAATTCAACAATTTAAAGAGAGCGAAACCGACCGATACATTCAAACATTATCGTTTGAGGAACTCGAACAAATTAAAAACGTGGATTTGTCCAATGCGGAACAACTTAAAGAATTTAAAGCCTCAAACCCTAAACTTACAAAAGGCCTTGCCATAACACCCGAAGCACTAAACAACGCCCGAAACTGGATTTTGATAGGGTGCGAAATCGGGCAACGTGGAGGGGATTTATTGAAAATCACAAAGGAGAATATACGATATAACGGCAAAAATTATTATATCGACATTATACAACAGAAAACAAAAAAAAGCGTTACGATCGGGATTATTGCCCCGCACGTTATCGATATAATCGAAAACCATTTTCCGGTAGAATTGAGACACCAAAAACTTAACGATTACGTGAAAGTAGTTTGCAAACTGGCAGGTATTAACGAGATCCTAAAGGGTTCAAAACTGAACACAGAAACCAACCGCAAAGAATTAGGAATGTACCCAAAATACGAACTTATGGCCTCACATTGCTTTAGACGTTCATTTGCTACCAACTATTACAAAAAGATACCTACCGCCGTATTAATTGGCATAACTGGACATTCAAAAGAAAGTTTATTTCTTACCTACATAAACGAGCGAGAGGACAAAGACAGCAACGCCGATTTATTTATGAAGTTTTACAGCGACCTACACAAAGACAAAGCACCCGAAATGAAAGTAATACTTAATACAGGAACGAAATAATGAAAGAATATAAAGAATACCTACATAACTACGATTTTGAAGAGATCACACTTGAGGAACTAAAACAACAATATCCTTTTCCGGATTTCCCTTGGGAGGTTGCCGTCGAAGAGGATATATTTATCCAGACGGAACGCGCAAATTCCACGAACTTAATAGCTCAAAGCCTAAAAATGCTAAAGGATCCAAGGATAATATTTGCCCCCTGTGATGAGGAGGGCGAGACGAACCCAGCCGATGAGGATTTGCGGAATAAAATAGAAGCTAAATACGACCGACAAATTCAAATAAGAACCGAATACATGAAGTTCTTAGACGATAGACTGCAAGAAATCCAACAACCCGAAACCGAGTTGCTTGATTTGTCGGAAAGCAAACCCATAGATAAAATTGCTTATTTGTATGAATCGGGAATCATTGACTTTTTGCATAAAAAGGACGGGAGGCCTCACACAGTAAATTCGATTGCAACATTATTAAGCGCAATTACAGGCGAAAAGGCAAACACAATTCAATCGGCCATTAATCCGTTCATTAACACACTCTCTTCTAGTAAGAGCAAACCAGCCGAAAGCACCTTAAACAAGGCAAAAGCCAAAATAATAGATCTAGGTTTTTAAAGTTAATTACTTGATAATAAATACCCTTTCAGAAATGAGAGGGTTTTTTTATGCTATTCAATAAAGTTAGGGAATCCCCTAATTATCCCCTAATCGTGGTTTGCACTCAAATCAATAAGTATTAAAAAAAAGTAACTATTATGAGTGCAACAGTTCAGTTTATCAGCTACACCCCGGAGCAACTACAAAGCGAAATAACGGCGGGCGTAAAAAGTCAATTAGATGACTTCCTAAAACATTTTAAACCAATTCAACCAGCGGAATATTTGACACGTCAACAAGTGGCTCAAATGTTTAACGTTGATTTGTCTACCGTCCATAATTGGTGCAAGTCCGGGAAGCTTAAACCGTTGGGCTTGGGATCCCGCGTTTACTTCTTAAGAAGTGATATTGAAGCGGCGTTAATTCCTTTAAATCAATAAAGCCCCATGTATACCGACAATACACAGGACTTTAAGGAGTTACCGGACAAAGATAGCAATTTATCAATTGTAGCCAACGCAAAAGGCACTATTCCAACAGACGCAAAGACCCTACACCAAATTTATCTGCTAATTGTAGGCACTACTTTTAAAAAACTTATCGAGGCCATTAGAGCCGAACCCGATGAGATAAAAAAGAAAGTCCTAAAAGCTAGATTAAAAGCTTTTTGCGTGGCTGGACTGTTTGCAGTTAGAAACGAAAAAGGGCTTAGGATTTACGCTGGCTTAGTACACGCCGACGTTGACAAGCTTACGCCCGCTCAAATGGTTGCTTTTGGTGAGATACTGAGAAACGCCCCTTTCATTGCCTTTTTCTTCATTTCGCCAAGTGGTAAAGGGTATAAAATATTTGCATGGGTAAGCACACCAGCCGAACAGCATTTACAGGCGTGGACACAGTTTAATAAATACGTTTCCGATTTGTTGGGAATTGCAACGGATCCCGCCCCGAAATCAATAGCAAGTATTTGTTTTTTCTCACACGATCCGGAGGCCTTTTATAATGAGAATGTAGGAGTATTTGAAGCTAAACGGACAAAGCAAGTTTTATCATTGATGAGAGATTTTGGACTTATCGAAACTGATGAGGTTACAGAAAACGAGAGCTTAGACAATTACATTTTAGAAAAGACTAATGAGGTTATAGACAGCTTTAACCCAGACGAACCACGACACCCACAAATAGCAAAAACAAAATTCGTGTTTGGCCTATTGAAGCAGTACCCACAAAACACCGTATCGGAGGAGGTTTATAATATGTTTTACGATGCAATGGGTACACACCTATACGTTGATGAAGTGGAAGCGAAAACGCAAAATGCTTATAAATCCCTTGCGGAGGCACGGGAAAAGGCCGAACCCGTAAAAAGCAAAACCCTTGAAAGGTTACTACATATCGAGGCGACTGTTTCAAATAAAGAGTACCGGGATAAATTTAGAATCGATGTTAATGAGGTAATCGCACCGCCTCAAATCGCCTGGAGCTTATTTGACCCACTTACAGGAACGTATGCGATTTTAGGAACATTGGGAAATTTTAGCCTTATCACAGGCAAGGCCAAAGCTAAAAAGAGTTTTTTAATCAGTATGGCTGTTGCTATCGCCTTAGTTAATGATTTGCTACACGGTATATTTAAAAGCAGTTTACCGCCCGGACAGAATGAAGTACTCTATTTTGACACTGAACAATCAAAGTACCACGTACAACTGGCAGTAAGGCGCGTTTGTTCACAAGCTAAAACCGCCGAACCGCCGAACCTCCACGCATTCCATTTAAGGAGCTTACCACCAAATGAGCGTTTGCAGTTTATTGAAAATGAGATTTATTCAAGTGAAAAAATCGGGTTTGTGGTTATCGATGGCATAAAAGACTGTATTACTTCAATAAACGACGAACAGGAAGCCTCAATGATAGCCTCTAAGCTACTGAAATGGACTGAGGAGCGAAACATTCACATCGTAACAGTGCTGCACCAAAACAAGGGAGACACGAACGCCCGAGGGCACCTCGGCACAGAGCTAATAAATAAGGCTGAGACTGTTCTTTCTGTAACCGTCTTAGAACATGACAAAGAAATTTCAATTGTACAGGCTGAACAATGCAGAAACAGAGAGCCGGAGCCGTTCGCCTTTAATATCGATGATGACGGCATACCTCAAATTTTACTAGACTACGAAACCGCTAAACCGAGAGCCGAAAAAACCAATAATATCTACACCATGGAAAACGATCAACTACAGGAAATCATATTCGACGCTTTTAGCACCGAAACCGCAATAAAGTACGCCGAACTAGTCCGACGGGTTAAACTGTCTTACAATAAGGTTACAGGGCTATCAATCGGCGATAACAAAGCGAGAGAGGTTATTTCAATTTGCAAAATAAATAGTTTAATCGAGCAGAAAGCAGAAAGAGAACCTTACACCCTTTTAGATGATTTAAATTGATGTGTTACGTTACCTCCCTTTATATAGGGAGGTAAGTAACCTAACACATGCAGAAACACGTTAATTAACATACGTTAACGCGTTAACGCACCTTGATAATCAAAGCTTTAAGGATTTAACAAAATCATCGCAAAATGCCAAAGACGCGTTAACGTATCTAAAACACTAATAATCAATAAATTAATACAAAATGGAAAATTCAAAACAACAAAGAGAAGCAATAGCAACCGCATTACTTCCAATTTTAAATGAAATGGCTAACAACCCAAAATTTCAAATCGTGGCAACTACCAAACCAAGTCAGCCGATAACGTTTAGTGACTTAATGGAATTAAGTTTACCGGAATTGGAAACACTGCAGAAAATCGTCGACAAAGCCAAAACAGCTAAGGAGGTCAAAGACAAGGCGAATAAGTACGGTTCGACAATAGACAAAAAGTATGAGCTTACCGATAAGGGCGAACCCTCAAAAAATAATTTCATTTGCTAAAATAGCCGTTTTTAGCTAAAATCAAACAAACTATGACAACGAAAACGAGAATAGGCGGACGGGCAAAGGGCACTAAGAACCGCACGACCGCACAGACTAAACAAATTATTCAAGCCCTGATAGCCTCAGAAATTGACGGCTTACCCGAACTGCTTCAAAAATTGAAGCCTATCGAGAGGGCAACCGTTCTTATTAAGCTATTGGCGTACATTATCCCAAAGCAATCTTCAATCGATCTTACAGCGGAAATAACTGACCGTTTCACTCCTGTAATAGTTCAAATAACAGACCCTAAACAACTTGAGCAATGAAAAAAGTAATAGATAATTTAGATAAATTGGAAAAATTCGTTTTAGACGAAAGTATTGATAAAAGTGCAAGGTATGAGGTATTCGCCGAAGCCCTCAGAGGTTTTGAGTTCTTTGTTTTAGGAATTAAAGCCGAAGAGAGTAACGAAATAGATGATCCTGAAGACAAAGTAGTCCCGGAGATGTTAAGGGTAATTTCTGAGATCCGGGCTTCTAAACCATTCCCGACGGGGTTCGTAGTAAAGTATAAAAAAGGAAATTCAACAAATATTTAAAAACAAACAAAATGAAAAACAGAATATTATTAAAAGAGAATGAAGCGGTTTCAAATGAGCTTATACAATTGGAGAATCTTAAATTTAATAATGGCAAGAGGCTTATTTCAATGCTGGCCGGCATAGGGCTAAACATTTCAAAAGTCGATAATTGGCAAGCAATCGAGCAGGAATTTATGAAAGATTATCCTAAAGCCAATTTGCTTTTTAACTTGCAGGCTAACGGGATTGAGAGCGAATATAAAGAGGCCGAAGCCTTTTATTTGAAAAATAGGTATGTTATGACTTTTGAAGCCGTAACGCCTGAACAAATTGAGGATATTAAGGAAAAATGCAGAGTATATGCAGACCAGGCAAACCAAATAGAGGCACATGACTTAATTAATACCGTAGTTGATAGTTTAAACCGTTTGGATCAACTAGATTTTAAAATGGATTTAGGTATTATTTATCAAATTTCACGAGTATTTTATGCAGATACCCGTGTTAAGCCTCCTTTAAAAGTGGATCAAAAAAGTTTAGTTAGTACACTCGTTAACTTGAAATAGAATAAATTTAATCAAATTATAAGCCTTTCAGAGATGAGAGGCTTTTTTATTGTGCATAAAAAAAACGGCAGTTGTTCAGGCCACCGTTTTACGTCGTTCAAACGTTGGTTTATAATTGGCATCGTAAACCGTTACAAATGTATGATTTTTTTAGTGTTTCCGAAATGGTTTGGCAATGGTTTGGCAACTCTCAAAACCAAAAAATGCAATCACCTAAAAATAAGGTAATTGCATTTTAAAAAGTGACCGCGGAGGGGTTCGAACCCCCAACCCTCAGAGCCGAAATCTGATATTCTATCCAGTTGAACTACGCAGTCAGATATTTGTATAAAATCCAATTTTTAAAATTCCAAATTCCAATTTACTAATTACACCAAAATTGGAATTTGGAATTTATAATTTGGAGCTTATAAATTTATACCAATAATTTCTTTACGATAGCAGAAATGGTTTTTCCTTCAGCAGTTCCGCCTAATTGCGCAGATGCTAATCCCATAACTTTTCCCATAGAAGCAATTCCTGAAGCTCCAGTTTCAGCAATTATTTTTGCAACCACAGCTTCTACTTCAGCTTCGCTTAATTGAGCTGGCAAGAATTTCTCGATAACAGCTACTTGAGCTAATTCTGGTTCAGCCAAATCTAAACGATTTTGTTCAGTAAATATTCTTGCGCTTTCTTTTCTGGTTTTTACCAATCTTTGCAGTAATTTAACCTCCTCGTCAGCTGATATTTCCTCTTTTGAACCTGAAGCTGTCTGAGCTAATAAAAGCTCTGATTTCACAGCTCTTAAAGCTTCTAGAGCAACTGTATCTTTGGCTCTCATGGCGTTTTTGATTTCGTCCATGATTTGAATTGATAAACTCATATATTTTTAAATTTTAGATTATTGATCTAGATTCAACTTTGAAAACTGAATACTTTAATTGCCCCAGATGGAAATGAAAAGCCTTTTTGGAGAAAATCTATTTTTTCTTGAACTAGAAAAGCGACCGGAGGAAGCTCTTTCTGGTTCTTTGAAAAAAAGAGTTACGTTAAAAAGCTTGAAATATACAGCTGGATAAGGCCCGACAAATTTAGAAAATTTTACTGTCAATAACAACAACATGTTTCATCGTTTATATTCAAAAAAATAGCCCGAAAATTGAAAATAATTTTCGGGCTATTTTAAAGAAAAATGGCTTTGTTAATCTACATTGTCATGTAAATATGAATTATTAGAACGCAATTGTAAATCATTATTGCTATCTGTTCCAACTGATATTCTTGAAGTCGAATTATTGGTTTGAGAATTATTAAGATCGATACCAAATCTTTTGTAAGCTGGCTCTCTTTCTAATTCATCAACTCTCGACACATTATCATGAAATTTATAATTAAAATCTTTTAATTTTCTTCTTCTTTCCTCTGCTCTGAATCTTAATGTTTCTTCAATTGTCATATCAATCGGAGAATTATTTTCTAAAGCTGGTGGCGTTTCAACAGTTGATTCTACTACGCGTTTCATTGTAATATTCAACTCAGCAGGAACTTCTTCAACAATAGTGGCAGCAGGTTTAGACTCTACTAAGTCTTTTTCTACTTCCATGTACTCTTCTAACGAATATTTTATGATTCCGTTATCGGATAATTCAGTTACTGGCACAAGTTGTACAGGTTGCACCACTTTAATATCACGAGTTTCATTTGTCAATTCAAATAAGAAATTATTAGTTTCTTCTTTTGTATAAACAGGTTCTGACTTGCTCACTGGCAAATCAAATGAAAATGATGCTTGTTCTTGTTTTTCTTCGATACGAGCTGGTTGAGCAACTTCTCTTACTTGCTCGACTACTGGATTTGTAATAACAAAATCAATTTCTTTCATTGGCGAAACGATTTCAAAAGTCACATCTAAATTTCTAATGAATTCGTTCATTCCAATTAATTCGTCTTCATTGATAGAAGGAATTACTGGTTGAGGAGCCACTACATCTTCGACTAAATCAAAAACAATTCTTTCTTCAGTATTAGTAGTTGGAGTTTCGCTATTTAAATTGAAACTAGCTACAGTGTTTGTTGATAAATCAAAAACACTTTTTTGCTCTTCACCTAGAGTATGAATTATTTTTTTTGGCTCAACATTTACAATTTCGTTTTGTTGCTCAACATTGAAACCAGTAGCAATAATAGTTACAGCAATTGCATCTCCAAGAGACTCATCTTCTCCTACCCCCATGATAATATTGGCATTTGAACCCGCTTCGTATTGAATGTGCTCGTTAATCTCTGCAATTTCATCGATAGTAATTTCATTAGTTCCAGAAACGATAAGTAATAATACGTTTTTGGCCCCAGTAATTTTATTATCATTTAAAAGCGGAGAATCTAGAGCAGCAATTATACCTTCCTTAGCTCTATTTTCACCAGAAGAAACAGAAGATCCCATAATAGCAGTACCACTATTATACAATACTGTTTTGGCATCACGTAAATCGATATTTTGAGTATAGTGATGTGTAATTACTTCGGCAATACCTCTTGAGGCAGTTGCCAAAACTTCGTCTGCTTTTGAAAACCCAGCTTTGAAACCAAGATTTCCGTAAACTTCTCTTAACTTATTGTTGTTGATTACAATTAATGAATCAACTTGCTTACGCAATTTTTCGATTCCAATAAGCGCTTGTTCCTGACGCACTTTTCCTTCGAACAAAAAAGGCAAAGTAACAATTCCAACAGTTAATATATCTTTTTCTTTAGCTAATTGAGCAATGACCGGAGCAGCACCTGTTCCAGTTCCACCGCCCATACCAGCTGTAATGAATACCATTTTGGTATTTACATCCAACACTTTTTCGATCTCAGCAATACTTTCTATAGCTGATTGATGTCCTATATCTGGATTTGCACCAGCTCCAAGACCTTCAGTCAAATTTACTCCTAATTGAATCTTATTAGGTACTCCACTATTTTCAAGTGCTTGTGAATCGGTATTACAAACGATGAAATCTACACCTTTAATACCTTGTCTAAACATATGGTTTATGGCGTTGCTACCGCCTCCGCCTACACCAATTACCTTGATAACATTTGATTGATTTTTTGGTAAATCAAATGAAATACTTCCAAATTCTGTACTACTTGGCATCATATAGGGTTTTAATTTTTATTAACTTATCACTAACTACTCTAGGCTTGGGGCAAAAAGGAAGTTTGATAATTTATTCTTTTTTAATGTTATTCTATTCTGGTTATGTCTATTCTGCGTTGTCTAAAAATTCTTTTATTTTATCTACATATTTATCAAAAAACGATCTTCTTATTTTATTTTCTGTAGATTCTACTTTGACCGATTGTGCTTCAACTTGAAGTATTTTTTCTGGCTGTACAACCTCTTCTTTTGTTTCAACTTTTGGCTCAACAACTGGTTCCCTATAATAAGTTACTTTTTCCGGTCCTGTAACTTTCTCCATTCTCACAGCACTTTGAGTCCTATTTTCAATGCTATTCATTACCAAACCAACAGCTGTAGCATATAATGGACTAGAAATTTCCTCATCGGAATTCCCTGCTAAATGCTCGTTTGGATAACCAATTCTTGTATCCATTCCGGTAATGTATTCTACTAGTTGCTTGATGTGTTTTAATTGAGCACCACCACCAGTAAGTACAATACCTGCAATTAATTTTTTGCGCGGATCTTCATGCCCATAAGCTCTTACTTCAGTAAAAACTTGCTCTATGATTTCAACAACTCTCGCATTTATTATTTTCGAAAGATTTTTTAACGAAATCTCTTTTGGCTCTCTTCCTCTCAAACCTGGGATAGAAACAATTTCATTATCCTTGTTTTCTCCTGGCCAGGCAGAACCAAATTTTACTTTTAATAATTCTGCTTGTTTCTCTATAATAGAACAGCCTTCTTTTATATCATCTGTAATTACGTTTCCTCCGAAAGGAATTACCGCTGTGTGACGAATGATTCCATCCTTGAAAATCGCTAAATCTGTTGTTCCTCCTCCAATATCAATAAGAGCCACCCCTGCTTCTTTTTCTTCCTGACTTAAAACAGCATCAGATGAAGCTAAAGGTTCTAGTGTTAAACCAGACAATTCAATACCTGAGCTTTGAATACATCTACCAACATTTCTAATTGAAGATGCTTGCCCAACAACTACGTGAAAACTACTTTCCAGTCTTCCACCGTACATTCCGATTGGTTCTTTCACATCTGATTGTCCATCAATTTTAAATTCTTGTGGCAATACGTGAATTATTTCTTCCCCTGGCAACATGGCCAATTTATGAACCTGATTGATCAATAAATCAATATCATTTCCTCCAATAACTTCTTCAGGATTACTTCTGCTGATGTAGTCACTGTGCTGAATACTTCTGATATGTTGCCCAGCTATACCTACAACGACATCTTTAATTTTATAACCTGAATTATTTTCTGCTTCAAGAATCGCTTGTTGAATTGATTGAATAGTTTGAGTAATATTATTTACAACACCTCTTGCAACACCCAAACTTTTAGATTTTCCAACACCTAAAATTTCAAGTTTTCCATATTCATTCTTTTTGCCTATCATGGCAACAATTTTCGTTGTCCCAATATCTAGACCTACTGCAATATTCTCTTTTTCCATTTTCTATTATTTTGTGCAAACTACTTGTTCCGTAAATCTCAAATCTATTTTTTTATATTTATACAAAGAACTGTCCAAACTCACCTTTTGAAAAAAAGCTTTATAGTTTTTAAATTTTTGTTCAATGTTTATCAAACCACCGAAATCAATTTGATAATTATAATTTCTATTCTGCATTAATAAGCTACCATTAGGCATAATTTGTATCCCAATGATGTTTTTTCGCAAAAACGCATCATCATAAATTATCTTAAATAATTTAAATAAATTTTTGTTGTTTTTCTTGTTTATCTCCCCAGAAACAAGTGGAACCCGAGCTGTAAAATTTGGCGACAAAGGCATTTTATTTCCCTCACTATCAATATAGAAAGACCCTTCATCATTAAAAACTCTTGCAATAGGAGTCTTTTGTTTTACGACTGCTTTAAGAACACCATCGATACTTACATATACATCTGCTTTCTCGATCATTTCTTGAGCATTCAATACTTGCTCTAATTTATTCAAATCTAACCTATCTTTTCTTATAGTTGAAACGCTCTCTTTATTTTCTATTAACAATTTATTAACCGCTTCTGTTTTTAAAAAAAGAGAGCTCTCGCCTACAAAAACAACATCTGTTTTAGTCAATTTCCTTTTCGTATTTTTCTTCGAAGTAAACGAAAAAAGAAAAACAACCAATCCAAACATTAATACTAATCTTACATTATTCCAATTAAAGATTTTCATATAATGCTTTTTTAATTGAAGGAACCATTTCACCTAAATCACCAGCTCCAATCGTTACAATTACCGTTGCGTCATTAGCTAAAATTTCCGGAATTAAATCTTCCTTACTAACTATCTTTTTATGCTCATTAGTCATTTTATCCATCAGCCATTGTGAATTAATTCCTTCCATTGGCAATTCGCGAGCTGGATAAATTTCCATCAAAAAAACTTCATCAAATGCTGATAAACTTTTGGCAAAATTATCAGCAAAATCTCTTGTTCTGCTAAATAAGTGTGGCTGAAAAATCGCTAAGACTTTTTTACCAGGATATAATTCCCTAACCGCCTGATGCACAGCATTTATTTCGGTTGGATGATGCGCGTAATCATCAATATAAATTAAATTTTCTTCTTTAATTTGATAAGAAAAACGTCTTCTGATTCCTTTGAAAGAAACCAAAGCCCTGGCAATAACATCGGTTGGGGTGCCGTATGTTACTGCCATTGCTAATGCCATTAAAGCATTCATTAAATTATGCTTACCTGGCAATCCGAAACGTAAATTTTTAATATGTTCGTTAGGGGCTTTAACATCGAAAACATAATTGCTGTTTTCTATTCTTATATTGTAGGCTTGAAAAACAGCCTCTTCATTAACTGCACAAACTACGCCATCAATAGGCAACTCATTGGTGATAAAAAGCTTGTTTTTATCTTCGACTTTATTTGCAAATTCTACGAATGAAGCTTCGATCGCATCACTTGTACCGTAAATATCCAAATGATCAGCATCCATCGATGTTACACAAGCAATATCTGGATGCAAATGCAAAAAGGAACGATCAAATTCATCGGCTTCAACAACGGTAACAGTTTTACCATTTCCAATTAAATTAGAATCATAATTTTCAACAATTCCCCCGATAAAAGCAGTTACATCTGCGCCACTTTCATACAAAATATGTCCCAAAATACTAGAGGTTGTTGTTTTGCCATGAGTTCCCGCCACGGCAAAACAAAAAGTATCTTTGGTGATGATTCCTAAAACTTCGGCTCTCTTTTTTACTTGATAATTACGTTCTAAGAAATAATTCCACTCAGAATGCTTAACCGGTACCGCAGGAGTTATAATAACCAAAGTATTTTCAACATAATAATCAGTTGGGATCAAGCTGATATTATCTTCAAAATGAATATCAATTCCGCTTTCTATTAATTCATTTGTAAGAATAGAAGGTGTTTTATCATAACCCGAAACTTTTTTTCCTATGGTTTTGAAATAACGAGCCAAAGCACTCATTCCGATGCCTCCGATTCCTATGAAATAGACGTTATGTATTTGATTTAAATTCATTTCTCAATTTCAATTTCAATAGCAATTTCAATATTCAAAAATTGACATTACTACTATATTAATTATATTTTGTTACTCAAATTGACATTATTATTGTCATTGTGATTGATATTATTTTATCAGTTTCACGATTTCGTCTGCGATTTGAACTGTTGCATTTGGCTTAGCCAATAACTTAATATTCTGACTTAATTGTTCTTGTTTTCCTTCATCTTTTATCAAAGATTCAAAAACCAAACTAAAATCTTCATCTAACTGCGATTCTTTTAGCAAAATTGCTCCTTTTTTGTTCACTATTGCCTGAGCATTTTTGGTTTGATGATCTTCTGCCACATTAGGCGATGGAATAAAAATCACAGGTTTTCCAACTATACATAATTCTGAAACCGAAGATGCTCCAGCGCGAGAAATCACAACATCTGCAGCAGCATAAACCAAATCCATTCTTTCAATAAAAGCTACAACTTGAACATTGTATTGATTGTATTTTTTATAATCTTCTAAATAAAATTTCCCACATTGCCAGATTACCTGAACATTTAAAGAAAGTAATTTATCTAATTCTTTTTCGATTAACTGATTGATTCTTCTTGCTCCGAGGCTGCCTCCTAGAATCAATAGTGTTTTTTTATTTTTATCTAATTTAAAATGCGTAATCGCTTCTTCCCTTTTGGATTGAATATCCAATAAATCCTGACGGACAGGATTTCCTGTTAGTTTTATTTTTTCTTGAGGAAAAAACCTTTCCAAATTATCATATGCGACACAGATACTATTTGCTTTTTTGCTCAACAACTTATTAGTAATTCCTGGATAGGAATTTTGCTCCTGAATAACAGTTGGAATATTCAGGCTATTAGCCACATTCAATAATGGTCCACTAGCAAAACCACCTGTACCGATAACTACATCTGGCTGGAATTCTTTAATTATTTTTCTAGATTTCCATAAACTGTCAATAAACTTAATTGGCAACATTAAATTTTGAATTGTTAATTTTCTTTGCAAACCAGCAATCCAAAGTCCTTTTATTTCGTATCCAGCCCGAGGTACTTTTTGCATTTCCATTTTATCTTTGGCACCAACAAACAAAATTTCGGCATCAGGAAAACGTGATTTTAATTCATTCGCAATCGCAATGGCAGGATAAATATGACCTCCTGTACCTCCTCCACTTAAAATAAATTTACGCTTTGCCATTTTTGAAAATTTCTAAATTATTCCTTTTATTATTTAATCGCAACGAATTACATTATAGCCAACTACCAATTATTTCAACACCGCATTCATCGGATTGGATGAATTATCTGTAATTGAATAATCGTTTGCATCAAAATCATCAATTCCACCTTTGGAATCAACTTCTTTAAGGTCAGCTTCCATTTCTTTATCTATAAGCCGTTGAAGAATTTCTTCTCTTTTTTCTTTATCTAATTTTTCCTTAGCAATTTCTTCTTCTTTTTTGGTTACACTCAAAATTATCCCAAGTCCAAAACAAGTCATCCAAATGGAACTACCTCCACTACTTATTAACGGTAAAGTTTGTCCTGTTACTGGCAATAATTCTACTGCGACGCCCATATTAATCAAGGCCTGAAAAATCATTGGAAATCCCAGTCCTATGACCACTAATTTTCCGAAAAGAGTATTTGCTTTATGAGAAGCAATTATAAATCGAACCAATAAAAGCATGTACAAAAGTAAAACTCCAAATCCTCCAATTATTAATCCGTATTCTTCAACAATAATGGCGTAAATAAAATCTGAAGAAGATTGTGGTAAAAAATTCTTTTGTACGCTCTTACCCGGACCTAAACCGTATAATTGTCCTGACGCAATAGCAATTTTTGCTTTTTCAATTTGATAGTCATCCTCACCAGCTTTATTGCCGATAAAATTTTCTATTCGGCTTTCCCAGGTTCTAACCCTGCTGAACAATTTAGCGTCAGGAAAAGCTTTAGAGAGTCCCCAGAAAAGAACAATAAACACAATCCCTGAACCTAATATAATTCCAATGTATTTCATTGGGTATTGCCCAATAAAAACGAGCATAAGAACCATTGCAAAAATAAAAGCCGTTGTTGAAAAATTGGCTGGTAAAATAAACATTAGTGTTATAAAAACCGGCGCCCAAAGCTCCCAAAGAGACGATTTGAACGTAATTGGGGTTTCTCTGGTTTTTGACAAATAACGAGCAACAAAGATGAATAAAACTATTGCTGCCAAAGTAGAAGTCTGAAAAGACAACCCTACGAAAGGAATTTGAATCCATCTACTCGCATTCGCTCCAGCAATTACAGTTCCTTTGACCAATGTGTACGCTAATAAAATCCATACTATTGGCAAACCCGCTTTTGAAATAGCTCTGAAATAATGGTAAGGTATATTATGTACCCAATAAATAATTGCAAAACCTAAACAGATATGAACAAAATGTTTAACCAAATAACCCAAAGTATTTCCAGTACCATGCCCTAAATACGCCAAATTACTACTCGCACTAAAAACAGGCATAAACGAAAACAGAGCCAATAGGGCCACATATGACCAAATGCCTTTATCTCCTTTTAACTTGCTAATTAGCTCTTTCATTTTTTTTGTTTAATGTTTAAAGTCGTTTAAGGTTTAAAGTTGAGTGATATTCACTTTAAACTTTTATTTCTTTTCTTTTATAAATTTTTAACTGCTTGTTTGAATTGTTTACCTCTATCTTCATAGCTTTCGAACAAATCAAAACTTGCACAGGCAGGCGATAACAAAACTGTATCTCCCTTTTCAGATAAACGCTGAGCCATTTTCACAGCTTCATTCATGCTGCTTACTTCAACCATGATATCGACAACATTACCAAAAGCATCGATAATTTTTTTATTATCAACTCCCAAACAAATAATAGCTTTTACTTTTTCGCGAACAAGAGACATTAATTCATGGTAATCATTTCCTTTATCAACACCACCAACTATCCAAATTGTTGGAGTAGTCATACTCTCCAAGGCAAAGAAAACAGAGTTTACATTGGTAGCTTTAGAGTCATTTATATATTGAACGTTCTGAATTTTCAATACTTTTTCCAATCGATGTTCAACACCTTGAAAATTAGACATACTTTCTCGGATAGTAGATTTTCTAATTTTCAAAATATTAGAAACAGATGCAGCCGCCATAGCATTTTTTAAATTATGTTTACCTTCTAATGAAATATGCTCTGTATCCATTATAAATTCTTCTTGATTGATCTTAACTTCCATTTTATTGTTTTTTAAATAAGCTCCTTCGCTGTACTCATCAGTTAACGAAAAAGGAATTAATTTGGCTTTTACTTTATTATTTTTCAACCATTCTGCAATGGCTTCATCATTTGCATCATAAATAAGGAAATCTTCCTCTGTCTGATTCATTGTAATTCTAAACTTTGAATCAATATAATTTTGATATTTGTAATCGTAACGATCCAAATGATCAGGACTTATATTTGTTATTATCGCAATATGTGGTCTGAAATTTATAATTCCGTCAAGCTGAAAACTGCTCAACTCAATGACATAATAATCATAATTATTATCTGCAACCTGCCATGCAAAACTTTTACCAACATTCCCGGCCAATCCAATATTCAAACCTGCCGCTTTCAAAATATGATGGGTCAACATCGTGGTAGTTGTTTTGCCATTACTACCCGTTATTCCTATACAAACAGCATTTGTAAAAGAAGATGCAAATTCAATCTCTGAGATCACCGAAATACCTTTGCTTCTCAGTTGCTTTACGATGGGCGATTTATCTGGAATACCAGGACTTTTCATCACCACATCAGCATTCAAAACCAAATCTTCAGTATGCTTCTCTTCTTCCCACGCGATTTCATTAATAATCAGTACCTCTTTGTAACTGTCTTTTATCTTTCCAGAATCAGAAACAAAAACATCATAACCTTGTTTTTTTCCCAGGATAGCAGTGCCTACACCGCTTTCTCCTCCTCCTAATATTACTAGTCTCATATTATCTCAATTTCAGTGTAACAATTGACAAAATGGCAAGCATAATTGCAACTACCCAAAATCGCGTGACTATCTTACTTTCATGATATCCTTTCTTCTGATAATGGTGATGCAGAGGAGACATTAAAAAAATCCTTCGTCCTTCGCCAAAGCGTTTTTTAGTATATTTAAAATAACTGACCTGTAAAACGACAGAGAAATTTTCGACTAGAAATATTCCACATAATAGGGGAATAAGTAATTCTTTTCTAACGGCAATTGCCAATACTGCAATGATTCCACCAATTGTCAAACTTCCTGTATCACCCATAAAGACCGAAGCTGGATAGGAATTGTACCAAAGAAAACCAATCAACGCACCGAGAAACGAAGCTATAAAAACGGTCATTTCCCCAGAATTGGGTATGTACATTATATTTAAATAATTAGAGAAAATAATATTACCCGAAACGAAAGTAAAAATAGCCAGCGCAAAGACCGAAACTGCCGAAGTTCCCGCAGCTAATCCATCAATTCCATCGGTTAAATTGGCTCCATTTGAAACTGCGGTGATAATAAAAATCACAATTGGAATAAATACCAACCAAGCCCATTTTTCATAACCATCACCAGTCCAAGCTAGTAATTCAGCATAATCAAATTCATTATTTTTAAAGAAAGGAATAGTTGTAGCAGTAGATTTTTCTTCAACAGGAACTTGTTTAATCACTGTTTCCGTAGTTGTTCTAAAAACATCGCTTTTCCCTGTATCTGTTCTAACAGTAACAGCAGGACTAAAATAAAGCACCGAACCAACAATTACTCCTAAACCTACCTGACCAAAAACCTTAAAAATTCCTTTAAGCCCTTCTTTATCTTTCTTGAATATTTTGATATAATCATCAATAAAACCAATAGTTCCCATCCACAATGTGGTGACAATCAATAAGACGATATAAATATTTTGCAATTTTGCAAAAAGTATCACCGGAACCAAAGTTGCGAATATGATAATAATTCCCCCCATTGTTGGTGTGCCAGCTTTTTCATTTTGTCCAGCCAATCCTAATTCTCGAACTGTCTCACCAACTTGTTGTCTACTTAAAAAACTAATAATACGCTTTCCATAAATAGTTGACAATAATAACGACAACATCAACGCCAAAGAAGATCTAAAGGTGATGTATTGAAAAACTCCCGTTCCAGGAACATCCATTACTTTGTCTAAATATTGAAATAAATAGTATAGCATATTGTTTTATTTTAATAGTTGGTCTAAAATTTCTTTTACATTTTTCATATCATCAAAATCATGACGTACACCTTTGATTTCCTGATAAGTTTCGTGTCCTTTTCCAGCAATCAATATAATATCGTTGGGTTGTGCCATTTGACAAGCCGTTTTGATTGCTTGAAACCTATCGGTAATTGACAATACCTTTTTGAAATTTTGAGCTTGCACTCCTTTTTCCATTTCGTGAATAATAGCTTCAGGTTCTTCGTTTCGAGGATTATCAGAAGTTAGAATTACTTTATCGCTTAGTTCTGTTGCAATGTTTGCCATAACCGGACGTTTTGCTGTATCCCTGTTACCACCACATCCTACAACTGTAATTAATTGTTCGTTATTGGTACGGACATCTTTAATCGTGTTCAGAACATTTTCAAGTGCGTCTGGTGTATGAGCGTAATCTACAATTGCAGTTATATTAGTATTGGAAACAATATATTGAAATCTTCCAGATACACTTTCTAATTCAGACATCAATCGAAGCACTTCAAAACTTTCAAGACCTAACTCAACTGCCGCTCCATATATCGCTAAAAGATTATAAGCGTTGAATGTCCCGATTAACTTTACCCATACTTCGTTATCGTTTATTTTCAACAACAATCCTGACAATTGATTTTCTAGAATTAGTGCTTTATAATCTGCATATGTTTTTAAAGCATAAGTCAATTTTCTGGCAGAAGTATTTTGAAGCATCACTGGGCCATTTTTATCATCACTATTTGTTAAAGCAAAAGCGGTATTTGGCAAGTGATCAAAAAATGATTTTTTAACGTCTCTATATTCAGCAAATGTTGGGTGATAATCTAAATGATCGTGTGAAAGATTCGTAAAAATTCCACCTTTAAAATGCAATGCTTCGGTACGTTTTTGATGAATTCCATGAGAACTCACTTCCATAAAACAATATTCTACGCCAGCTTCAATCATTTCATTTAGAAAATAATTGATGGTTATGGAATCCGGAGTTGTATGAGTTGCTTTGTGTTCTTCTTCATCTACTAAAATCTTAACCGTTGACAACAAACCTACTTTAAAACCAGCTTTTTTAAACAATTGATACAGTAATGAGGCAATTGTTGTTTTGCCATTGGTTCCTGTAATGCCAACCAATTTTAATTTTTGAGAAGGATTTCCGTAAAAATTAGCAGCCATAAAAGCCAAAGCAGCATTTGTATCTTTTACTTGCACATACGTAACACCACTTCTCAAAGTCGTTGGAAGAGTATCGCAAATAACTACCGTAGCTCCTAACCCAATTGCTTTTTCTATAAAATCATGTCCATCTGAAATTGTACCGCGAATTGCCACAAAAACATCATTTTGCTCAATTTTTCTTGAATCAAAATGCAGTTGATTTATAGTTATTTCTGTAGAACCTGTAACAGATTCTATCGCTACTTTATACAATATATCTTTTAGTATACTCATAATAATTCCAATTGGATTGACGAATCCTTAACTATATTTTGACCTGCCTGCAGAGATTGTGATTTTACTTTCCCTGTTCCAACAGCTTTAACTTTTAATCCTAAATTTTCTAACAACGCAACAGCATCCATTCCTGGCATCCCTTTTACATTAGGAATTACATTTTGTTTTTTTTCAACTTTAGCATAATATTCATTATAACTATTGTCTTGTTTCGGATTAGGACGATCTAATTTTTTGATAACATTTGTAGATGGTGTCTCTGTAAATATTTTTTGAGCTATTCTCTTAAAAACAGGTCCAGCAACATCTGCACCATAGTAATTATTATTGGCTGTATTAGGTTTATGAACCACTACAATACAGGAATACTTCGGATCATTTACTGGAAAATAACCCACAAATGAAGATGCATAATGTTTATCTACTCCACCATTTTTTGCATAATTAACCGCAGCCGTCCCAGTTTTTCCTGCCATGGGGAAATCCTTAGTATACAATTTAGAAGCTGTTCCTTTTTTTACCACATTGGCCAAAACAGCTTGAATTTTACGCAACGTTTCATCAGAACATATTTTGGAATTAGTAACTTCAGTATTATATTTTTTTATGGTTTTGTCCCATTCTTTTACCTCTGTAACTAACATTGGTTTTACCATAACACCATTATTAGCAATCGCGTTATACAATGTTAATGTTTGTAATGGTGTAACCGAAACTCCATATCCAAAAGCCATCCAAGGCAAAGAAACATTAGACCAATGCTTTTTGTCGCTTGGTTGTGGTATATATGGCACTCCTTCTCCCTTAAAAGCCAAACCTAACTTTTTATTCAATCCTAATGAATTTACGTGATTTACAAATTTGGAAGGATTGTTTTTATAATTGTCATAAACAGCCTGAACCATTACTGTGTTTGAAGAAAGCTCAAACCCTCTTGCTAAAGATATTTTTCCATATCCGCCATCATGAGAATCACGAACTTTACGACCATAATAAGTAATTATACCTTTACGACTATCATATACAGTACTTGTATCTGCGACTTTGTCCTCTAAAATAGCAATCAAATCAACTAATTTAAAAGTCGATCCAGGCTCATGAGATTCAGCGTAAGCATAATTAGTAGTTTCATAATAGGTGCCATCAGTTGCTCTTCCTAAATTAGAAATTGCTTTGATCTGGCCGGTTTTGGTTTCCATAACTACAACGCAACCATGATCAGCTTCATATTCTTCCAATTGTTTTAGCAATGCATGATGAGCAATATCCTGAATATAAACATCGATAGTCGAAATTATGTCATAACCATCCTGAGGTTCTACTTCGTTTACATCACGAATCGGTTTCCATTGCCCTTTGGCAATTTTTTGCTTTAATATTTTACCGTCTTTCCCATTAAGATACTCACGAAAAGCCCATTCAATTCCTTTTCCATCAGAAACACCATTAAGCATTGTTCGCTCATATCCAATTGTTCTTTCAGCAATTTTTCCAATCGGATGTTCTCTAATTGTTTTTTGCTCAATTATAATCCCTCCTTTGTAGGCACCCAGATTAAATAATGGAAAACCTTTAATTTTCATATATTGTGTATAGCTCAATTTTTGAGCTATCAAATAATATCTGTTTTTATGTTCTCTGGCTTTTCGTAGCTCATTCTGAATTGTGCTACTCGATTTTTTAAACATAAATCCCAATGAATCTGCCAATGATTTTACATTTTTTTCAAAATTCTCTGTTGATGGAGCAACAGCGTCAAAACGAATGGCATAATTAGGAATTGAAGTCGCCAAGAGACTTCCATCAGCAGAATAAACGTTTCCTTTATTAGCAGGTATAACAAAATTCCTAACCGTTCTTTCTTTAGCTAATTCTCTGTAATGGTCACCATCGACCCATTGAATATTAGTTAATTTAACTGCAACGGCAATTGCCATCACAAAGATGATAAAGGCAACCAAATAGGTTCTATAGGATATATATTTATCGTCTACTGCCATATTCTTTCTAAGAAACTTTTTTCTTTATCTTCTTTAACTTCAATTTTTACCGGAGGAACTGTAGATGGAAAAATTTGTCTTTCTTCCATTTTTGCCGAAACCGTAGATTCCATTTTTAATTTCATCAACTCAGAACGTTTATCGACAAACTCAGAACGAAGCTCCTTTACCTTATTAGTTAGTTCAACTATTTTAAATACTTTTTGTTCGTAACGTTGTGTATTTGCAATCATTATTATAGCTAGTAAAATCACAAAAACGATAAAACGCCAATTTTTAACTGCGTTATCGTCAATAAGGAATTGTGCTTTTAATATGTTATAAATTCCACCTTTCATTATATATTACTTTTTTTCTGCAATTCTTAACTTAGCACTTCTGGCGCGGTTATTTAATTTTATTTCGTCATTATCTGGAACAATTAATTTTCCAACTGTATTAAAAGGAACAGAGAAATTACCATAAAAATCACGCTCTGGCTCTCCTTCAAACATTCCATTTTTTATAAACCTTTTGACTAATCTGTCTTCTAATGAATGATAAGAAATCACGCTTAATCGTCCTCCTGGTTTCAAAACTTCGAGGGATTGCTCCAAAAATTCTTTTAAAACATCCATCTCTTGATTTACTTCAATTCTAATTGCCTGATATATTTGAGCCAAAATTTTATTTCGGACTCTTTCTGGCAAATATTTCATCAAAACTTCTTTTAATTCTTCGGTGGTTTTGATCGGATGTTTTTCTCTTGCTTCGATGATAGTTCTTGCTAAAGCTGGAGCATTTTTCAATTCGCCATAATCAAAAAACACTCTTCGTAAATTGGCATCATCATATTCATTGACCACTCTATAAGCATTTAAATCATTTTTCTGACTCATTCTCATATCCAATCCAGCATCAAATCGGGTCGAAAAACCTCTTTCGGCAACATCAAACTGATGTGAAGAAACTCCCAAATCTCCCAGAATGCCATCCACTTCTTTCACACCATAAAAGCGTAAAAATCTTTTTATAAATCTGAAATTCTCATTTATCAATGTAAACCTCTCGTCTGGCAATGCATTTGCCACAGCATCTTCATCCTGATCGAAAGCAAATAATTTTCCATTAGGGCCTAATCGTCTTAATATTTCTTTTGAATGACCTCCACCGCCAAACGTAACATCAACATAAATCCCGTCAGGCTTTATATTTAAACCATCCACTGTAGGATGAAGCAGTACTGGATTATGATATTCCATTGTCGTCGTCATTTAAATTTCCCATTACTTCTTCGGCTAAATCTGCAAAATCAACGTCTTCACCATCAATTGATTTTTCATACAACTCTTTATCCCAAATTTCTACAATGCTCACCGCTGAAGAAAAAACTACATCCTTAAATACATTTGCATAAACCACTAAATCTTTCGGAATCAACAATCTGCCCAAAGCATCTATCTCTACCACCTTAACACCAGCAGTAAAACGACGAATAAAATCATTGTTTTTTTTAACGAATCTATTAAGTTTGTTGATTTTTGCCATCATCAAATCCCACTCTTCCATCGGATACAATTCAAGACATTTCTGAAACACAGAACGCTTCAAAACAAAACCGTTTTGAAGCGAGGAAGCCAATTGCTTTTTTAAAGGAGCAGGCAATAAAACCCGTCCTTTAGCATCGACTTTACACTCATATGTACCTATAATTGTGTTCAAGCGAAATATATATTAATTGTATAAAGCAAAAATATATAAATTTTTACCACAATTTACCACTATATACCACTTTGTTAATAAGTTTAACCACTTTTACTCAAAAACGCACTGTTTATAGCCTTTTAATTCACTAACTTTAAGAGTAATAATTAGTTATAAAAATTATTATTTGAAAAAAAACCAACATTTTCAATTATTAAACGATAACCTTAAAAGCATAAATAAAGCATTATTTAATTGTTAAAAATCAACTGAAAATACAATATTGATTTGCTGTCATGAGCGATTTAAAAGGATAAAAAAGTGTTACTAAAATTCGTTTTAATTTTTTAAACCCTATATTTGTGACAAATTGAAATTGTCATTTAAAATATGGAAAAATATTATAAAAAAGAGGGCAAATACGGATATTACGAAGCCGGAGAAGGAATTCCGATTGTCATCTTACATGGTTTAATGGGAGGATTAAGTAATTTTGATGCTGTAGCTAGTTATTTTTCAAATAAAGGCTATAGAATTATCATTCCCGATTTACCTATTTACACTCAAAACATATTAAAAACTAACGTAAAAAGTTTTGCTGTTTACGTAAAAAACTTTATTACTTACAAAAAATTAGATAGAGTTATTCTTTTAGGAAATTCGCTAGGAGGACATATCGCATTATATCACACAAAAATGTTTCCTGAAAAAGTATCAGGGCTTGTAATAACTGGAAGTTCAGGGCTTTACGAAAGCGCTATGGGGGACAGTTATCCAAAAAGAGGTGATTATGAATACATCAAGAAAAAAGCTGAAGATGTTTTTTATGATCCAAAAATTGCAACTCCTGAACTTATCGACGAGGTATATGCCACTGTAAATGATCGTATAAAATTGATTAAAACTCTGACTATTGCAAAAAGTGCAATTCGTCATAATATGGCAAAAGATTTACCAAAAATGCACGTTCAAACCTGTATTATTTGGGGAAAAAATGATAAGGTTACTCCTCCCGATGTAGCAGAAGAATTCCATAAATTATTACCAAATTCTACGCTATACTGGATTGACAAATGTGGTCACGCAGCCATGATGGAACAGCCAGAAGAATTTAATGCTCATCTGGAAGATTGGCTGACTCATACACATTTGGCTGAACACTAATTAACGGAGAATTTTACACTCAAAAAACATGAAAATTAATACTGCCGAATTCATTATAAGCAACTCAGATGTAAGCAAATGTCCAAAGGATTTCTTGCCAGAATATGCTTTTATTGGTAGATCCAATGTTGGAAAGTCATCATTAATTAACATGTTGACCAATCAAAAGAAGCTAGCAAAAACATCTGGAAGACCTGGAAAAACACAGCTTATCAATCACTTTTTAATAAATAGTAATTGGTTTTTGGTAGATTTACCCGGTTATGGTTATGCTAAAGTTTCTAAAAAGACAAAATCTGTTTTTCAGGAATTCATCACCGATTATTTTGAAAAAAGAGAACAATTAGTTTGTGCTTTTGTTTTAATAGATATCCGTCACGAAGCTCAAAAAATAGATCTTGAATTCATGGAATATATGGGCGAAAGCGAAATCCCATTCTGTATTATTTTTACCAAAGCCGATAAAATTAGCCGGGTAAAAATTGATTCACATATCGCCGCTTACAAAAAACAAATGTTTGCCAATAACTGGGCCGAAATGCCACGATACTTTGTAACTTCATCAACAGAAACAATTGGCAAAGAAGAATTATTAAATTACATCGACGAGGTAAATCAAGAAGTTTTTAAAAATAATTCGGAGTTTTAAAAAGTTAAGTTTCACAATAAAAAATATCCCAAAACTGAAATTTCAGTTTTGGGATATTTTATTTCTATATAGCTTTCACAACGGTTTTAAAAAACTATATAATTTCTTAATCTATTTTTTAGATTAAGAAATTACAATTTCTTAAAAAAATTATTTCTTTATAAACTATAAAGAAAACAACTATAAATATGCATTCATTTGAAAGAAAAAACTTTATTAATATTTTTTTACTATATTTATACAATATTAACAATGTAAACCGGTTTTAATTTTATGAAAACAAAACAAAACAAAACAGAACAAAACTATGTACGATTCTTTATTTGCCACTTATTGTCTTTAGCTTTTATTCATGTCAAAATGAATTAATAGATAGTAATGAAAAAGCTATAAGTCAAATCAAAGCCATAGAAGTAATTGATGGCAGGCTAGCTTTTGAGTCTAAGGACGCCTTAACTAAAATCTATGTCGAGTACGCTGAGGCATCAAACGAAAAAATAAGTAATTATTTGGAGCCATTATACAAACAAAATTTTTATTCTTTAAGACCTATTGTTACTGAAAAAAATGAAGAATTTTTATATAATTACTACAAAAATAAAAAAGAAGAAACCCAAATTTTTGAAAAAAATAACACTCAAAAATCTTCAAACGATCTTGAATATTTAGACAATTCTGAAAAAATTATTGGAGATGATACATTTGCAGCATTTTTAAATAGTGATGGAGAAATTCAAATTGCAAATGTTATTTATAAATATACTGATGTCGGCTTATTCTATACTGCAAAAAATAATTTTGCCGATTTGCTTTTATATTTAAAAAACAAAAATATCTCAACCACATTGACAAAAGAAACAGCATTATACGTTAAAGAAAAATTCAATACTGACTTTCCTAAAACAGGAGAAACTCCAGTAAATGAAAACGTTACTTTATATAAAATTGCTCCTATAGATCCTGAAGATGGTGGAGGAGGTGGAGCTCCTTATGTGCCTGCTCCAAATTCCCCAGTATCAACTGATCCAAGTTATAATGCATTTTTAAACAATTTAAGTAGTTGTGATCCACATAGTGGAATATTTGGGGATTTATTTGGAGATAATGATGTTTGTATAGATCAATACGAAGGTCACAGAAGGGTTAAAACCAAGGCATTCAATTATGACTACTTATTAGTATATCACATGGGAATAAAAGTTGTACATCAATTTAAAGGATGGACTGGTTTGTGGAGAGATGAAGAAGCTGATGAAATAAGACTCGTTCTGGAAGCTGCTCAATTTACATATGATTTAGACAAATTGCTTGGTAATACTGCCATAAACAACCAAACAAAAGAACGAGCTTATTTCCTTAATAATCAAAGAATAGTATATTACCCAAATACGATCACTGTGCCTAATGTGGTAGGGCCCTCAACAACATACTTCAATATGACATCATTACCGCCACTTTTTCAAGATGATTTGACTTTTGAATTTTTTAGTACTGGTAATAGCTGGCTAGATGGTCAAATTCAGAATGGAATTGATAGTAATTTAAAAGCAACAAAACTAAATGCTTACTTCTATAATGAACTATATTCAACAATCACCTCAGAACTTCGTGCAGCAACAAACAATAGTTCATATAATCCGCCAGCTAACAGGACATTTGTTGCTAAATTTCCCGAAAACGGAAAAATGGTTATTCAAAAATCTTTAGTAGATAAGGGTGCATACCTTGCTGTTCGACAAAAAACATTTGATTGGGGAGGTGAGATTGCTATATCTGCTTCTACTTCTGGATCTGAGGGATGGAAAATATCAGGTGGAGCAGGAAATCAACTTGCCAGACCATCCAATTTTAGAGTAAAAATTATTGGTGCTATATACAACAATGGTGGATGGCATGGAAGTAAATTTAATACGGGTATTGACTAATTATGATAAAAAAAATAATTATAGGCCTACTATTTCTTTCTACTACTCTTTATTCTCAAAATAAAAAGAAGTCTATAATAGACTTTATAAATATGACATCTTTGTCAACTGTTAAAAACACTGAAAGCTATTTTACAAGATATAGTACAGATAAAGATAGGAGTAACAAGGGTTTTTCTTTTGACTTAAACAGCATTTATGGTATTCGGTTTTATAATCACGTAGCCATTTCAGCTGGAATAAGTTTAAATTATAATGTAGACGAAACTTTTTTTTCAACTCCTTATATAGTTGATTTAAGGGTTTTTACAAATGAAAACGGTAGCAATCGTTTTTTTGCCTATTTACAAACTGGCAAAAACATTAAATGGTCCGACTCGTTTAATGGTGACGGTTTCTCTGCTAAAATGGGTGTGGGTATCATAGTTAAATATGACCAACACATATCATACTATATAGATTTACTAAAGAAAAATAATGAAATTGAAATTGAAAAAAATAAAGACAAAGGCTGGTATAACACTACCGGCTTTGGAATTTCTTTAGGTTTAATTTTTTAAAAATCATAAAATGAATATAAAAATTATTTATTTGAGTTTAGCCATATCTTTATGTCAACTCATAAATGCACAAAGTACGGGCGTAGAAAAAAACATTTTTGGAATACAAATAGGAACATTTGGAATTTGGGGAAATTTGGAGTCTAGACTTACAAATAGCATAGCATTACGGAGTGAGATAGGAATTGATAGTGGGATTTGGGGCGGAAATTTTTATCCTGAAACTGGCTACGTTTTAACTCCGGTATTAACCTTAGAACCAAGGTGGTATTATAATCTTAATACACGAATTAAAAAGTCAAAAAATATCAGTAACAACAGTGGTAATTTTGTTTCCTTAAAATCAAGCTACCATCCAAACTGGTTTGCCGTTTCAAATTATGACAATGTGCAGATAGTACCTGATCTCTCAATCATTCCTACCTGGGGAATAAGAAGATCTATTGGTAAAAATTTTAATTATGAAGCTGGTATTGGTATTGGATATAGATATTATTTTGCAAAAAATTCGGGGTATTCATCTAACTCCAGTGATGCTGCAGTTAATTTAGATTTACGAATAGGATATACTTTTTAAAGAAGAGTAATTACAATTTAATACATTTTAGAAACAAAAAACCCAAAACCGAATTTTCAGTTTTGGGATATTTTTTTAACTAAAATTATTGTTTCAAATCTAGCTTTTCAGCAAAATAATCACAGAAGTCAAGCATAGTATCCGACATCTTTTCATCATTTGTTGCTCTTTTAAAAGTTTCAGCCATAGAAACTAATGTTTGATGAAAGAAAATTTTCATTTCATCAACTGGCATATCTTTCGTCCATAAATCAATGCGCATACTTTCTTTGGCCTTGTGATCCCAAACATTCAGCATAATAGCTTTTGATTCCGAAAGCTCTATTCCGCCATCTTGCGCTGTCCAAAAAAGTTTTTCTGGCACACGGTTTTCGTCTAATTCGACTAAAAATTTAATTTCTGAGGTATTATCTTTTGACATTATTTCTTGGGTTTGTATTTTGATTTTTCGAAAATTTCTTTGGCATCTATTTTTAATAACTGATCAACCGTAACATTAGTATTATTTTCCATAAAAGAACGAACAATTTGCCATCCTATCCACGCTCCAACTCTTCCAGGAGATTCATTATCTATTTCTAAATAGAACTTAGAAAATGGCGATGGATCAATAAAACGAGAATTTAACTTTTGATCATCACTATAAAGCATCTCTCTTTCAATAAAATAGCGCCAAATATAACTTTCATTTTCCTGACACCAAACAATTTGCTCAGGAGTATATCCCATTTTCTCAGCATCGGTATATTCGGGAAGCAAAATATCTTTCAAATAGAGTTGCTTACCAAAATAAATCATTTGAGATAATAAATTCTTATCTGTTGGAGGAGCAATTTTACCTATAGAAAAACTAGTCACGACGTCTGGCATTATCTGTCTTTCCTCAAAATTTTGTTTCAAATATTTAGGAAACTGATAAAAACGATGTTCTTTTCCTAAGTATAATTCTAATGAAATAATCACCAAAGAATCAGCATAAATTGCTTTGTTCGTATAATCCATATCCGAAATTAACGTAATCACTTTCGGCGTTTTTGTCTTTGGAAAATAATATTTCATATGTTGTACCAAGGCTTCAACTTCTTTCTGGATTCCATCAGTTGTCGGGTATTTTTTTTGAACTTCAGTATAAACTTCTCTCCAAATTGGCTCTTTCATTTTATTCAACCAAACAGTATCATTAATTTTTGGTGAAAAGAAATAAGGATACTGTTTTTTCAATTTAGCCAAATCCTTTGGAGAAGTTTCAAAGAACTGTTTATCAAAACGTTCCACTTTAATATCTGCAACTGGAGTTTCTTCGATAGCCTTTTCCACTTTACTCTTTTGATCACAAGACCAAAAAAGAAAACAAAAAACTATCGGCATAAGATATAATTTCATTTGTAATATTTTATTTAAATTTGTTACGAGAGTAACCTTAAAGTTATTTTTTTGCAAATATACATTCCTGCTTTTTAAAACTTAAACTATTATGACTAAAAAAAGAACCCTAGAAATAGACAAGGTAAACACCCAAATTGTTGCATGGCTAAAAAGCTACGCAGAAGATTCTAAAGTCAACGGATTTGTAATAGGAATTTCAGGCGGAATAGATTCGGCTGTAACCTCAACCCTTTGTGCTCAGACGGGCTTAAAAGTATTATGTGTAGAAATGCCAATTCATCAGGCACCAAGTCATGTATCCAGGGCCAAAGAACATATTGAGCAATTGAAAAACAGATTTCCAAATGTGACCAATGCAGTTGCAGACTTGACCTCAGTATTCGAAACTTTCAAACAAGAAGTTCCAACAACAGATGACCAAGCCAAAGTAAATTTATCACTTGCCAATACTAGAGCTCGTTTGCGAATGACAACGTTATATTATTTTGCTGGAATTCATGGCTTATTGGTGGCAGGAACGGGAAATAAAGTAGAAGACTTTGGCGTAGGATTTTATACTAAATATGGTGATGGTGGAGTAGATTTAAGTCCAATTGCCGATTTAATGAAATCGGAAGTGTATCAATTAGGAGAATATTTAAAAGTTCCTAATTCTATTTTGACTGCTGCACCAACTGATGGATTATTTGGTGATAATCGATCTGATGAAGACCAAATAGGTGCCAGTTATGACGAATTGGAATGGGCAATGGAGGCTGATAAAACTGAAATTGATGTTAACGCATTGACAGAGCGTCAAAAAATAGTTCTAAATATTTACAAAAAGCTTAACAAAAGTAACCAACATAAGATGAATCCGATACCAGTTTGTATAATAAACTGTTAAAAAAAAATATTTTGTCCGAAAAATTATACTTATAAGGAAATATTTTTTTAATTTTATCTCTTCAAAAACAATCCTAAAACTAAATACCATGATTAAAGTTTGTTTAGCAGATAACTATCCTGTAGTACATTTTGGAATTAAATCGTACTTCAAAGACCATTCAGAAATATCAATCGTTGCGAACGTTGGTAATTTCGCAATGGTAAAAGACATTCTACTTTCAAAGGAGATAGATGTTCTTGTGTTGGACTTAGAACTTGAAGGCTTATCAAGTATTTTCGAAATCAAATCGGTTTTGAAAAATTTCCCAAAAACAAAAATCGTTTTTTACAGCGGACTTTCAGAACAAATTTACGCGCCAAATGCTATTAAAGCAGGGGTTTCGGGATTTGTTCACAAAACTGAAAAATTGGAAACTTTAGGTCAATCGATCATTAAAGTAAACCAAGGAAAAATCATCATGAATGAAGCTGTGATGAAAAACATTGCTTTGATTGCAAAACAAAGCAAAAGTGAGCGTTTATACAGAAAACTTTCAAATCGTGAAGTTGAAGTATTGCGTTATTTAAGTGATGGTAAGAAAAACCACGAAATCGCTGAGATTTTATCACTTAACGAAAAAACAATCAGTACTTACAAATTACGATTGTTGACAAAATTAAACGTTACAAATCTAGTAGATTTAGTAAACAAAGCTAAAACATTAGAAATCGTTTAACTGTAACGAGACATTACTCTCCCCAATTTACTTGAAAAAGAATTAATTAGTTTGTAGTAATCCATCGCTAAAGACATTGACTCTGTATTATCTGCACCTGGTTCAGTTGATACAGAGTTTTTTAATTCATCTATAATTTTATCTACTAAATACCAACGCAAAGTCAATATTGTTTCTGAAACGTATTGAGCAATGGTTTCATTTTTTGTTTTTGGGATAATATTTTGCCCTTCCCAATTGTGCAGCACTAATCGTTCATCTTCCATTAAAATATCAGTCACTTCCTGAGCAAAATCAGAATTCAAATGCATTAAATATTTCTCAATCTCTACATTTTCATTTTGCAGATAATACTGAATTAAATCATTAAAAATATCACGAAACAAAGGATTAGCAAGCTCTACTTCATCTTCTTGTAAACTCAAATAAATTCGGTTGTAAACTTTATATTCTTTCTTTTCTGTCACAACTTCGATTTCACCTGAATCGTTAGTTCTTAAATAATTATCTTCGAATTCTTCGGTTTTATTACCGTATAACAATAGAATCTCAATTATTTTTCGCTCCAGACGATATAAAACATCCACTTTGGCAGTTTGAGCAGGGCTCTCATTTTTTACAATTTCAAAAGCTTTTTGTTCCTGTTTTATTTTTTTCCCAACCTCATCAACATCTTTTTTAACCAACTGAGCCAATGTACTGGTCAAAACCTGTTCGGATATATCCATAATTCTCGAACATTCCTGAATGTAAATTTCACGTTGAATTCTATCTGGTATTTTAGAAATGCTAGCAACCATGTCTCTAATCAAATCAGCTTTCTTAACCGGATCATTTTTGGCTTCATTCATCAAAAGAGAAGCTTTGAACTGAATGAAATCTTTAGCATTTTTATCTAAATATGCTACTAAATCATCATGTGAATTCTTTCTAGCAAAACTATCTGGATCCTCGCCATCAGGAAAAGTACAAACTTTTACATTCATTCCTTCTTCTAAAATCAGATCAATTCCGCGTACTGAAGCACGAAGTCCAGCCGCATCACCATCAAAAAGAACCGTGATATTTTTGGTCAATCTATTAATTAA
>NZ_DATIDY010000092.1:0-31883 GCF_035456085.1 Flavobacterium sp.
TATTTTCTCGAATGTTGCGATTACTTCCTGCTGATTAGCCACATTGCACGAATGAGCAAACACTTTATCTCCATTTGCTGTTATTTCATCAACTGTAGATTGTGCACTTTCAAAAGAAAGTTCCAGAATATGCACTTCAGCTCCTTGTTTGGCGAATAATACCGAAATGGCTTTACCAATTCCGCTTCCTCCTCCTGTTATAATTGCTTTTTTATTTTTTAATGAAAACATAATTTAAATATTTTAATCTTTTGATATACAAATTAAGGTCCTTGAAATGTCCCTTGAGATAACATGCTGCCTTAGTTTACGGCATAATTGCTTTCTTTTCTTCTTACGAAAGCAAACCAAACTATTACCACAAAGCAAAGAAGCGGAACGATATACCCGTTTTGAATATTTCCCGTTTTATCTGAAATCATTCCTAAGACCGGTGGTAATAATGCACCTCCAACAATAGCCATTACAATTAATGACGAACCGATTTTTGTATTGTGTCCCAAGTCTTCAATTCCCATTGAAAAAATAGTTGGAAACATGATACTCATAAAAAAGGCAATCGCAATTAATCCATAAACGACAATCATTCCGCTTCCATTTATAACTAAAACACATAGCAGAATATTGATTATTGCATACGTCATTAACAACTTTTGTGCATCAATATATTTCATGATAAATGTCCCGGCAAAACGTCCAGTCATAAATGCTAATCCATAAAACCCTAAATATTTTGCTGCCGAATCTTCATCTATTGCAGCAGTTGTGGTAGCCATTTTAATAAAAAAACTTCCCACACATACCTGAGCACCCACATAAAAAAACTGAGCAACAATTCCCCATCTCAATTTTGCGGACTTCAAAGCTCCTGTGAAAGTAGCTAGCTGGACACCTTCTTTGTCTTCGTCTTTGACATCTGGCATTGGTGTGAAATAAATAATACCCGCTACAATAAGAATAATCAAACCCAAAATGAGATATGGTAACTTGACGCTTGACGCTTCTTCCAAAAGATAGCTATGTAATTCTAGCGCGTTCATCGCATCCATTTCTGTTTGTGTCAAATTTTTACCAGACAAAATCATTGGACCAATATAGGCTGGAGCAATATAAGCTGCCAAACCATTAAACGATTGTGAAAAATTTAATCGCCTAGTTGCGGTTTTCGCCGGTCCTAAAATAGTCACGTACGGATTGGCTGCGGTTTCCAGAAAAGTAAGTCCACATGCAATAATAAATAAAGCTCCCAAAAAATAAATGTACTCCAGCGAGTTCGCCGCTGGCACAAATAAAATAGAGCCCAATCCAAACATAAGTAATCCTATCAGAATCCCTGATTTATAACCATACTTTCGCATTACATATCCAGCAGGCAAAGCCATAGCAAAATAGGCGATAAACACTGAAGAGTCAATCAAAGACGATTGTAAATCCGAAAGGTTAAATGCTTTTCGCAAATGAGGAATTAATATAGGATCCAAATTGTGTACAAATCCCCAAAAGAAAAATAAACTGGTCACTAAAATAAAAGGGAAAACCATTTTTTTGTTTCCATTAGAAACGGCTTGATTTACTACATCCTGTTGTGGGGCTTTTGTCATATATTTTATTTTTTACTATAAATAATAGAACTAAAATTGATTATAATGCTTTTGATCTTTTAAGAGACCTAACAGTTTTGGAAAATCTGTTAGGTCTTTAAACTTCCCAATATCGCTACAAAATCGCTCTGTCTAAATGCGTATAACCGCCATCAACATATATAATTTGTCCTGTAGTATGGCTGGATTTTTCAGACAAAAGAAAAACAACCATATTGGCAATTTCCTCGGCTGTTGTCATGCGTTTTCCCAAAGGAATTTTACTAGTTATTGAGGCTAATTTTTCTTCTTTATTTTCAAATGTGTTGATCCATGTTTCATACAGTGGAGTAAAACATTCTGCAACAACTACGGCATTCACTCGGATATTATATTTTAATAATTCGACGGCCCATTCTCTGGTTAAGGCGTTTCGCCCTCCATTTGCGGCAGCATAAGCAGAAGTTCCGCCTTGACCAGTATCAGCTGTTTTGGAACCTATGTTTACAATTGCACCTTTAGATTCAATTAGAAATGGCAAAGCATAATGTGCCATCATATAATAATGAACCAAGTTTTTGTGCAACGAGGCCATAAAGTCCTCGTAATTTCCATTTTCTAAACCCACTCCGTCATTGACTCCGGCATTATTAACCAAACCATCTATTCGTCCACATTGTTTGATAATATTATCGACTGCAAATTGGCAATCGGCTGGTCGCGTCAAATCGGCTGTTACTTGAAACGCTTTTCCGCCCGAAGCTTCAATTTCGTTCACTATAGCTATATTATCAGTTTCATTGCGGCCCACTATAAATGGAATTGCTTCTTCGGAAGCTAATACTTTACAGATTCCCAATCCAATGCCTTTTGCACCTCCTGTTACTACAATAATTTTATCGGTTAGTGATAATTGCATCTGTTTCTTTTTGATTTAATTAACCCGTTGGGTGAAATATTTTTTAACCACATAGAGACATAGAATTTTCAGTATTCAAAAAGAATGTGATAGTCATTTTACTTTTCACATAGTCTATCTATGTGGCCATTTATTATTTAAACTGAATTTCACTCAACGGGTTTTAATTACTTAATCAATAATCTTTTTACATAAATAGCAGTCATCTCAAATATCTTTTGACAAATGCTCGTTCTTTTACATAAAAAAAAATGTCCTTATGGTTAAGTTGACTACAAGTTTAACCATTTTTTCTAAATTTACAATAATTAAACAATAAAATTTAACACTACATAATTTTAAACTTATAATACTAAAAAAATCCTAATCATTTTCTTAATTAACCAAACAGCCAAATTTAAAAAATGTGGTATTATTCCTGTCTTAGTGATTTATCAACAACATCAAAAATTAACTTTCAATTTTTAAAAGCATACATCAGTATTCAGTAATTTTGCAGCATGTATGCTTTAGTCGATTGTAATAATTTCTATGCTTCCTGTGAACGTGTTTTTCAGCCGAAACTCAACGGAAAACCTATTGCGGTATTATCCAACAATGATGGCTGTGTGATTTCAAGAAGCAATGAGGCCAAAGCAGCTGGAGTCCCGATGGGTGCGCCAGCATTTCAGATTAAGGAACTGATACAGGAAAAGAATATTCATATATTTTCTTCCAATTATGCCTTATACGGAGATTTGAGTAATCGTGTAATGTCCATTTTAGCGCAGTTTACTCCCAATGTAGAGATTTACAGCATCGATGAAGCTTTCCTGAATTTTGATGGTTTGGACATTTCCGATTATCATGATTATGGACTCCAAATGAAAAAAAGGGTTCAAAAATGGGTAGGTCTTCCAGTTTGCATCGGCTTTGCCGAAACTAAAGCTTTATCAAAAATTGCCAATCATATAGCCAAGAAATTCCAGGACAGAACAAAAGGCGTTTATGTAATTGATAGCGAAGAAAAACGTCTTAAAGCCTTGAAGTGGACCAAAATTGAAGATGTTTGGGGCATTGGTTACCGCACGACCAAAAAAGTCAAACTCCGAAAAATACAAACTGCATTAGACTTTATTCAACCGCAGCATGAAGCTTGGATTAAAAAAGAAATGGGCGTTGTAGGTTTACGTTTAAAGTGCGAATTAGAAGGGAAATCGGTTTTGGATTTGGAACCAATAACGGAACAAAAGAAAAGCATTAGCACCACAAGAAGTTTCCCAAAACAAATCGCTGATTTTGATTTATTGCGGGAACGAGTAACCACTTTTGCAGCCGTTTGTGCCGAAAAATTGCGCAAACAGCATTCTTGCTGCCATACTATTATTGTGATGTTGGTTGTAGATAAACACACGGTTCAGACTTCAAAATATTATTTCAATATGGCGGTGACATTACCTTTTGCGACTCATTCGACTTTAACTATTTCGAATGCCGCCGTAGCAATGTTGAAGAAATTACTCGAAGGCAATGAAGGTCTTAAATTCAAAAAAGCAGGCGTAATTGTTACCGAACTGATAGATGAAGACAAAAAACAATTGCAACTATTTGATGAGGAAAATCCAAAACATTTGGCTTTAATGAAAGTGATGGATCAACTGAATAACAAAATTGGAGACACAAAAGTAAAATTAGGCAGCCAAAATTTAAGGCTTACTTGGAATATGAATCAGAATCATCTTTCGCCAAAATATACCACTGATTTTAAAAAAATATTAGAAATAGAATGTCTTTAAAAAAAGAACAAAAACTAACTTTCTTTCATCCTGATCTCGAAAGCGAACTGCAAATTCCATATGTAAATGAAGGAGTTTCGGCGGGCTTCCCTTCGCCAGCTGCCGATTTTATGGAAACTACTATTGATTTGAATAAAGAGTTAAGCGAAAATCCTTTGGCTACTTTTTACATCAAAGTCAAAGGCAATTCTATGATTGATGCTGGAATTAACGACAAAGATGTTCTAGTTGTTGATCGAAGCTTGGAACCTCAAAACAATAAAATTGCAATTTGCTGCATTGATGGCGAATTCACCGTAAAACGCATTCAGGTCGAAAAAGATTGTTTGTACCTCATGCCTGAAAACTCCAATTACCAACCCATAAAAGTTACCGAAGAAAACCAGCTCATCATTTGGGGAATGGTTACTTATGTTATAAAGAAAGTGTGATTCTAAACAAGGAATGCATTAATTATATTTCATTATTTGTAGTTTTTTAACCTTTTAAACAGCAAATACATTAAGTACAAAACAAACCAAAGTGATTGTTATTTACTATTTAATCCTCTAAACCAGCTTGTTGCATTTTAAAAAATCCTCTGTAATTTAACATATTTGATTTAAATCATAATAAATTAAAATTCCAAATTATAATTTGCAATTGATATAAAGTATATTTTTACGAATCAAACAGAAAATAAGCACGATGCAAATAGGAATAATTGGATTAGGAAAAATGGGGTTTAACCTCGCATTAAATTTAAAAAGAAACAATCACGAAGTAGTTGCTCAGGACGTCAATGCAGACTTTGTCTCTAAAATTGGTAACGAAGGAATCGAAACCGCCTACACGATCGAGGAATTGTGTAAAAAACTAACTAACCGAAGAGTAATTTGGTTAATGGTTCCCGCTGGCGAAATTGTAGATTCGGTCATCAATTCATTGCTTCCGTATTTGTCCAAAAACGATATTATTATTGACGGCGGGAATTCGAATTACAATGATTCGAAACGTCGTTATTCAAAACTAAAAGAACTTGGAATTGACTTTTTGGATTGCGGAACTTCCGGAGGAACTTCGGGCGCATTAAACGGCGCTTGTACGATGATTGGAGGAGATGCAGATGTATTTGATTATGTATCTCAAGTCTTCAAAGATATTTCTATCGAAAACGGATACCTCTATACTGGAGCTGCCGGAAGTGGTCATTTTACCAAAATGGTGCATAACGGTATTGAATATGGTATGATGCAATCCATCGCCGAAGGATTTGAAGTTTTTGAACATTCGGAATTTGATATCGATTTTCAAAAAACGGCTAAACTATTCAACCATGGTTCTGTCGTACGCGGTTGGCTGATGGAATTAACCGAAAGTGCTTTTTCAAAAGACGCAAGATTGGATGGTATCAAAGGAATTATGCATTCTTCGGGTGAGGGCAAATGGACGCTGGAAACGGCTTTGGATTTAGGCGTTCCAACCCCGGTTATTGCACTTTCTATCATGATGCGCTACCGTTCTCAAATGTCAGATACTTTTTCAGGAAAAGTAGTAGCGGCGCTTCGAAATGAATTTGGCGGTCATGCTGTAGAAAAAAATGAATAATAAAGATTAAAATTCTTTATCAAACAAACCTAACAGATTTTAAAAACCTGTTAGGTTTTCGCTAAAATCGATTTGAATCCAATTATCTTCTAAAAATTATAATTCATGTCCTTACTGATTCTGATTGCAAGCATTCTGGTTTTATTAGTTTTAATTTCCGGTGCTAAACTCAATGCTTTTATTGCGTTAACCATCACTGCATTTTTCGTAGGAATTTTAAAAGGGATGCCTTTTACTGATTTAATAAATTCCATTCAACTTGGCATCGGAAATACGTTAGGATCTTTGATTTTAATAATTGCTTTTGGGGTTATTTTAGGAAATTTACTTTCAGACAGTGGAGCCGCCCAACGAATAAGTTCCGTAATGATTAAGTCGTTTGGCATTAAACACATCAAATGGGCGATGGTGATTACAGGTTTCTCAGTTGGAATTTCGATGTTTTATAATGCCGGTTTTATTATTTTGATTCCAATGGTTTTTGCTGTCGCTAAAAGCACCAAACAGCCTATTATTTATCTGGGAATCGCAATGGCTTCGGCACTTTCTATCACACATGGTTTTTTACCACCTCATCCCGGACCAACTGCTATTGCTGTTATTTTTAAAGCCAACATTGGAAAAACGCTTCTTTATGGATTAATGGTTGCCATTCCATCTCTTCTTGTCGCTGGAATTGTTTTCCCAGAAATGATAAAAAAGATTAATGCTTTTCCACCAAAAGGATTATTTGAAAGCACAACATTCACAGAAACCGAAATGCCTTCTTTTAAAATTAGTATTCTAACGGCCTTGGTTCCCGTCTTTTTGATGGCGACGGCTACATTCAGTGAACTTTTATTATCAGAAGAGAATTCATTTCGCTCTATTTTACTTTTTATAGGAAACCCAACCACTTCAATGTTAATTGCAATACTGCTGGCTATATTTACATTGGGTATTTGGCGTGGAAGAAAAGTGCAGGACATCATGGATAAGTCTGGTGCCGCATTAAGTTCGGCTACAATGATAATTTTGATAATTGCTGCTGGTGGCGCTTTTAAACAAGTATTAATAGATAGCGGAATCGGAACCGATTTAAGCAAATTATTTGAAAGTTCTACTCTTTCTCCTTTATTTTTAGGATGGCTGATTGCTACTATAATCCGAATTGCTTTAGGATCGGCAACGGTAGCAGGATTAACAGCGGCAGGTATTGTTCAGCCATTAGTAATCGCTTCGGGAGTGAGTCCTGAATTAATGGTACTTTCTATAGGGGCAGGAAGTTTAATGTGTTCGCATGTTAATGATACAGGTTTTTGGATGTTTAAAGAATATTTTGGAATCAGCGTTTCGGATACCTTTAAGACTTGGACAGTTATGGAAACCATTATTGGAGTTATGGGATTAATTGGAGTATTGTTGTTGAATATATGGATCAAATAAAAAAAGAAGAATTAGTTTATATCGGAATTGATATTGGAACTACAGCCACAAAAGCGGTATGTTTCGATGGGCAGGGAAATGTAATCCAACAGATTTCGTATTCGTATGCTATGTATCATCCAAAACTTAATTGGACAATACAAAAACCACAAGAGATTTTAGATACAGTACTAAAGTGTATAAATGAAATCACAAAAGATATTCATCCACAATTTATCAGTTTTAGTGGCGCGATGCAAAGCATTATCGCAATTGATCAAACTGGGAAACCATTAACCGATGTTATCGTATGGGCCGATAATAGAGCAAACGAAATAGCCGAAAAAATTAAAACTTCTGAAAAAGGAAATCATTTTTATCAAAAAACAGGGATTCCAATTCATCCATTTTCGCCTTTCACTAAAATAGCATGGTTAAAAGAATTTGATTCCGATATTTTTTCAAAGACATATAAATTCATTGGTATAAAAGAATATATCTGGCATCATCTCACGGGAGAATATGCTATTGATACTTCGATGGCTTCAGGAACAGGATTCTTAAACATTCACACTTTGGAATGGGATGATGAAATTTTGGAATTTTTAAAAATAAAACCTCAGCAACTGCCTACAATTTGCAAAGTAACACACCAAGCTAAAGGTCTTTCAGATAATTTTCTATATATACTAGGCGGCGGTGATGGCATATTAGCTAATCTTGGAACGGGAGCTATGGATAAAGGTTTTATGGCATTGACAATTGGCACAAGCGGAGCCGTTCGACTGCCGATAGACCAACCTTTTTTAGATCCACAAATGCGAACACAATGCTACCATTTCGAGAACAGTCAATATCTTACTTTGGGTGCTGTAAATAATGGTGCTATCGTTTTGCAATGGCTTAAAGAAGCAATTTTAAAAACAACTATTCCTTACGAACAGCTTTTTGAAGAAGCAGAAAAAATACCCGCTGGTTCCGAAGGCTTGCTTTTTGTTCCTTATTTATTAGGTGAAAGAGCCCCAATTTGGGATGCTTCGGCACAAGGAACTCTTTTGGGAATGCAGATTATACACACGCAGGCACATTTAGTTAGGGCAACTTTAGAAGGTATTTTGTTTGGATTATTTCAAATTACAGAAATCTTATTACCCGATCCTGAAAAAAGAAAGGAAACAATTATTATGGCTAGCGGCGGATTCGGAAAGAGCGAATTCTGGCTGCAAATAGTAGCTGATATTTTCCAGATGAAAGTAGAAACATCGCAAACTATTGAAGGTTCTGCTTGGGGCGCTGTTTTAATAGGAATGAAAGCTATAGATAGTACTATAATGAACCAAACAAAAACAGGAAAAATCTTTTTCCCTAATCAGGCGCACCAAAAAGTATATGCTGATTCTTTTAGCAAATTCAAGAAAGTCCATTCTTTATTAAAAGGATTGTAAAATAATATACGAACACTTTTTATACAATATTGTTATTTGGTATGAATCACACGTTAGTTACTCACACATCACCTGAGATTGCTTCGCCAATTCGCTTTCGCTCGTGTCCTACGGAATGAAAACATTCGAATATTTAAATCATAAAAAAACCATCAGAAGCTTAAATTTTAAGCAAAAAAAAATGTGAAACTAAACGAATTTAGCTTCACACTTTTTAAATAACTAACAAAATTATTTTCTACCAGAACTTCACATATAAAGCGGCAATAATTAACAAAGTGATTATTACCATTACAGTAGTTTGTGGTTTTAACTTGAACATTTCTGTATCCAATTCGAATGCTTTTGGATTTACTTTTGGTCCAAACATACTCATTCCAATCATCAAAATCATTGTAAATAAGAATGATAATCCCATACAAATGTGGAAAGGAATTTCGTAAGTTCCTTTTGCAGTTTGATAAGCTGTGTATAAGAAAGTTTGGTTTCCAAATAATGCAGGCGCAAACTCATTGAATAAAACTGATAATAAGAATCCTGCAATTACTCCAACAATAGCAGCCGCACCAGTAGTTCTTTTCCAGAACATACCAAGGAAGAACATTGCGAATACTCCAGGACTAATGAATCCCGTATATTTTTGAATGTAAGTGAAACCACCAACACCACCAATTCCTAATAAATCATCCCAAGTAAATAGAACTGCTAAAAGCATTGCAGCAAAAACAGTATATCTACCAATGTTTACCTGAGCATTATCAGATGCATTTTTTTGGATGTATTTTTTGTGAACGTCCAAAGTATAAATAGTCGAAATACTGTTTACTTTCCCAGCCAAAGAAGCAACAATTGCTGCAGTTAAAGCCGCTACTGACAACCCTTTAATTCCTGTAGGAAGGAAAGTCAACATTGCAGAGTATGCTCCATCTTTATGTCCTCCAACCAATTGAGGTAAATGTCCGTTTTTATATAATACAAAAGCTGCAATACCAGGCAACATTACGATAAGAGGCATTAATAATTTTAAGAATCCAGCGAATAAGATACCTGTACGTGCAGTTTGCAAATCAGCTCCCAAAGCCCTTTGAGTGATGTATTGGTTACAACCCCAATAGTTCAAGTTGATAATCCAGATACCAGCCGCATACGACATTAATCCTGGAAAAGTAAGGTATTTATCGATATCATTTTGAGTAAAGGCAGTAGAAACCTGTTGAGTAGGTTCTGGAATAATCATTTTGAAATGCTCAGGTGCCTGACGCATCAATTCTTTGAAACCGGCAATGGCACCTTGACCAGAATCTGGTAAATATTCTGCTACTGTAGTCAAAGCGATATAAGAAGTAACCAAACCTCCAATAATCAAAACGGCTACCTGAATTACATCTGTATAAGCTACTACTTTCATACCTCCCAAAGAGATAATTAAAGCAAAAACAGCCAAACCAATCATAATAGCATGAAGATAATCACCTCCAGTTAGTCCATTAATAGCAACAGCTCCTAAATATAAAATAGAAGTTAAGTTCACAAAAACATATAAAAACAACCAAAAAACAGCCATAATCAAAGCTGTTGATTCGTTATATCTTTGTTTCAAAAATTGGGGCATGGTATAAATCTTGTTTTTTAAATAAACAGGAATAAACCAAACGGCTACAATAATCAATGCAATAGCGGCAAGCCACTCGTAAGCGGCAACAGCGATTCCTAAAAAGAATCCCTCACCACTCATCCCGATAAATTGTTCAGCGGATATGTTTGATGCAATTAATGATGCCCCGATTGCCCACCATGTCAAACTCCCTTCAGCAAGGAAATAGGCTTTGGCATCGTGTTCGTTTCTTTCTCGCTTGCGGTATACCGTGTAACCATAACCGGCTACGACGACAAAATAAATAATAAAGACTGCATAATCTGCAAAAGCAAGGTTCTGACTCATGAGTAATTAGTTTTTTAAGTGTTAATATAAATGGGTATTTGTTTGTTTTTTTAAAGCATGAATGGTTTGTTTCTCAGGATGCCAATTTAAAATATATTTTCTATAAAAAACAGCATTTCCTTATTCAAATCAAACATAAAATAAAATATCTGTTATTATTCCGTACTTTTTTTATGAATATTGAAGCCAAATGTAAAATAAAAAAAATTACCAGCAATGCAATAAATGTGATTTTTACATTTATTTGATAAATTTTTATGAATGCTAAGGTTTTCGTAGCAGTTTATTGCATTTTTAGGCTTTAAACTCTGGATTCATTCTAATTTTTTGTTCCCATTTCCATGCGCTTGCGATTGCTTCATCCAAAGTCGAAACCGTTTTCCAGCCCAAAACTGTATTAGCTTTATCGGTATTTGCATAAGCTTCGGTCACATCACCTTCTCTACGTGCTACAATTTTGTAAGGCAATTTTTGTCCACTAACTTTTTCAAATGCGGAAATCACTTCCAGAACTGAACTTCCTGTTCCGGTTCCAAGATTAAAAACCTCTAACGGTGCAGCATTCCTTTTGTTTAATAAGCGTTGCAAAGCAATAACGTGCGCTTTTGCCAAATCGACTACATGGATATAATCACGCACACAAGTTCCATCTATTGTTGGATAATCATTTCCGTAAACTGATAATTCGGCGCGTAAACCCATTGCGGTTTGAGTAATGAACGGAACTAAATTTTGCGGCACTCCCATTGGCAATTCTCCAATTTCGGCCGAAGGATGCGCCCCAATCGGATTAAAATAACGAAGTAAAATAGCATTGATCTTGCTCACCTTTACAACATCGGCAATAATCTCTTCGCCGATTTGTTTAGTGTTTCCATACGGAGACAAAGCAGATTGAACAGGAGTACTTTCGGCAATTGGCATTACTTCGGCTTGTCCGTAAACGGTACAAGAGGAACTGAAGATAAAATGAGCTTCTTTCTTTTTTTCCAGTTCCTGTAAAATATAAACCAGAGCTCCAAGATTGTTTTCATAATACAACAAAGGATTTTGAACACTTTCGCCAACCGCTTTGGAAGCAGCAAAATGAATTACACCTGCTACATCATCGTGCTCTTTGAAAAAATCCTGGACTGCTTTTTTTTCTCTTAAATCAATTTCCGAAAAAATTGGTTTTTTGCCGGTAATGCGCTCTATACCATCCAAAACTTCGATTGAAGAATTCGAAAGATTATCAATTACTACAACCTCAAAACCTTGATTTTGCAATTCAACGACAGTATGTGATCCAATAAAACCTAAACCGCCAGTAACAACTATCTTACTCATTTTTATTTGCTTTTATAATGAACCTCTGCTAATGCTTTCAATACTGCGGCACTTTTTTCAGGTGTAATATCTCTTTGCGCCTCGCCCATCATTTCATATCCAACCATAAATTTTTTCACTGAAGCCGAACGCAACAACGGTGGATAGAAATGCATGTGAAATTGCCATTCTGGATGCTCTTCTCCATCAGTTGGAGCTTGATGAATACCTGAAGAATATGGAAATGAGGTCTCAAAAAGATTATCGTATTTTATCGTTAATGCCTTTAAAATTGAAGCATAAGCCGAAACTTCGTCTGAAGTAAAATCAGTTATTTTTGTAATATGACGTTTGCTGATAATCATCGTTTCGAATGGCCATATTGCCCAAAAAGGAACCAAAGCAACGAAGTGATCATTCTCAATCACGATACGTTCTCCGTGTTTTAATTCTTCGGCTAAATAATCTAAAAGTAGATTGCTATTGTTTTTTTCAAAATACGCTTTTAAGCTATTTTGCGTTTTCTCTACTTGAGTTGGCAAAGAAGATTGCGCCCAAATTTGACCGTGTGGATGCGGATTACTACATCCCATAACTGCACCTTTATTCTCAAAAATCTGAACGTGATTGATGTAATCTACATTTCCCAATTCAGTGTATTCTTTTTGCCAAGTTCTAATGATCGTTTCAATACCAGGCAAATCCATTTCTGGCAAAGTCAGGTTGTGTTTTGGCGAAAAACAAACTACTCGGGCAATTCCGCGCTCGGGTTGCGCCTTAAAAAATGTTGCTTTAGTATCTTCTTCAAATAAAATTGGCTCTTGTTTTACGGCTGCAAAATCATTTTCAAAAACAAAACTTGAATCATATTTTGGATTGATTTCGCCATTGGCGCGAACATTTCCCGGACATAAATAACACGTATGATCGTATTCTGGAAGCTCATCAGAATGGATTTTCTCATTCTGCCCTTGCCAAGGTCTTTTGGCTCTGTGTGGAGATACTAAAACCCATTCGTTAATTAACGGATTGAAACGTCTGTGCGGATCTTCGTTTATATCAAAATTTTTCATTTTAATTTGTTTTATATAATGATGTACCGTTTCCGATTTTTACATCATAAATTTTCAATTCTATATCAAAAGCTTCTTTGTACAATTGAGAAAGTTTTGTTTTGATAGCTTCTTCTTCTCCTTTTTTAATCAAATTGATGGTGCAACCGCCAAAACCGCCGCCCATTAATCGGGAACCAATTACGGCTTTTTCTTTTTTCAAAGTATCAACTATAAAATCTAACTCTTCGCAACTCACCAAATATTCTTTGGATAAACCTTCGTGAGTTTCAAAAAGCAATTTACCAAGTTCTTCGATATTTCCATTATCCAAAGCCTCACAAGCCAATGCTACACGCTTAATTTCTTTGACCACAAAATGACATCTTACAAAAACATTTGACGACATTTTATCTTTCAATTGAAGCACATGATTTTCGTCGCAATCTCTAAAACTGCTGATTTCAGGAAAATTATTTTTAATGATAGAAAGTCCCTCTTCGCATTCTTTTCTTCGAACATTATATTCTGATGTCATTAACGAATGCTTTACATTAGAATCAAATAATATCAACGAATAATCACTGAAATTGGCATCATGATAGGTATACTCTAATGTTTTGCAGTCGATTTTGATTACTTTGTTTTCCAAACCCATCACGCTCGAAAACTGATCCATAATTCCGCAATTGATTCCAACCCAATGCTCGGCTTTTTGACCCATCAACGCAATATCCACTTTTGGAATTGACAAATCAAAAAGTGCTGCGATTCCAAAAAGAGCGCCACATTCTAAAGCCGCCGATGAAGACAAACCTGAACCAGTTGGAATATTACTGCTAAATACACAGTTAAAACCGTCGAAAGAGAATCCTTTATCCTGCAACTGTTTGATAACGCCCAAAATATAATTAGTCCAAACCACTTTGCTCAATGCAACTTCTCGCGTCAAGTCTACTTCGAATTCTTCATTCAAATCGATGGCTACAATTTTGGATTTATTCGAATTGTTTTTTGCAAAAGCGAAACAAATAATCTTATCGATTGCAGCCGGCAAAACGTATCCGTCATTATAATCGATATGTTCCCCAATAATGTTAATTCTCCCTGGAGAAAGAACCACTTTTTCGGGAGCATTGCCAAATTTTTCCTGAAAGAAAGCAGTCGTTTTGTTAATTAATAAATCGTTCATTATATTTTAAATTACTGTTGTTTTTAATTGCTAAAGCCTTTGATTGAAATTTAAATTAGAGCCAAGATTACTAAAATGACTCAAACTTATAAGTGGTAAACTGTGTGTATTCATCTCCTTTTTTCAACAAGGCGCTAGGGAAATGATCTTGATTGGGTGCATCTGGGAAATTTTGAGTTTCAAAACAAATTCCACTCAACGGGTGATAATCGGCATTTTCTTTTCCTTTTATTTTATTAGAACAATTACCTCCCACATAAATATGAACACTCGGCTGATCGGTAAATACGATCATTTTTAAATTATTTTTTTTACTAAATAATGAAGCTGCAAATTCATTTTTATTATGTAGCACAAATGAATTATCAATTACTGAAGGGCACTTTTTGGGTGTCAAGAAATCAAATTCGGTGTTTTCTACTTGCAAATACCTACCAGTTGGAATACCTTCGCTTGTTATTTCAAGAATTTGATCAGTATTTACTACTAATTCCTGTTCGTTTAAATTTGAGGAATGCCCGTCTAGATTAAAATAACTATGATTGGTTAAATTCACAACAGTATCTTCTGTTGTTGTGGCGCTGTAATCAATTTTTAGCTCGTTGGCTTCTGTTAAGGTGTAAGTAACATTGACAGTCAAATCACCTGGATAATTTTCTTCGTTTGCTGGGCTGGTGTAAGTCAAAGTTATTGCTGGTTCTTTACCAAATGTTTCATTGGTTACAGTCCAAACTTTTTGGCTAAATCCCACAAGACCACCATGTAACGAATTGTTATTGTTGTTTTTATTTAAAAGGATTTTTTGCCCATTTAAATTAAAAGTACTGTTATGAATTCTTCCCGCATAACGGCCTACAGTAGCACCAATATATGGCGCTCCAGCTAATTGGAACGATTGCAAATAACCCTCTAATGAATCAAAACCTAAAACGACATCGATACTCTTTCCATTTTTCAAAGGAACTTTCAATTCTGACACTGTTGCCCCAAACGTTACAACCTTTACACTCATGCCATTAGCGTTTTGTAACCCATAAGAGTGTACCTCTTCTCCATTTGGCATTAAACCGAATAAATCCTTATTTGAAGCAGTCATAATTTGTCAATTGCGTTTAATTTCTATTAATTTTATTGGAAATTTTGAAATCCAAAAGTAAAAAAATATTTAAACCTTACATACCAGTACCTACCAGTTTTTCATTCTGTAAAAAAAACCTCGAACGTGTGTCATTCGAGGTTTAATCTTGTTATAAAATCCTCAAAATGCTTATTTAACTTCATTTATTTCGAGCACGACGCTGGTTCGTCGTAAAGTCACATTTGGATTAATTCCAGTTTTCATTAGAAAATCACCTGAGAAAACAGCATCAGATTGGATTGATGAAGTGGTCTCGGGATATAAATTAATTTCTTTTACCGAGTATTTTTTATTTGGATTTAAACCTTTCAAAACAACAGGAAGCGGTGTAGCAGTAATTTTAAAACGGCTATTTACCAAATAATTAAAAACAATAGCTTTGTTCTGATCTTTGCTAACATACATCAAGGCTGAAATATCATTTTCATGAGGATTTACCAAACGGAACAAATCGCCATGCCACACCACATCTTTAAAAGAATGATAATTGGCAATGGCTTGCTTACAGAATGTTTTATCCTTTTCATTAAGATGACTGGCTACAATATCAAATCCTAATTTTCCCATGCTGGCAACGTCAACTCTAAATTTTAGAGGTTGTTTTCCCCAATCGGTTACATGGTTACAAGTAGCCATTGACGGGAAGAAATACGAATAATCCCATTGCATAAATATTCTTTCTACAGGCTCGGTATCGTCACTTGGCCAAAATTCCGTAAAGTATTTTAGGAACTCATAATCGCCTCTACCTCCGCCGCCTGAGCACAACATCATCGGCACTTTTGGATATTTGGCACGAATTCTTTCTAAAACTTTGTACAAACCTTTTACATAATCTATGTACAAATTAGATTGGGGAATTCCTTTTTTATTAAGATACTCCGAATAAGCGTTGTAAATAACGGCATTACAATCCCATTTTATAAATGCTAATTCAGGATTTTTGACAAATAAATTGTCGACAATTCCAAACACAAAATCCTGCACTTCGGGATTCGATAAATCCAATACTAATTGATTTCGGTAATAAACCTCTGGCCGTTGTGGTTGACGAATTACCCAATCCAAATGCTTTTCATACAATTCGCTTTTAGGATTTACCATTTCGGGTTCTATCCAGATGCCGAATTTAATTTGCTCTTTTTTAGCTTCTTTAACTAAATAACCTAAACCGTGAGGCAACTTTTTTACATTTTCCTGCCAGTCGCCAAGTCCAGCCTTGTCATCATTTCTTGGATATTTGTTTCCAAACCAACCGTCATCTAGTAAAAACATATCAACTCCGAGATCTTTAGCATCTTTAAACAAAGAAGAAATTTTAGTTTCATCAAAATCAAAATAGGTAGCTTCCCAGTTATTCAACAAAGTAAGTCTTTCTCCTTGACCATCTAATAATCTGTATTTTCTCGCCCAGTCGTAAAGATTACGGCTCGCTTCGCCAGTTCCATTATTTGATAAAGCATAAACTAATGAAGGCGTTTTAAAAACTTCATTAGGTTGCAAAAGATATTCCGAAGCATATGGATTGATTCCGGCAATCAAACGTAGATTTTTGTACGAATCAATTTCATAGTCAAGTTTAAAGTTTCCGCTCCAGGCTAATTGTCCCAACATAACGGTTCCATCATTTTCGGATGCTGGCTTACCAAAAGACAAAATAAAATTAGGATTTTGCAACAACATGCTTCTTGTTCCCAGTTTAGAATCAACCGTTCTAATTCCTTGTTGCAGTTTCGTTTCAATAGGCTGCATTTCCTTTAAATATTCGCCTTGAAAACTGGTTAAATAAAAATCTTTATTGGAAAAATACAAATTAGCAGAAGCAAATTTTTGAAGTAAAACTGCTTTTTTCTCTTTATGTTTTATTTCTGACCATTGTTCAATTATGTTTTCTTTTGCCCAAACTTTATAAGACAAAATAACTTCGAACGGATAGTTAGGATCTTTTAAAACAATACTAGTAAGCGAGGAATTATCATCAACTTTTTCTGTTTTATGGCTAACGTATTTTAGTTCCAACGAAGGATTACCATCGGCGTGCTTAACTTGTATTGCAGGTTCGGATAAATTCCAAGTTCCTGCTGGCGTATATGCCGAATTGTAGATTCCAGCATTGTCATCATTAAAATTATAAGCCTCTGAAACTAATGAATATTCGCTTTTGTTTTGGAGCGGTTTTCCAAAATAGACAGTTTTAAGTCGGTTTTCTTTATCCGTTTGTAATAGTATCAAATTACTTTCTGTAGCAATCGGAATAATTACTTTTTGAGCTGATAAACTGATGACACTTAAGACGAAATACAATGAGAATATTGTCTTTCTGTTAAAGTAGGATCTCCATATTTCGTTCATAATCTTTATTATTTAATGTCATCTATGTAGAAAATCCAAGATGCTGGACGAGTTATAAAAACAACGGACTTTCAATAGTCCAAAATTCCTAACAGGGTTTGGAAAACTGTTAGGAACTGTGACTTATCTCTTGAAACAAAGATTATTTTTTTATTGGTTTAATTACAAAACCGTAGCTATACTCTTTACCTTTTAAAAGATATTGCTCATGTGGAAGTTGTCCCCAACTGTTATCACCACCTACACCTCTTTGTTTTAAGTCAACACAAACCACCACTTCATGGCGAGGCGTTATATCGTTAATATGGCGATATTTTTTGGTTAAACCCGGATCAAAATCTTCTGGATAATTATTTAATGCGCTTACTCCTAATGGTTGCAAACCTTCAATTTGGATTCCATTTCCATTAGCATTGGTGAGTGTTAACCAACGAACATCTGTTTTGTATCCATTTTCCTGAGGTCTTGTATAAGGAACATATTGATCAGCAACTTTACTTTGATAGATTCCTGTTAGTGAAGAAGTGTTTCTGTCATTATAATTTTCCCAAGGACCTCTACCATAATATTCAAAATTGTCAAGTTCTTTTTTAAGAGAAAATAACATTCCAAAACGTGGCATTTCGGACAATGGATTAGATCCGGCTTTAAATGAATTGAATATAGTTAAACTTCCATCGGCATCCATAGAATACGTAATGGTATAATAGGAAGCTACATCGCTTAAAAAAAGTGTAGCAACAACGGTTGTTTTACCAGCATCTTCTTTTACTTCTATTTTATCTAAAGCACTAATTCTTCCAACGGTTCTCCAGACATTGCTGCGTACATGCATGTAATTTCCAAAATCATTATCTGTAGGAGCACGCCAAAAATTTGGAACCGGCAACTGATTGAAAACCTGCTCTCCATTGGCTTTATATTGCTGCATCAAGCCAGTTTTTTTATTGATTACAACCTCAACATTTGCGGCTTTGATAGTGATACGATTGTTTTCATCAGTTAGGTTTGCTTTCCCTTTTGAATCAGCAACTTTAGCGAAATATTTATTTTCTGCTAATGAAAATTGTTCTCTGGCAACTTCAAAATTTTCAGGTAAAACAGCCGTTCCTTCTTTGGCGTAAGCAAAAACATTTAAAAAGTATTCTTCACCTTCTTTAGCAGTTATATTTGGTAAATCAAGTTGCACTTGTTTTTTAAGTTGAGGAGCCAGCGTAACATCAAAAACTCCAGTTTTTATAACTATACCATTTTTTAAGACTTCGTATTTAAAAAGATATTTGTCCAAATTTGTGTAGGCAAAACCATTCTCGATTTCTATAAGTCCTTTGTTGACATCGACATTTTTAAAAATAATATCTTGGTACACTTTCTTTACTTCAAAAGCTCCGGGATGTGGCGTACGATCTGGCCAAACTAATCCATTGTGACAAAAATTTTCATCATTTGTATAGTTCTGACTTCCCATATCGCCACCATAAGCCCAATATTTGCGACCAGCTTCATCTTTTACTTCAAATCCTTGGTCGACCCAATCCCAAATGAATCCTCCCTGCATATTGTCACTGCCTTTAATAACATCCCAATATTCTTGAAAGTTACCTGTACTATTTCCCATCGCATGAGCGTACTCACACATAATGAAAGGACGTTTTACATTTTTGCGAGCAGCATATTCTTTCATATACTCCATACTTGGATACATCGGGCAAACTATATCTGTATTTTCTTCTTCTCCTGCTTGTTCAAATTGCACTAATCTTGTTTTGTCCCTATTTTTAATCCAATTATATCCATCTTTAAAAACTGGTCCGTTACTACACTCATTTCCTAACGACCAAAGAATAACCGAAGGCTGGTTTTTATCTCTTTCAACTAAACTGTAGATGCGATCCAGGTGAGCTGCTTTCCATTCCGGAAGATATCCTGGATGTTTAGTTTTATCAAAAGGACCTTGCAACGCAGCTCCCATTCCGTGGCTTTCGATATTGGCTTCATCTACTAAAAACAAACCGTATTGATTACAAAGTTTTACCCACATTAAATTGTTTGGGTAATGGCTGCAACGAACTGCATTGATGTTCAATTGCTTCATTTGTCTGATGTCTTTCATCATCGTAGCCTTATCCTGATAATGTCCGGTGACAGGATTGTGCTCATGAATATTTACTCCATGAACCATGATGCGAATGCCGTTAACTAATAGTTGACCGTTTTTAAGCTCTACTTTTCTAAACCCAATTTGAGTTCCAACTGTTTCAATAAGCTTTCCTTTTTCGTCTTTTACATTTAATAATAATGTATAAAGATTGGGTGTTTCGTTGCTCCATAATTTTGGAGAAGCTACTTCCTGATTGATTACAATTGATTCAAAAGAATTCGCTTTTATGTTAACTTTTGTTGTTTTGGTGAAAATTGTTTCTCCCGAAGCATCGACTAATTTAGCTTCAACAGATTGATTATTTTTACTAGCCGAGTTCATGTTTTTTAACTTCACATCAACCTCGAGACTTCCATTTTTATAAGATGCATCAAGATCAGGACGGGCAAAAAAGTCTGCAATCCTAACATCGTCCGTACTATATAGGTAGACATCGCGGTCTATTCCTGACAAACGCCAAAAATCCTGATCTTCTAGATAAGACCCATCACTCCAGCGATAAACCTCAACGGCAACATCATTCTTTCCTGATTTTACATATTTGGTAATATCAAATTCGGTTGGACTTTTGGTGTTTTCGCTGTAACCTACTTTTTCACCATTTACCCAAATATACATTGCTGACGTTCCGCCTTCAAAATGAAGAAAAACATGTCTGCCATCCCAGTTTTTAGGCAATTCAAAACTTCTTTTATACGATCCAACCGGATTGTCTTCATGGTTTATAAATGGAGGATTTTTGACAAAAGGGTAAGTTATATTGGTATAAATTGGAATACCATATCCTTTTAATTCCCAGTTGGAAGGAACCGAAATTTCTCCCCAATTAATGGTATTAAAATCATTTTTGAAAAAATCTTTTGGACGTTGATCTGGGGTTGGCGACCAAGTAAATTTCCATATACCATCCAGAGTTAAGAACCAAGGCGAACGTGTATAATCGTCTGCAATAGCAGAAGGCTCATCAGCATATGGTAAAAATGCGGCTCTTGCTGGCTCACGATTAATTTGAAATACTGCTGGGTTTTCCCAATCATTATTTCCCTGCTTTTCTTGTCCGAAGACAGCCAGCGAAAAAACAGCCAGAAAGCAAGTTAAAATTGTATTATTTCTCATATTCAATCAATTATATTAAATCCTTATTTATACCAACAACCTTTATTTGTTTTTATTATTATTACCATTTCAACCAACAAAAAATATTCTGACAAATAAGAGCAAATGATTAATTACAGTATTACTACAATTAATCATTTGCTCAAATTTTATTTGTTTTTTATTAGTCTCTGGGTGCCATTTTTATTCTCATTATCACATCTAATTTATAAAAAGTATATATCTGAGAGATTATTTTATTACTAATTAATATTAAACTGTTTTTTTAATACTTTCAAAAATTCATCTTGTATTAAAATTTCTGTATTATTAAACCAAAAAATTCTACAGCAGTTTTAAAAAATGACACCCAAAAACTAATCACTAAGAAAAACAATTACTATTACCAAGGCGCGTTTTGAGTCATTTTTGGATTATTATTCAACTCACTTGCCGGAATTGGATAATAAAAATATTTGGCTGAAAAATTGGCATATCCTTCTCTTAAGCTAGATTTAATAACAGTTTCCAAAGTACCCCATCTTCTTAAATCATACCAATGAAGGCCTTCACGAACAAACTCCACATTTCTTTGATGCATAATCTCATTCATCATTTGTGTTTGTGTCCAGCCTGCCATTGAAATATCAGCTAACTTTGCTCTGTCTCTGATTCTTTTCACAAGTGGAGCTGCTTCTGCAACTTTTCCTTGCATTGTTTTCGCTTCGGCAAGCATCAAAATAACATCAGCATAACGCATTGCATATTCATTTAATTCTGATTTCCAATCTCCTTCATCTTTATTCCACCAATTTTGATTTTTCTTGATCCATATTGCATTTGCTCCAAATTTAGATGCAAAATCATAGGTATAATAAACACTTCCGGGATAATTCCATGCCAAGGTAGCTGTAGCTCTAGGATCAAATTCACCAGTAACTGTTTTTTCTTTGGTCATTGCATCAAGCAAAGTTTTTGTAGGCAACAATTCGAACCAACCTCCTACTTCGCCGGGAGCTAATTCCTGAGCCATAGTTGTAGCTCTCGTTCTTTCAGATGGTTCACCTCCCCAGATAGTTGTTCCTCCTACTTTACTAAATTGGATTTCAAAAACAGATTCTTTACTGTTTTCATGTTTTCCATCAAAAAGTTGTGCATAATCATCCAAAAGTCCGTAACCATTTGTAGCTTCATTATTCACTAGTTTAGCAAATTGCTCTTCGGCTTTTGCCCAATTTTTCATGTACAAATAGGTTTTTCCAAGATAAGCAATAGCTGCATTTTTTGTCGCTCTCCCTTTTTGCGTATCAGGATAATTTTCAGTAAGAGCACTATTTGCTGCAAACTCAAAATCAGCAATTACTTGTTTCCATACTTCCTCTTCAGTTGATTTTGCTTTAAAATAATCCTCTTGATTAGCGGCGATATCCGTAAAAATTGGCACACTACCAAACTCTATCACTAGATTAAAATAGTTCAATCCTCTTAAGAAAGTAGCTTCGGCAACTAGTTGATTTCTTTTAGTCTCATCAATATTTTGAATTTGCGGAGCATAATGAATCACCTGATTAGCACGGAATATACCAATATAGCATGTTTTGTATATACCTGTTGTTTCTCCGGTACTTGGACTATTTTTATAAGTAGACACCGCATAACGTCCTTGAACGTCATTACGTGCAATAAAATTTTCTGTTCTGTTTTCTTTTAATTGCATTGCCTGTATTTCCCAATAACCAGCATTATTGTTATCTACCAAAGCATTATAAATTGTCGCAACACCTGATTCTAAGTCTTGTGGCGTTTTCCAAAAAGATTCATTTGTCAATTTATTTGGATTTCCTAGGTCAAGATCCTCACTGCAAGAACTCATAGTTAAAAGTCCTCCTATAAAAAATAATATGATTAATTTCTTTTTCATTTTAGTCGATTTAAAAGTTAAGTTGCATTCCAAAAGTTATAGTTTTACTTAGAGGATAAGATTTGTAATCGATTCCTCTACCTCCTAATGCAAGTGAAGCATTAGAATTGCCTTTTGAAACATCTGGATTATAACCCGAATAATTTGTTTCTGTGAAAAGATTATCACCAGCTAAATAAAATCTAAGTTTATCAATTTTAACTTTATCTGTTAAACTAGATGGAAGTGCATACCCAAGTTGAATAGTTTTAATTCTAAAATAAGATCCGTTCTCAAGAAAACGATCTGAATAATCAGCTCCATTATCATTTAAATCATCAATGTCTAATCTTGGAAAATTTGAATTTGGATTAAATGTATAAGAATCTAAAGTTGCTGTAGAATAATTGATATTAGCTCTAACTGTTGCTATATCAGTATTATTTCCATTGTATATTTTATTTCCTTGAGTACCTTGAGCAACGATAGTGAAGTCAACCCCTTTCCAATCAGCCTGAATTCTAAATCCATATTCGTAATCTGGGAAAGCACTTCCTCTGAATTGTCTGTCGTTTCCATCAATTTGACCGTCACCATTGTAATCAACGTATCTTATATCGCCTACTTTTGCTCTAGGCTGGATAAGAACTCCGTTTACGCTATGTGCGTCAATTTCTTCTTGTGATCTAAATAACCCATCAGTTTTTACTAAAAAGAAAGAATAAATCGGATATCCAACTTTGCTATATGTAACTGGTGCGCCGTGGAAAGAACCTGTAGCACCTTCCAAAATCTGGCTTCCTGTACTAAGTTCTGTAACACGATTATTTACACTTGAAATATTTGCGCTAACTGAAAAATTAACAGCTCCAATTTTTTCAGTATACGTAAGTCCCATTTCAAATCCTTTGTTGGTAACTTCACCAGCATTTGTATAAGGATCGTTGCTTGATCCGACAGACAATGGAACGGGCACTCTCAAAAGCAAATCGCTTGTAGTTTTTTGAAAGTAGTCAAAAGTATAGTCCAATTTACCATCCCATAAAGACAAGTCTAAACCAATATCTGCTGTTGCTGTAGATTCCCATTTTAACCCAAGAGCTGGGTAATCCTGTTGAATATTTCCAATCCATAAGGTATTTGGTTCTCCAACAGCATAACTAATTCCAGAAGTTATCGAGCCAAGATATTGATAATCTCCAATTTCTTGATTTCCTAACACACCATAACTACCACGAATTTTAAAATCAGTTATTGGAGTGTTTAAATTTTTAAAGAAGTCTTCTTTTCCAATTCCCCATGCTGCAGATATAGATGGGAAATTACCCCATTTGTTCTCCGGGCTAAAACGTGAAGATCCATCACGTCTAAAAGTAGCCGTTAAAATATATTTATTATCATACGAATAAATAGCACGACCCAAATAGGATATTAAATTATTTTCGGAAGCAGAACCAACAGACGAAGGCTCTTCTCCTCCTGCCATAACATGTATGCCATCAGGTAATCCTGTAACAGAACCCGAAATAGCTCTATATTTATTGTTATAAACTGTATATCCCGCCAAAACATTTACCGAGTGTTTACCAAAAGATTTGGCATAATTCAAAGTATTCTCAATTTGATAATATTGAGTCATATCACTTCTTTCTGCCAAAGTATTTTTCAAGTTTTTAAAAAATCCTCCTACTTCATAACGAGGGGTGTAAGTATAGCCTTTATGTTCAGAAACAGTAGCACCAACATTTAGTTTATATTTAAAACCGTCCCAAAAACTTGCTTCAGCATACGCATTAACCAACGCCTGATAATAATTATTCCTAACATCAAAAAGATTTAGAGCAGCAACTGGATTGAATATATCTGTTACCGCACCAGATGCTCCGCCATATCCTCCAACAGCATTTTCATTATAAATGGCAAAACCTGGTATCATAGAAATAGCCGAACCAACAACATTGCTCCCTTGTCCAGGAACACCTGGTAAATCTTTTCTTTTTTCTTTGGTTAACATTACTGTTTCTCCAATTTTGAAAATACCTTTTTTGTAATCAGATTTAACTCTAAAATTAAGACGATCATAATTTGTTTCTTTAACAACTCCTTCCTGATCAAAATAACTTAGAGACATGCTATATTTTGCATTATCAGTACCTCCAGCTAATCCCAATGAATAATTCTGAGTGGCTGCAGATCTGTATATTTCATCTTGCCAATCAACTCCTGCACCTCCAACTTCAGGATTTAATGCAATAGGAAGTGGCTGTTTACCGGCAGCGGCATATGCAGCAGTACTCACTTTTGCCCATTGTTCTTGATTTAATAAGCTTAACTCATTCGCAACAGTCGACACCCCAAAAGAAGAATTAAAAGAAACTTTTAAATCTCCTTTTTTACCGCTTTTAGTGGTAATCAAAATTACTCCATTTGCCGCTCTAGAACCATAAATTGCTGCAGCCGAAGCGTCTTTCAACACCTGAATTGATTCTATATCCGAAGGATTAAGATTATTCATAGAGGCAACTGCAATATCATCAACTAAGATCAAAGGATTATTATTATTTAATGAACCTGCCCCTCTAATTTGAATTTTGGTCCCGGATCCAGGCGCTCCCCCATCCGATTCAACAGTTACACCTGCAATTTTTCCTTGAATTGCACTACCCACATTGTTGTTGCTTTGAGAATCTAATTGAGATCCTTTCAAGCCACCTACAGCACCAGTCATGTCACTTTTCTTAATAGTACCATAACCAATTACAATAACCTCATTCAAGGCATTGTTTTCCTCTTTAAGGCTTACTTTAATTTGGTTTCTCCCGTTTAGCGCTTCTTCAACTTTTACAAAGCCAACGTATGAAAAAACAAGTATTGCATTTGGATTATCTACATCCAAAGTGAAATTTCCATCATAATCTGTAGTTGCAGAGTTGTTTGTTCCTTTAACTGAGACAGAAGCCCCGATAATTGGCTGATTGCTTTTTTGATCATTTACGGTTCCGGTTATTTTATTTTGAGCATGTAAACTAATACAGGAAAACATAATAAAAATCAACATTGTAAATTTTGGAAGCAAGGACACTTTTACCCTCACTAACTGATTTAAGTTCATTGTGTCTTTCATAAAATCATAGTTTTTTAAATTGGTTAGTTATAAAAATATTCATAGTCAATAGTTGTGGTTTTTACAAAATGAGGATAGAGAAAACCCACTAAATTCAGCTCGTTATTAAAATGGCAATTATTTTAATTTAGATTTTTATAAAATAAATTAAGCTAATTGTTAAAAAAATTTATCATATAAAAAATAAATGCAATTCTTACCAATCACTCTTTATGATTAACATTTGATTAGATAAACAGTATTAATTTATGAAATGTATTTTTTTTTCTTAATTTTTTTATTAAATGTGAAATCCAAAATTATATGTTAAATTAGCACTCCAATACCAGTACCTACCAGTTTTTAGTAAATTTGTTAAAAAACCAACTTTTCTCATGAAAATAATTTCGATTCAAAACAACATTGGAATTCCAAAATACAAACAAATTATCAGCTCAATTGAAAAAGCAATTGAGGAGGAAAAACTTACAAAAGGAGACCGGCTTCCATCGGTAAATAAAGTTTGTTTGGCTTTCTCTTTATCTCGTGATACGGTATTATTAGGCTATGACGATCTCAAAAAAAGAGGTATAATTTATGCCATTCCAGGAAAAGGATATTACGTGAAAAGCACTGAAATCACGATAAAACAAAAAATATTCTTACTTTTTGATGAGCTTAATATTTTTAAAGAAGATATTTATAATTCTTTTCTAAAAAATATTGGAAAAAATGTTCAGGTCGATATTTTCTTTCATCATTTTAATGTTCAGGTTTTTCAAAAATTGATAAATGATAGTAACGGAAATTATACAAAATACATCATCATGCCGACCAATTTAATTGATGTAGTTTCTTTCATAAAAACCCTACCAGTAAATGACGTAATCATTCTGGATCAGACAAATGAGCATCTAAAATCATATCCCGCTATCTATCAAAATCATAAAAAAGACATCTACGAAGGACTCAATAAAGGGAAATCCAGATTGAATAAATACAAAAAATTCATTATGATTTTTCCTGGTTTTAGAGAACCACCAGCAATGAAAATAGGTTTTGTAAATTATTGCACAGAGCGTGATATCAATTATGAAATTATTTCAGAATTTACAGATAACGAAATCACTATCGGAAGTGTTTACGTTATTCCAAATGATAGAGATTTGGTTCGTGTAATTGAAAAAGCCCGAGAACAAAATCTAAAATTGGGAACTGATTTTGGTATTATTTCGTATAATGAAACGCCATTAAAAAAAGTCGTTTCAAATGGAATCACAACCATTTCGACCGATTTTACAGCAATGGGAAAACTATTGGCCCAAATGGTTCTAACTGGAAAAAAAGAACAAATTGAAAATAAAAGTGCATTGATTATTCGAAATTCATTGTAGCATCCAACACGAATATTCTAAAACAGCATTAGAGCTCTTTTAAAATCAATTATCAATATAAAAAATGATATTTGCTTTTTTTGTTTTTATAAAACTAATTTAGTTATATTTGCAAATGTATTTTTTACACTTATTATTTTAAACCATCCTTTTTTATAAATAATTAGTTATTTAAATACGAAATTGGCATTCGAAGAAATAATAAAAACCGCCAAAATTGTTAGTATCTGCCATAAAACCAAGTGATCTAAAATTATTAAAACCATTAAACCACTATAAAAACAAAAAACAATTTAGATTATGAATCAACAAATTGACCAATTAGCCGCTGACAACATTCGAGCATTGGCTATTTCTATGGTAGAAAAAGCAAATTCAGGACATCCGGGAGGTGCCATGGGAGGTGCTGATTTTATGCACATTTTATACACTGAATATTTAAACTACGATCCAACTCAAATGGATTGGCCTTTTAGAGACCGTTTCTTCATGGATGCGGGCCATTTATCAGCCTTGATGTATGCACAATATTCTTTATTAGGCAATTATAAAAAAGAAGATCTTCAACAGTTCAGACAATGGGGCTCGGTAACTCCGGGTCATCCTGAAGTTGATGTTTTACGAGGAATCGAAAACACTTCAGGACCATTAGGACAAGGACATACGATGGGAGTTGGAGCTGCTATTGCGGCTAAGTTCCTAGATGCACGTTTCAAAGGATTATTCGATCATAAAATTTACGGTTTCATCACCGATGGTGGGGTCCAGGAAGAAATTTCACAAGGAGCCGGTAGAATCGCCGGACATTTGGGACTAAACAATTTCATCATGTTTTATGATTCCAATGATGTGCAACTTTCGTCAATGACCGATGAAGTTACTTCTGAAGATACTGCTTTGAAATACCAATCTTGGGGTTGGAATGTAATTACAATCGATGGTCATGACCATTCGGCAATTAGAAAAGCATTAGATGCAGCAAACAACGAAACCGAGAAACCGACCTTGATTATCGGAAAAACCATTATGGGAAGAGGTTGCGTTACTTGTGACGGTGATATGTATGAAGGCGAATGCGAATTGCACGGAAAACCGATTGGAGACACTAAAGCAGATTACATCAAAACGCTTATAAATCTTAAAGCAAATCCAGAAGATCCTTTTGCAATTTTCGAAGAAGTAGCTTCTCATTATTCAGAAGTTATAGCGAAGAAAACTAAAAACGCAGCTTCAAAAAAACTAAAAATCAGCCAATGGGAAAATGAAAATCCAGAGTTGGCAAAAAAATTACAATTGTTTTTATCTGGCGAATTGCCAAATTTAGATTTAAGCAGTGTAGTTCAAAAACCAAACGCTGCAACCAGAGATGCATCGTCTGCTGTATTGGCTTATTTGGCTGAAAATGTAGAAAATATTATTGTCTCTTCTGCCGATTTATCCAATAGCGACAAGACTGATGGATTCTTAAAGAAATCATCTGTTTTGCAAAAAAATAATTTCAGCGGTGCCTTTTTACAAGCAGGTGTAGCGGAATTAACAATGACCGCTATCGCAAATGGAATTGCTTTACATGGTGGTGTAATTCCAGTAGTAGCAACGTTTTTTGTGTTTTCAGATTATATGAAACCAGCGATCAGATTAGCGGCAATACAGGAATTACCGGTGAAATATGTCTTGACTCACGATTCATTCAGAGTTGGAGAAGATGGACCAACACATCAGCCAATTGAGCAAGAGGCGCAAATGCGTTTGTTAGAAAAAGTTAAAAACCATAAAGGACACAATAGTTTATTGGCATTACGTCCAGCCGATGCAATTGAAACGTCTGTAGCTTGGGATATCGCTTTGAAAAACACTAAAACGCCAACTGCTTTAATTCTTTCAAGACAAGGAATTAAAGATATTCCAGCTGCAAATTCCAGATATCAGGAAGCTTCAGCTGCTGCAAAAGGAGGTTATTTGGTAAAAGAAACTTCAAATCCAGATATTACTTTGATTGCAAATGGATCGGAAGTATCGACATTAATTGAAGCCGCAGCCATTTTAGAAAAAGATCATAATTTGAAAATAAATATTGCTTCAATCATATCCGAAGGTTTATTCAAATCACAACCTAAATCGTACCAGGAAAGCATTATTCCAAAAGGAAAATTAGTTTTCGGACTTACCGCCGGACTTCCCTTAAACCTTGAAGGATTAATTGGCGATAGCGGAAAAATTATCGGTTTAGACCATTTCGGTTATTCAGCACCTGCAGGAGTTTTGGACGAAAAATTTGGATTCACACCTCAAAGCGCCAGTGCCGAAATTCTAAAATATATTGAAGAAAGAAAATAGATTCTAAGTTGCTAAGCCTCTAAGTTACTAAGACTTTAATCTTAGCAACTTCAAAAAACTCAGAAACTTAGAAGCTCAGAAGCTCAGCAACTTTATAAAAAAAACAAAGACATGAAATTCTTTATAGACACAGCAAATTTAAAAGACATAAAAGAAGCCAACGATTTGGGAATATTAGACGGCGTAACGACTAATCCATCCCTAATGGCAAAAGAAGGAATCACTGGAGCCGACAATATTATAGCACATTATGTAAAAATATGTGAATTGGTAGATGGAGATGTAAGTGCCGAGGTAATTTCGACAGATTTTGAAGGAATGGTTGCCGAGGGAGAAAAATTGGCAGCATTACATCCACAAATCGTGGTGAAAATCCCAATGATCAAAGACGGAATAAAGGCGATAAAATATTTCTCAAATAAAGGGATCAGAACTAATTGCACACTAGTATTTTCATCTGGTCAGGCGCTGCTTGCCGCCAAAGCTGGTGCGACTTATGTTTCGCCTTTCATCGGAAGATTGGATGATATTTCTACAGATGGACTGAACCTTATTCAGGAAATTAAATTGGTTTATGACAATTATGGTTTTGAAACTCAAATATTAGCCGCCTCTGTTCGTCACGTCATGCATATTATGAATTGTGCCAAAATTGGTGCCGATGTAATCACCGGACCTTTAAGCGCCATTGAAGGTTTACTAAAACACCCACTTACCGATAGCGGATTGGCAACATTCTTAGCCGATTATCAAAAAGGGAATAGTTAGAAACAATCTATTTCAAATAGGATTTAATTGGAAAAAGGAAGCTTCTGCAATAGAAACTTCCTTTTTTGTTTATCTAAAATTAAAACTGATTATCCTTTTTTAAAAATTTATGGCAAAATCATTCAAGAGTTTTGCATCATATTTTTCCTTGTCAAAAGTATATAGATACGATCCTTTTCTAGATGTTGTCATGTCTTTTTCATCCAATTTTATCAAAATATCTAATGAATTTATTTTGCTGATAAAATTTCGCTTATCGATTTCTTTATCCAAAATCGATTCGTATAACTTAAGTAACTGACTCATCTTAAACTTTTCTGGCAAAAGCTCGAAACCTACAGGTCGCATTGAAGTTCTATAACGCAATCTTCTGATAGCGTGAGCCAACATTTTATCGTGGTCAAAAATCAATTTTGGCACTTCAGATACACTAAACCATTTGGCATGATAATTCTGAATCAGTTCAGCATTGTGATTTTCTATATTAATCAAAGCATAATATGCAACTGAAATTGTTCTTTCTACAGGATCACGGTCAATCTCACTATACGTATAAAGTTGCTCCATATAAATATCCTGCAATCCTGTATAGGTATGTAAAATTCGGATTGCTGCTTCATCAAGTACCTCTTCTTTTTTAAGAAATCCACCCATTAGTGACCACTTCCCTTTCTCTGGTTCAAAATCCCTTTTAATCAAAAGAATCTTCAACCCATCGTCATCAAAACCAAAAATGATGCAATCAACTGCTAGTAATACTTTATCTTCTGCACTATAACTGTTTAACATATCCTTTATATATATGACGTAAATATAAGAACTTCCATAAAACTACCAAATTATATTTAGTGTTGGTTATACACTTATCTGAACAATAAAGACAATTAGTTGATTTACAATAAATACAGCATCTACTCATCTTTATAAAAATATCACAAAATACATATTGCCCTAGCGATAAAATAAAGATTACAACGCATTTTTTCAATATACCAGACATAATTAAGTGTTAAATTTACATTTAAGGACGGATTTTGATCCAATTTTCAACGTTAAAATTCAAAATTTAACTAATTTTAATAAATAAAAACTTATAGATTTTTATATTTTTTCTTAGTAAATAAAAAAATAATAAAGTCGCTTCGCTTTTATTAATTACTTTACCAAGTATCTCATTTATAGTTGTTTATATTTTACGAAAACGTTTTTTGTCAACAATAAATACAGATATTCTTTCAATTTAATCGATATTTTATGATATCAATTTTTTTTTAAACCTTTTTTTATCAGATTAATTTGTTTTTATGCTTTTTTTTTATTTAAATTTACAAATGTAAAAACTACACTTATAATTAACCAAAATGAATCAGTATGACAACAAACCAAAGATTATTTTTTTGTTGCAATTTTTTATTGCCTAAAAAAGAATGG
>NZ_DATIDY010000093.1:0-2881 GCF_035456085.1 Flavobacterium sp.
GTTTTTCAGATTCAGTTTAGAAACCCTGAAATTCAAGTTTCTGCTTTTCAAGTTTTGCATTTCGGATTCAGTATAGAAACTCCGAAATTCAAGTTCCGATTAAAACTCTAATTTTAGGTTTCTGTATTTCGATTTTCTGCGCAACAATTCGCTTTTAAAAAAACGTGATTTTAGCAGTAAATTTCTTTTTTCAACTCCCACATAACGTTCTCGCGCTACACGCAGGCTGGGATTAAGAAAGCCTAAACTTTCGGTTAAAAATAATTTTTTCAAATACAAAACCATCTTCAAATTTTGCCAAATGCCCAGCTTGCTTGTAGCGTGTGTTGGCAGAAGTATTTATTTTTCTGTCCTAATTATTTCAATTGCCTTTTCTAATACCTCATCTTTTCCTTCTTGGATCCCTTTTATTGTTGGAAGTATTTCTATATCTACTTTAACTCCTTTTCTTTGTGTAATTGTTCCGTCAGGATAATATATTCCAGTACCCGACATTCCTGATTTATACCCACCAATAAATTCAATGTAACTCATATTGCCATCAGCTCCAGCAGTTTGACTACCAACTGTTATTACATTATTTGCTGTTTGCAAACACATTACAGAAAATTCAGCTCTACTTTGAGTTTCTTCATTTACAAGCAAAACAACTTTACCTTTAAAATGGTCTTTATTATTTTTTCCAGCTGTAGCAGTTTCTTTCCATATAAATTTTCCAGGATAATTTAAATCTGGAATATTTGTTTTAAGAAAGGGTTTTTTTTCTGAACTTAAATAGTTTACAATTAAATAAGGTATAAAATTAGGATAGTTTCTAATATCAATAATAATAGCATTAGTGTTGTTTAATTTTTTCATTGTTTCGTCAACATCTTTGATTTCTAAAGCTTCCATATTAATATATCCAATATTATTTTCTAATATTTTATATTTTTCATTTTTAATATTTTTTCCGAAAATCAAATCAAAAGGGTATCGATGAATTATTTTATCATAAAATTTACCATTGCGATTTACAGAAATGGATACAGTATCTACATTTCCATTCGCAATAGTATAATATGTATTTCTTAATTTGCTATTAAGATTTGAACCAGCAATATATTTTAATTTTTCATTAAGAATATCCTGTATGGTTTTTTCATTAACTTTTTCAATGATGTCTCCTATTCTCAAATCATTAATTTTTGATAATGAATCGTTCCAAGAACCAGTTACGATTACTTTATTATTCATTATTTTCATTTTTGCAGGAATAAACTTGGTACCAAAATATTCTGTTGTAAATTTTGTTTTAAAAATACCATGACTATCATCCAATTTCACAACTGCTTCAAGCATAGCTAAATGGTATTCAGTTGGGTTTTTAGCATTTATAAATTTCGGAATCATTTCATTTAAAACTTCATTCCAGTTTTGATTTGTTAAGTATTTATAGGGATAGAAATACTCGATAGTATTCCAAAACTTAAATAAGCCTAACAATCGATAGTTTTCATTTGGGAATTCAAAATTGTCATATTTTGGTTCATTTTTAATTTCTATATTCCCAATATTAGTAGAAGTAACATAATAACTATTGCCTTGAAATCTATTGTTTTCAATATATTTTAGCTTAATAGTAAGTTCATCAGTAAATGATTCGGTGCTTTGTGTCCAAGAAAGGTCGAAATTTTTGTCAAAATATTTTTGATCGCTTAATTCATTACAAGTTTTACAAACTTTAACTGTTCCTAAACTTTCTATCCAATCCAGATATACTTTAGATAGTTCTTCTCTGTTTTTAGCTTGTTCAACTTTAGGTAGAATAATTAACAATTGCTCATCCCAATTATAATCTCCTTTGGATACATTTGGATGATAGTATTTTAGAAATCCCCAAGTTTTGCATAAACTTGATAACTTTTCAATTTCTTTTAGTTCTTGAGAAAATCCAAATTGCGATCCAATTAAAATAAATATTAGAATGATTTTTTTCACTGCTTTTGATTTTTCGTTTTTTGAGGGAATATTTCTGCCAACGTCTTGGCACTACAGCGGGTTTGGGACTAAATTAAGCCCATTCTTCGGATTTGCCAAATCATCCCAAATACAAGACCATTTTTCCATTAAGCCAAATGCCCAAATCCGTTGTAGTGGCTGTTATGTGTAGCCTTTTCTACTAGGGTTGTTGTCAAAATTTTATTTTATCTCGTTCGCAAAAGTATTTAGAATCAATGTCAGAGGTTACGCAACCACCATCATAATATTTTTTATTGTCCTTAGGAGTGTATATTGTGTCGCCTTGGCTGTTAATGTGTCGAACTATGATTGAACTTCCAAGTCCATAACGAATAGGAACTGTTTGGTCATGTTTATTACACTTTGGACAAACAGTTTTTCCAAAATGCTTTTTGTAGTCCTTCGGTATTTTGAAAGTCAACGAAACAGTGTCTTTTTCGGTCGCCTTTATTGTCTGAACGTAAGTATCGCCAACACCAATACCACGATAATAAATGTCAAAATCTTTGTCAGCCGTTGCCGAAATTTTAAAGGTTCCGTCTTGTTGAATAATGTTTCTCGCAATAATTAATGTATCAACCCTAAATTCGATGTAAAGTCCAAAAATATTGTCTTTGTTTTTAGTATCTGTCTTAACAGTCCCCAAGAAAATAGTTTCCTTTTTCGGTATATGAAAACCCAAAGTCAAAATGGTCAATATTGTTAGGGAGAGTGTCTTCATAGTTCTTATAAGGTTACACATAACGTCTTGGCACTACAGCGGGTTTGGGACTAAATTAAGCCCTATATTCGGATTTGCCAAATCATCCCAAATACAAAACCATCTTTCCATTAAGCCCAATGCCCAAATCCGTTGTAGTGGCTGTTATGTGGGGGTTGT
>NZ_DATIDY010000094.1:0-4309 GCF_035456085.1 Flavobacterium sp.
GGGAGCCACTTGCAAATGCAAGTTTAGTGAAGATCCGTCTAAGACCGATAAGATAAAAGTCAAATCACACAAAAAACATTTTGGAAATGATAAAGAAGGTTCAGAAAAACTAATTGCTACCACCAAAGAAATTGGACAGACTTTAGAAAAAAACACTTTTGGAAAATGCAAGAAACAGCCTGCAGGCAATAGCTTTTTGCCCTGTCAGGCCGTAATAACAAAATGGAGCGGTTTTTATGATAAAGTAACCTTAAGTAATCAGGGTAAAATACTACTTGAAGACAGCAAAGCAACCTGCCCCATGGGAGCACCCGATTGTATAGAAATTACAGACCACGGACAAACAGCTGAACCCGGCGGACAAAATTTTAAAAATGCTGAGCCAATGGTGCATAATCTTGTAAACCCAATGGTGGATGTGAGAGAAATGTATTCGAAAAAAGCTAAGCATGAAGGTATAAGTGATATTTAATTGATTTTAAAAAGTATCTTAAAATGGCAAAAGGTGTAAAAAAAATAAAATGGAGTGGTGTAGGAATTGTTAAAAGCGATTTGTCCACTCCAAATGAAAAGGTAGTTATAGCTCCAAATCAACAAGTGCTCTTTGAAGTAGAAAAATGGTTTGAAGCAACACCTGAAGCGGATAAAAAAAAGAACATAACCTGGATTTTTCAGGAAAGAAAAACAAGAACGATTGTTTTACAAAAAACATTACCCTATAATAACAGATATGGGGTAAAGATTCCCAAAAACTTATGCGGACCTTTTGAATATTATCTTGAAGCAAGTCTTTCCAGTGAAAGAAATCTAATAAACCAAACTGGGTTAGTAGTAAGAGGCAATTGTACACCTAAAATCATAAGCAGTAAATGGTCTACAACCAATGATGGTACTGATGTTAGAAAAACCCATTTCTTTAAATACGGAGAAACGTTATACTTGAATTTAAAAACCGAAGGCTTAAATGGGTATTTAAATTTATGTGTTGACATTTTTAGACATTTAGATTTCAAGACAGATCCTATATTGCATAGATACACGAGTGTAGATGTTATTGATGGGGAAATAAATCTTGAAATAAACAATACTCATGCGTGGTTTGGAAAACTTAACCCAGTAAAAGAGACAGAAGAGTTTTATGTAAAAGTATTTCATCCTGCTAATAAAATATACATTACTGACAGTGATAATGATACTGAGCATGCCCGATTTTTACGAATTAACAGAAAAATTATTTCTAAAGAAATAAAACCCTCAACAAATCAATCACCTTTAAAAACTGGGAAACCGGATATAAATGCCGAAAGATATGAATCCTGTAAATTTGATACTATAAAAATTACGGATGAAGACGAATCAATTATTGTTTTTGAAGGAGGAAAAAGTAAATTAGAAACATCAAATCCTTTAGAGAAAATAAAAGCTTCCGTTTGGTTTGATTTTGATAAAGACACCATTGAGCCCAAATCAAAACAATTGTTACATAATATACTTCAATTCTTAGTAGAACATCAATTTTCCAGCATGAAATTAGATGGTTATGCCTGTGTAATTGGTAAGCAAAATTATAATGATAAATTATCTAAAAGAAGAAGCGATGCTGTAAAGGATTTTTTTATAAATAATGGCTTGGCCCGTAACAGGATTACTAGTATAGGCCATGGTGAAGTGAATGCTACAGATGATAAACAAGGACGGGATAATATAAAGTATAAGGACGAATTTGATTATAAAAATAACCGTAGAGTAGATATTCTGTTCGACTATTTTGGACATACAGGACAAGTAGTATATGAAACTATTGCTCCAAGCATTGATAAAGACATTACCATTGAAGTCATTGGACACGAAACCAAAAAGTGTTTTAGAAGTACCGATCTTCATAAAAAAGGCATAAAAGTAAACTCTATACAATACACCGGGTTTAAAGAAGTAAAAAACGCAAGTAGTATAACTATCCCTATAAAGTCAGATTTATCAGCTTTTAATATTGCTCCTTTACAATACATTTGGCCTAAATTTAATATCTTAAAAGGCAATGATTCTGCAACATTATATAACGCCAACATTCATTCATGCCGTTGGTTCTCAGATAATAATAGTGCCAATTTATTGATAAAAGTATATCCTGATATAAAATGGGATTTAAAATTTGAATATGCTTGTAAAAATCCTATTTTATATAGAGACACTTGGGTAAAAATGAGACAGGCTAGAGTTTCTGATGCTGTAAATAAAGCTCAAGCTGCAGATATTGATGGTTATGACGGAGATTTAGAAACTCAATTTAAGATAGCTTTAAGTGCAAGTTGGAATAAAGACAGTGAACATTTTGATCTTTCAAAAGAATGGGAGGGAAAAATAGCTGCGTTTATAAAGATGTTCTTGTTTGTAAAGAAAATGGTAAACCTGTTAATAGGAAATAAGGGGGGAAATAGCGCATTGAAAAATCTCCCTGGCGGAACGAAAAATAAATGTAGTGCAATAGCGGCTTTAATAGGAAGGTCACCTGTAATGATAGAGGTTTTATCACCATCTGTAAGTACACAAGTTTCCTGGAGCCTGTTAAATATGGTAACAACAGCAAAGGGTATGAAAAGACCTCCGGAACTGGGAACAAAATTAGAATTAGAACTAAAACTTTCGCCTTTAATAGGGGGCAAAGGCACAATAGATGTTGTTGCAGTAGCCGAAAAAATACCAGCAATAGGCCAAGCAATAACAGCGATAGAAGTTGCATTAGGAGTTTTAGGAGTACAACTTACTTTTGCCATATCCCTAGTTGGAGAGGTAGGACTAACAGCAAAAACATCGGGGTTTTATACCTCAAGTTATAAAATGGAATATGATAACTATGAAGTACAACTTGAGAATAAGTTTGGTATAGAGGTCGTCCTGAAAATTTCAGGAGAATGGGAAGTCAAAAGTTTTATTCTTTGGGGGGACAGTGTTCCCATAACCGCAGAAGCTTCTGCCAAAGCCGAAAGTTATTTTACAACAAAAGGAAGTTTTGGAGCAGATCAAATTGGTAGATTTTTCAATGCAAGTGTTTCTTTTGAAGGAATTTATCTTACCGTGGAGGTTAAAGGTAGCGTCGGAAAAATGCAAAACTCAAGAAACCATAAAATTACTCTGGTCCCTAAACCCAAAGATCCAATTTTGGGAGGTAATTATTATTTTTAAAAAAATGAAAAAAATGAAAAAAATGAAAAAATTAATTTTAATACTAAGTCTAGTATTTTCTTTACAGTCTTGTTCTCAACCTAATTTAAACAAAGAAGAAATGATCGCAGAATTTACAAAAAACACACCCAATCCATCCATTTACAATACCCATCCTCAATACAGGCTAGAGCAATACAGCAGCAACTGCCGTTGGGAAATACGCCTAAATGATATGCTCCTTTTTTTAGGCGAAATGTCACACACCAAAAGTGGTAGTATTAGTAACAATTCTTTTTGGTTGAATTACTATATACTTCATTCTGGAAAGCAAATTATTACCATCAAAATATACCCTGTTGAAGGACAAAAAACATTGGGTGAGTTTGCTACTTTCAGGCTTATTGGGCTCGATCTTTATCCAGACAAAACTAAAGACAAAACAAACTATCAAAGATTACTAAGTTGGGAGTTGCCTGATAAAGATGTAAAAGATTTGCCATTTCTAATAATTAAAAAAGAGTTTGAGGCAGTTGTACCCTATACAAATGTTGGGTGGGAAAAATCTAAGGATTTAACTGAAATTAAGGATTTGGATAAAATGGTCATAGAAAAGATGAAAGATTTAGAAGAGATTATGAAAGAAGAAAATGGAATAGCACATTTAAATCTGGCTAAAAATAGTCTTCAAGAAAAGTATATATGTTCCTATTCCAATTCAAAAGAAATAGCGGAAGATTGTAATGACCTTGTTTCAATGTTCACTGGTAACAATGAAGTAGAAGGAATAGAATGGGTACCCTATACCAATTATGAACTGGTATTTTACGGAAATGGCAGAGTAGTTAGCTTGAGAAGAAGAGGCGATGTATTCAATTTTTACGGTCCTGCCTACAAAGGGAAATGGAAAGATGATAAGTCTTATACAGAACAATGTTTTAGCAAATTTTTTCACATTCCTGAAGGTAGTGACAAACTGGAAATAATTAGATAGATGGATTTTACAGACAAATACTTTCTTTCAGGAATTTTATTGTTTAGCTTTATTGTATCAATTCCGCAATTTAAGAGCCTGAGAGAAGAAAGTAATTTCCTGGCTAAACTAATCGCATTCTTATTTTTAATTATTAGTAGTTTCATACTGTAT
>NZ_DATIDY010000095.1:0-43869 GCF_035456085.1 Flavobacterium sp.
GTAATTGACTGGTTCAAAACCTATCAATTCGAAAAAATATCAGAAGTTTTAGGTCCTGTAAAAATGACCGTAACTCAGATTAATGCTGGAAAACAACACAATGTCGTTCCTGCCGAATGTCATTTGGTTGTTGATATTCGAGTAACAGACCGCTACAATAATACCGAAATTTTAGAAACCGTAAGAGCGCATGTTGCTGCGGAAGTTACTCCTCGATCGATGCATTTAAATTCGTCCTCAATTCCCGTTTCACACGGATTGGTACAGGCCGGAATCGCTCTGGGAAGAACCACTTATGGCTCTCCTACCCTTTCGGATCAGTCGGTTTTGAGTTGTCAATCGTTAAAATTAGGACCAGGAGAAAGCCTGCGGTCACACTCCGCTGACGAATTTATATTTATCAACGAAATTGAAGAAGGAATTGAATTATACATCAAAATATTGACCGATTTTTTTAGAAGCTAATCAACAGAAAGCGGAGCTGCGAAACAATTTGCTTTATCTTTCGTTGCTTAAAAAAAGGTACAAAAGAAAATTTACGATAAAATAAGTCAATTTATAAAAAATAAAATCTTTGCGGATCTCTTAGAAACTCTGCAAAACAAAATATAAAAATATGAAACTTTGGGAAAAAGGAATACCAACAGATAAACAAATAGAACATTTCACTGTTGGAAATGACCGTGAATTAGATTTGATTTTGGCCAAATATGATGCTTTAGGTTCTATCGCTCATGCCAAAATGTTGGCACAAATTGGACTTTTGACTGTAGATGAAACCGATTCTTTGGTTTTGGCGTTAGAAGATATTATCGCCGATATAGAAAAAGGTAAATTCGAAATTGAAGATAGTTTTGAAGATGTTCACTCCAAAATTGAATATCTATTGACTGTAAAATTAGGCGATGCCGGAAAGAAAATCCACACTGCTCGTTCTCGTAACGATCAAGTTTTGGTTGACGTCAATTTATATCTGAAAGATGCTGTTACTGAATTGAAAGAGCAAGTTAAAACGCTTTTTGATTTAATGATGGAATCAGCAGAGAAGTACCAAAATATACTTTTACCTGGATATACACATTTGCAAATAGCGATGCCTTCATCTTTCGGAATGTGGTTTTCTGCATATGCTGAAACTTTGATTGACGATGTCACAATGTTGAATGCGGCATTGAAAATCGTAGATCAAAATCCACTTGGTTCGGCTGCGGGTTATGGTAGCTCCTTCCCTATCAACAGAACTTTTACAACACAAGAATTAGGTTTTGAAACTTTAAAATACAATTCAGTTGCAGCGCAAATGAGTCGCGGAAAGTCAGAAAAAACGGTTGCTTTTGCGATGAGTAGTGTTGCAGCGACTTTGGCTAAGTTCTCAATGGATGTGTGTTTGTATATGAGTCAGAATTTTGATTTTATTGGTCTGCCTTCTCATCTTACAACAGGTTCGAGCATTATGCCTCACAAGAAAAATCCAGATGTTTTTGAATTGATTCGTGGAAAATGCAACAAGATTCAGGCTTTACCATATGAAATCACTTTGATCACAAATAATTTGCCAAGTGGTTATCATAGAGATTTTCAATTGTTGAAAGAAGGTTTGTTTCCTGCGATTCAAAACTTAAAAGCTTGTTTGGATATTGCAATTTTCTCTATCAAAGATATTACCGTTAAAGAAGGAATTTTGAACGATAAAAAATATGATTATTTGTTTACTGTTGATACTCTGAACGAAATGGTTGTTGCCGGAATGCCTTTTAGAGACGCATATAAAGCAGTTGCTGAGCAATTAGAAGCTGGCAATTATCAATCGCCTAAAGAAACCAAGCACACTCATGAAGGAAGTATAAACAACCTTTGTTTGGCAGAAATTAAGGAAAAAATGAAAAGTGCTTATTAAGTAAAGTTCTTCATAAAATATAAACTAAAAAAGATATTAGGATTTGGAATGATCTTAATATCTTTTTTTTTGTTTAAAAAAAATTTGAAAGAAGTACTATATTTCTTCTCTAGCCCTGATCGAAGTGAAAATCCTTGTGGGCTGGGGTTCAGCCCACAAGATTGTAGCGTAGAGCAGGACTGATGTTTCTAAAAATTCCTGATGCTTCTGCTTCAAAAAATTAATTAAGACTTGGAGCTTCGGGGATTTTGACTTTGATTTTCTTTGCCATCAATAAATAGGTCGTGATTCCAGATAAAATGACCAACAAAGCGATTTCGAGCTCGCCCAAACTTGTGAGTCCATTATGTAAAGCATTGGAATGATCTACTTTCAATTTTGCTTCTTTGATCTGAAGATTTGATAACTTTACGAGTGTTTCAATTGCCTCGTTGCTGGAATTTCCAATTTGGTTCCAATTTTTATTTTGCGTTTGCTTGTTTATTGCAGCGCAAGACGATAAAAATGATTTAAAAAATTGTTCTTCATTAGCTGTTAAAACTGTTTTCAAATATAGTGTATTGATGCTTTTAATTTTATTTAATGCCTTTGTGATATTTTCACTTTTTTGAGAATCATTTAAGTCTATTTGGATAGCGTTGGCTTTTATAAAATGAAGCTCGTTTGCGTACTTAAAGATATATTGCTCGACAACCAATCGATCATTGAAAATCGCATTGATGTTTTCATTTCTCTTTTTAGAATCTTGTAAAGTGTTGAAATTATTTAGCAAAATAATGACCATAACAATTAACAGAATAAAAGCCGCTTTGGTTTTATTTGAATATTTTTTTAAATCTTTCATCTTGTGAATTTTAGAATTTGGCAATTTACAGCATTGGTTTGGTGAATGCAATTTTGGTTTAAAAGTTTGGCATTTTTTTAAACGAATCGAATGAACTATAAAAAAATTACCTAAAATTAGACTTATAACTAATTAATATACTCTTTATTAATTACAAATTAGTAATAAAATTTTGATAATTTTACGATAGCATTTAAATGTAAAAATATGGTGAATTTCGAAGAGCAAGCAACACAAAAGTTATTTGAGCAAAATACAATTACGAAAGAACAATTGCAAACCATTCAGGCATATAAAAGTCTGAATTTGTTTTCAGTTCATAACGAATTAAAATTCCTTTTATATATTTCGATTTTGATGTTTACATCCGGAATTGGAATTCTAATTTATCAAAATATTGACACTATTGGTCATGTGGCAATTCTTGGATTGTTGCTTGTAGTAACTGTAATCTGTTTCTATTTTTGTTTTAAAAATCATGAAGGTTTTAAAAAAGAAGAAGTTGCATTTCCCAATCCGCTTTATGATTATTTGGTACTTACTGCTGTAATTCTGAGCTGTACTTTTGTGGGTTATTTGCAATTTCAATATCAGACTTTTGGAACACAGTATGGGTTGGCAATTTTGGTTCCCACAATTATCAGTCTTTTTTGTGCTTATTATTTTGACAACAAAAGTGTTTTATCCATTGGAATTACCGGAATGGCAGCGTATTTGGGACTTTCTGTAGATCCAAAACATTATTTTGAAAATGAAATGTTTTATAATCACGCCTTAAGTTATATTGGTCTAGCTTTTGGTTTAGCTCTATTACTCTGGACTTTGTATGCGAGCAAAATCAATTTAAAAAAACACTTTAATTTGGTTTATCTTACTTTTTCACTGCATTTAATTGGTATTGCTTGCATGGTTAATTTATGTGATGATTATTGGTTTCCTTTTGGTATCGTTTTAGGAATTGCAGCGTATTATTTTTATAATTTAAGCTTTCAAATTAAATCTATTTCCTTGTTCATTTTCACCGTATTATATGGTTTTATTGGGATGAATATATTTTTTGTAAGATTTATTGATTCCTTGGGTTTAGAAGATATTTTCAGCGTATTTATTTTTACAACTCCTTTCTATTTTGTTCTTATCATTATTGGCTTTATAAAACTAATCAAACATTTTAACAAAAAAACTTCCGATGATAGCATACGATAAAACTCTTTTGGACAATACTTATCTTGATGAAGAAGCTAATCGATTGAAACAATCGGGTTTTATCAGTCAAGAACAATACAAAGCATTCAGCTATCAAGTGCCAAAACTTAAAAGCCAAAATAATATCTTTATTCGGATTGGCTTTTTTTGTACTAGGCTGCTTTCTTTATTCCTCAATTTGCGGATTTTTATCTCTTTTAGCAATTGATGGGCTTAACAATCAATATTATTATTTAATCTATTTTTTTGCCATTATAGGTTTTGGAGCCAAAGAGGTTATGTCTCAAAAAATGAATTATTTTGGTTTTGGATTAGATGATGCGTTTATTTTGGGTGGAATTTTATCATTATTAATTGCCGTTGGCTTATCGTTTGAACAAAACTATAGCCCCAACTATTTGGTGGTTATTATTGTTATGGCAATTACATCTAGTATTGCTTATTTACGATATCTCAATCGCTATTTAGCATTATTTGCTTGTGTAGGAATTACAGGAAGTATTGGCTATTTTGTATTTGATTACCTTATAATTGGAAAAACCATATTACCTTTTGTAATGATGTTTCTTTCTGGTATTAGTTATTTCATTGTTGAAAAAAGACTAAAAAATCTAACACTACCCTATTATCATAAAGGATTAAAATTGATACAGGGTTTCTGTCTCATCCTATTTTATCTCGCTGGAAATTATTATGTAGTACGAGAATTAAACTTTTCTCTTTCTACAGAATATTATTATAATGGGCTAAGTCCTGAAATTCCTTTTTCTTTTCTCTTTTGGGCATTTACTATAATAATTCCTTTATTTTATCTTTTCTATTCTCTGAAAAATAAAGACCGAATGATGCTTTGGATTGGTTTTCTGGCTCTATGTTTTAGCATTTTTACTTTTCGAATGTATCATCATGTTTTACCACCAGAAGTAGCTTTAACTATTGGTGGACTAGTTGTATTTGCATTTACTTATTTTTCAATAAAAAAGTTAAAGTACAAAGAAACTGGACTTACTTTTAAAACTGACCGTTTTACTGATCCAAATGCTTTTGCTAATCTGCAGGTTCTTGTAAGCGCTTCACAATTTGGACTTAAATCTGAAGCTAAAGTTGAAGATTCCCCAATGGAGTTCGGAGATGGCGGATTTAGTGGTGGTGGCTCTTCTGGAGAATTTTAGATTTACTCAATCAATATCACGCAAAAGCCGCAGGAGAAGCAAAGTAAAATATATTTTATACTTTGCGTCTCCTGCAGCTTTGTAAGTTAATAGTTAACTTATGAAAAATAAAATTTATAATCTCTCGGTTAATTCCTTTGCATCTATATCACTGTGAGAAACATGGTAAATTGCTTTCCCATCTTTAATCAATAATAATTGTGGCGATTGATGCTGCACACTGAAACGATCGGCAATTTCATTTGAGATATCTCTATACTCTATTAAATCCAAAAAATAAGCATCTACTCCAAAATCAAATTCTCTTTCAAACTGTTTTAAAGCAAAACGACTAATGCTACAACGCGTGCTATGTTTGAAAATTACAATTGGATTTTGATTCGAAAAGGCCACGATTTCATCTAATTGCCCTAAAAAAGTTAATGGAATCCAATTTACTTTGGTATTGGATGTCTCCTCCTTTTCTGAACTTCCGAAAATATTAGAAAATATACTCATTTTGTCTTATTTTATGTCTTTTTGTCATTATAAACTTATAAAAATCATTGTTTAAACGTCAAATTGTCTGTAAATTTATAGTGGAATACGATTTGATACTTATCATGCAAAGTTAGTCATTAAACCATATAAAAACATAAAAACCTTAAATCATGAACATTAATAAATTCACTATTAAATCGCAGGAAGCTATTCAGCATTCACAGCAATTGGTTCAGAGTCTGGGGCAACAACAAATAGAAAATGAACATATTTTCAAAGCTATTTTTGAAGTAGATGAGAATGTAGCTCCGTTCCTTTTGAAAAAACTCAACGTCAATGTACCGTTGTTCCAACAAATATTGGACGCAACTATACAGAGTTTCCCAAAAGTATCTGGTGGCGAAATTCAACTTTCAAGAACAGCAAACACCGCTTTGAACGAAGCCGAAATTATTGCTAAAAAAATGAACGATGAATACGTTTCGATTGAGCATTTGATTCTGGCAATATTTGATTCTAAAAGTAAAGTATCTCAAATTTTAAAAGATCAAGGAGTAACTGGAAAAGGGTTAAAAGCGGCAATTGAAGAATTGCGTAAAGGAGAGAGAGTGACCTCAGCATCTGCCGAAGATACTTATAACTCTTTGAACAAATACGCAAAAAACCTCAACGAATTGGCCAAAACGGGCAAACTTGACCCTGTAATTGGTCGTGACGAAGAGATTCGACGCGTATTGCAAATCCTAACTCGAAGAACTAAAAATAACCCGATGTTGGTCGGCGAACCAGGTGTTGGTAAAACCGCTATTGCCGAAGGATTAGCACACCGAATTGTAGACGGAGACGTACCTGAAAACCTGAAAGATAAAATCGTTTTTTCACTCGATATGGGAGCCTTAATTGCAGGTGCCAAATATAAGGGAGAGTTTGAAGAAAGATTAAAATCAGTTGTTAAGGAAGTTACTGCTGCCGAAGGTGATATCGTATTATTTATAGACGAAATTCATACGCTGGTTGGTGCTGGTGGTGGCGAAGGTGCGATGGATGCTGCTAATATCCTAAAACCAGCTTTGGCTCGTGGAGAATTGAGAGCTATTGGGGCAACTACTTTGGACGAATATCAAAAATATTTCGAAAAAGACAAAGCTCTGGAACGTCGTTTTCAAAAAATTATGATCGAAGAACCTGATACAGAGAGCGCTATTTCTATCCTTCGTGGAATCAAAGAAAAGTATGAAACACATCATAAAGTACAAATTAAAGATGATGCTATTATTGCTGCTGTAACGCTTTCACAACGTTACATCACCAATCGTTTCCTTCCTGATAAAGCTATTGACTTGATAGACGAAGCTGCATCTAAACTGCGTATGGAAATTAACTCCAAACCAGAGGAATTAGACGTTTTGGATCGAAAAATAATGCAGTTGGAAATCGAAATTGAAGCTATCAAACGTGAAAAAGACGAAAGCAAACTGAAAGTATTAGGTTTGGAATTAGCCAATCTGAAAGAAGACAGAAACGAAATTTATACCAAATGGAAATCTGAAAAAGAAGTTGTTGATAATATTCAAATGGTTAAAACCGAAATTGAAGATTTCAAATATGAAGCTGAACGAGCTGAACGTGATGGTGATTATGGTAAAGTTGCCGAAATACGTTATGGAAAAATTAAAGAAGCACAAGAGCGATTGGCTGAATTTACCAGACAATTACAAGAAAATCAGTCTGGTCAATCATTGATTAAAGAAGAAGTAACCCGTGAAGATATTGCTGAAGTTGTTGCCAAATGGACTGGAATTCCGTTAATGAAAATGCTACAAGGCGAGCGCGAAAAGTTATTGCATCTGGAAGAAGAATTACGTAAACGTGTAGTAGGTCAGCGCGAAGCTATTGAAGCGGTAAGTGATGCTGTACGTCGTAGTCGCGCAGGGTTGCAAGATATGAAAAAACCAGTAGGAACTTTTCTATTCTTAGGAACTACAGGTGTTGGTAAAACCGAGCTGGCAAAAGCTTTGGCAGAATATCTGTTTGACGATGAAAATGCAATGACCCGAATTGATATGAGTGAATATCAGGAACGTCACAGTGTAAGCCGTTTGGTGGGAGCACCTCCAGGATACGTTGGTTATGACGAAGGTGGACAATTAACTGAAGCTGTTCGTAGAAAACCATATTCGGTGATTTTGCTAGATGAGATCGAAAAAGCACATCCAGATACTTTCAACATTTTGTTACAGGTATTGGACGAAGGACGTTTAACTGATAACAAAGGACGTTTGGCTGATTTTAAAAACACGATTATCATCATGACTTCTAATATGGGAAGCCAGATTATTCAAGATAAATTCGAGAATTTAAAAGGAAGTGTCGAAGCTGCTACCGAACTTGCCAAAGTTGAAGTACTTGGATTGTTGAAACAGACAGTACGTCCTGAGTTTATCAATCGTATTGATGAAATCGTAATGTTTACACCGCTTACTAGTGAAAACATAGCTCAAATTGTAGGTTTACAGTTGAAAAGCGTCATCAAAATGTTAGAGCAACAAGGTATCGTTATGGACGCTACTCCCGAGGCTATACAATACCTTTCTGAAAAAGGTTATGATCCTCAGTTTGGTGCGAGACCTGTAAAACGTGTGATTCAAAGAGAGGTGCTTAACCAGCTTTCTAAAGAAATACTAGGCGGAAAAATACATCCTGAGAGCATTATTTTATTAGATTCTTTTGATGGAGAATTAGTTTTCAGAAATCAAAGTGAGTTGGTTAACTAATTATTATAAAAGTTTTAATTTATTTAAACACTGGTCGAAAGACTGGTGTTTTTTTTATTTTATAATTTATTAAAAATAAGATTTATCTTATATAAATATAAAAAAAAGGTTTTTTGTCGGTATTTAAATAAATTTTACCTAAATTTAGATTACAAATTTGAAGTTAAAATATTACTTTTGGATTCAAAATCAAAATACTTACCTACTAAATCTCACAACATGGATAATAAAAAAACATCACTAATAGACTTCTTAATTGATTTTTTTGCTACTATTTACGATTTGGTTATTGAAGCATTTGCCTCTATCTATGATTTATTTTATAATGCTATATTTTTTTTAATAGAATATTTAAAATGGATTACAGATATAAATTCACCTGAGACTAATGATTTCAACACCCATGCTGAAGAAGCAATTCAAGTTCGCAATCAAAATTCGTTCGATATAAGATAACTACAATCACAGAATATAATAGATAAAAACACCGGTTTAACTGGTGTTTTTTTTTTGTTTATAACTAAACTTAAAAGTTCTAACTCTCTATTTTAAAATAAAATTCATAAAAATGCTGTTCATTATCAGATTAATCAAATTGTATACATTTATTATTAGCATAACTTTGTAGAGATTATACCTTTAAAAACATCTAAAAACCACAACTATGAATATTTTAGAATTGATAAAAAACAGATACACAGCAAAGCAATACAACGCCGATAAAGAGATACCGCAACAAAAAATAGAAGAATTAAAAGAAATTTTACGTCTCACTCCTTCTTCAATAAATATACAGCCTTGGAAATTCACATTTGTACAAAATCCTGAAGTCAAAGCTCAATTAGCTGCCGTTTCAATGCATAATAAAGAGAAAGTAAATCAGGCAAAACTATTGATCGTTTTTAGCGTAGCAGATGATCTGGATGCTTTTCAGAAAGTAGTCGAAACTGAATTACCCCAAGCCAGAGTAGATTGGTACAACCAGATTAAAGAGAGCATGTCGGCTGCCGATTTGAAAGTTTGGTTTTCAAAACAACTATATATTGCCTTGGGAGTCGGTTTGACGGCCAGCGCTGCATTAGGTTTAGATTCAACTCCAATGGAAGGAATTGAAATTGATAAATACATAAGCATTCTTAATATGACGACATACAAACCACTATTTGCACTCGCGGTTGGTTATGCCTCAGAAAACGATTTTAACCGTCTTGAAGCCGCCCCAAAATCCAGAAGATTATTAGAAAATGTAATAGAAAGTATTTAAACATATTTATAAAATAATAATTGACCTCGTTTTAAGCTAATTTAAAACGGGGTTTTTTGTTTTAAAATTCTTGTTTATTATTAATAGTATTTTATGACTTTTAATTACAAAACATTCATTAAATCAAACATAAATCATTATAAAACAGTTATTTAAGCAGTAAAACAAGTTATTTGATATGTAAATTTTGTAACTTTATTAAAAAGTAATATAAAAGAATTTTAATCAAACTAATAGAACTTTACAACGTTGCAATAAGGCAACAAATTGACTTAAAAATAATCATAAAAAAGAAAAAACTATGAATAATATATTTAGAGGACTTTTAGCTGGCTATGGAGCCAAAAAATTAGGCGGAGGCTGCTTTGGTACAATATTAGTTTTTATAATTATATGGTTGCTTTTAGGACAATGCAGTTAAAAAATTTATGTAAAATAATCATTAACATTCAAAATTAAATATCATGAGCACAGGTAAAGTAGTTTTAGGAACAGTGGCAGGACTTGCCATAGGAGGAATTTTAGGAATTTTATTTGCACCTGAAAAAGGTTCAGTAACTCGTCAACAAATTCTTGACAGAGGAACTGATTATGCAGAAGACCTAAAATCAAAATACAGCGGTATTGCAGATTCTTTGAAAGAAAAATTTCAAGCTGTAAAAAAAGATGCTGAGGACATCGCCCAAAACGGAAAAGCAAAATTTGATGAAGCGAAAAATGATATTAAAGCCGACATCAACAAACCAGCAACAAATTACTAATAATAACAAAGTATATTATGATTGACGATACAACACCAATAGCAACACTATTTGAGCGTGCAGAAGATTATACCAAAACAAGTATAAAATTGGCAAAGCTAAAAGCTATCGACAAGTCAGCTGAAATGGTTTCATCACTGTTTTCGTTAATTGTTGTTAGTATGACAGTTGTATTGTCAATCATAATTATTAGTATTGGTTTTGCTTTATGGATAGGTAAACTGCTTGGAGATACATTTTATGGATTCTTTATAATTGGTGCTTTTTATATGTTAATAGCGATTTTTCTTCGCATTTTTAAAGAACAATGGCTCAAATATCCTGTGAGTAATTCCATAATTAAACATATGATGAAAACAAACAGAATAACAGAATAAATCATCATGCAAAATTTTACAATATTCTATCAGAATTAAATATTGCTTCCTATGAAAAAACCAAACGAAACAGATTCATTAAATGAATTAATAGTATTTCTAGAACAACAGCATGACAACGATTTGCTTTTGTTGAAAGAACAATTTCATGTTGCTTATGAAAGTATAAAACCTCTTAATTTCATTAAAAGACTAGTTCACGAAGTTACTAACTCACCAGAAATCAAAGAGGATATTGTTGGTAATGTTATGGGATTGGCTACTGGATTTATTTCTAGAAGTTTTTTGGTAGATAAAAAAAGCGGTGGAATAAAAAGAATCTTTGCAACCTTACTTCAATTTGCTATTGGAAATGCTGTTTCCAAACATTCAGATGATATTATAGCAGTTGGTACCGCCGTTTTCAATAATTTTTTCAAAAAAAATAAATAAAAATATAAATTGAGGTTGAAAAAACACACTAGTCAGATGGCTGGTGTTTTTTTTTTAAATAAAAGTCAGATTACGATTATTTAAAATCATAAATATTTAATCATAAATTAGTAGATTCGCAGCAGTAAACAATCAAAAACTTCGTATTAGATATTCTGATAAATGGTACTATCGTAGTTTATAAAAACAAATATAATGGCATCAGGCTTTTTTGTATTATTAGATGATATCGCAGCAATTATGGATGACGTTGCTGTAATGAGTAAAATAGCAGCAAAAAAAACAGCAGGTATTTTAGGGGATGATCTCGCTGTAAATGCAGAAAAGGCTTCTGGATTTGTATCATCAAGAGAACTACCGGTTTTATGGGCTATTGGCAAAGGTTCGCTTCTTAATAAATTAATAATTTTGCCGATAGCATTTTTGTTAAGTGCATTTTTCCCAATTGCAGTAATAGTCGTGCTGATATTTGGCGGACTTTATTTGGCTTACGAGGGAGCCGAAAAAATCTATGAGTTTCTATTTCACCGCAAGCATCATGTAACCGAAACTGTAGTCACAGAATATACAGAAGAAGAAATCCTGGCTGCCGAAAAAGGCAAAATAAAATCAGCCATTGTAACCGATTTTATTTTATCGGTAGAAATTGTAATTATTGCCCTGGGGACCGTAATCGAAAAACCATTATTGTCTCAAATTATCGTCGTATCTATAATTGCAGTAGTAGCTACTGTAGGTGTTTATGGTATTGTTGCGGTAATTGTAAGAATGGATGAATTTGGATATTTACTGATAAAAAATAGCACAAAAGAGCGCAGCATATTAAAAGCGATCGGAAACTTATTGGTACAAGCCTTGCCAAAAGTCATCAAAAGTTTATCGGTTATAGGTACGATTGCCCTTCTTCTTGTAGCTGGTGGTATTTTTGCTCACAAAATAGATTTTCTACATCATTTATTTCCCGAATGGCCTGCTATAATAAAAGAATTTAGTTTTGGAATAATAATAGGCTTTGTAGTTTTGGGAATAGTAAACCTTTTCAAGAAGCTATTTCGAAAGAAATAATTTGATATTAAAAACGGAATAAATTCGATTTTCTCCTTTAATTTTTTTCAAAATAAAGTAATCGTTCATCGGTATCGCCTTTACTGTTGTCTTTCAGTTTTAAAGAAGTTCCTGTATTTTCAATAACTTTCCAATTCCCAGACAATTTAATTAAATCTGGGGACGCAAATAGAATCATAAAAAGAGTACCCGAGATATCAGCATCACTAGTACTTTTGGCTACAGACCATGCACCTGTATTAGTATTTGTATCCTTTGTAGCAGTTAGAACGGTATTGTTTGTAAAAGTAAAATTATAACCTCCATAATCCTCAGTTTGGGCCAAACCAGATTCATAAAAAAATCCAACTTTCCAAGTACCATCCTCTACAGTATCGGCAACATCATCGGCTCCAGTTTTATAATCATCATTATTACAGGAAACAAAAGTTGTGCTTACAACAACGATCATCAGAACATATCGAAATAGTTTTTTAAATTGCATAGGATTATTTTTTTTGATTATTTTCTGCTTCCAATTATCAGTTCTTGTAAAATTAAGAATTAATAATTAACTTAAAATCATTTACTTACATTAAAAACTAAGCATTCAAACCTTATAGATATTTAAAATTATAACAATATTTAGTATTTAAAATTAAAAATGGTATAATTTATGTATAAATATAACGATATAGTTAATATCAAGAAATAATATTTGTTAATCTCAGATCGAGAGGCTAAATTGAAAAGTAAATTTTTTTAGGAGCATCAAGTATTTATTTTTTTGTGTATTTACTTTATTTTTAATTTTATAATTATTTAAATCTAAAATAAAAAAAGATGAAAATAGCAGTTTTAGGAACAGGAGCAGTTGGGACAACAATAGCTTCAAAATTGATAGAACTTGGCCATGAAGTAATGATTGGCTCCAGAAGCAAAACAAATGAAAAAGCAATTAAATTTGTAAATAAATTTGACACGAAAGCCACCAACGGAACCTTTGAAGAAGCTGCTTTTTTTGGAGAAATAGTTTTTAATTGTATCAAAGGTGAATTTGCAATAGAAGCACTAAAATCAGCCGAAAAAGGAATTAGAAATAAAATCCTTATTGATATTAGCATCCCTGTCAATACTCGCAATGGAGCACCATTAAGCTTAATTCCTGAACTTTGCAACACCAATTCTTTGGGAGAAGAAATACAGAAAAATTTTCCAGATACCAAAGTCGTAAAAACACTAAATACCATGTGGAATACACTTATGATATCACCATCAATGCTACAAAACGGAGATCACACCAATTTTATATGTGGTAATGATGAAGAAGCCAAAGACAAAGTAAAAAATCTGCTTAAAGAAATTGGATGGCTCGAAGAAACGATTCTTGATCTAGGCGATATTGTGGGTTCCAGAGGTACAGAGGCAATTGTTTTATTGTGGTTGAGAATTTGGGGAGCTACAATAGGGACTTTTAGTCTTAAAGTTGTAAACTAAAAACTGATGTATAATCTAAAATGCCTTCAAAAAGATTGACTTTTTGAAGGCATTTTTATTTGAAATAAGTCAGCTGATTATATAGCATCGACAACCTCTTTCAATAACCGTAAACTTTTTAGTTTATCCTGATGATCATAAATCGGACTATTAATCATCAATTCATCGATGCGAGAATATTGGATAAATTCTTTTAATTCTTTTACTAATGTTTCCTTGCTGCCTACAAATGAACCAGCCGTCATTTGATTGACATGAAAACGAGCTTCTTCACTCATATCATTCATAAGATTTGTCAAAGATTCTACTGGTGGCTGCAACGGTTTTCTTGTATTCTGAACCAAATTCTGAAACATTTGATACAAACTCGTGGACAGAATTTCGGCTTCAGAATCTGTATCAGCTGCTATTGCATTGACGCAAGCCATAGTTTTGGGCTCGCTTAAATATTTTGATGGCTGAAAATTATCACGATAAAATTCAAAAGCCTGTAACATTTGTCGTGGTGCAAAATGTCCAGCAAAAGCATAAGGCAAACCATAAGAAGCTGCCAATGTTGCGCTATCCATACTTGATCCCAAAATCCATATTGGCACATTCGTACCTTCCGCCGGAAAAGCTCGAACACTAGATGTCGCATTTTCCTCCGAAAAATACTTTTGCAAAGCAGACACATTTTTCGGAAATCGTTGTGATTCCTCAAAAAAATCTTTTCGTATTGCTTGTGCCGTCAGAGAATCAGTTCCTGGTGCTCTTCCCAACCCAAGATCAATTCGGCCAGGATATAAAGTTGCCAAAGTTCCAAATTGTTCAGCAATAATCAATGGCGAATGATTCGGAAGCATAATTCCCCCCGATCCTACCCTGATATTTTTTGTCAAACTCGCAACATATCCTATCAAAACCACCGTTGCAGTACTCGCAACATGCGCCATATTGTGATGCTCAGCCAACCACAATCGTTTATATCCCAAACCATCGGCAAGTTGTGCCAGTTCTTTGGTTTTTTGCATTGTTTCGGCAGCATTGCTCCCTTCGGTTATTATCGCTAATTCTAATAAAGATATTGGTATTGGAGTTTTCATATTCCTTTTTATTTTGCACAAAAGTAGCAATTAACATTACTCGCTTTAGACTCTTTCAACAGTATTATTGCGCTTATTTGGAGCACAACTTTTAATTATTTCATCAACAGTAGTCCCGCTGTCCGCTACAATCTTTTGTAGAGACGGGTTTTAAACCCATCTCTACAAAAGGATTTCCACTTCCATCGGGGCTATTTTAGAAATTCAGTTTTTCAGTAGAAATGATTCAAAAAATCTCCATCTTCAACGAAAATGGAGACTTTAAAAAATGTATTATAAAAAACCTAATTACTTAATTTCTGAAACAAATTTTTCCTTAGGCGTTCTTACTTTTTTCATATTAACTAACCAGTCATTAGCCTCATCTCTATAACCAAGTGGCAAAATAACTGCGCTCTTCAAACCTTTTTCTTTTAAACCTAAAATTTTATCCAATTCTTCAGGAATAAAACCTTCCATTGGAGTGGCATCTACTTGTTGCTCAGCAGCTGCTACCAATGCTACACCCAATGCTATATAAGCCTGACGTGCCGCATGATTTGCATGCCATTCTGCTGGTAGTGGTTCATACAATCCCCAAAGTGTTTTTTTATAATCATCCATTGTATTAGCAGGAAGTCCTCTTTCAGCCAGCGTTCTGTCAAAAACTTTAGTGATTTTTTCTAGTGAATAACCGTCCCAGGCAGCAAAAACCAATAAATGAGAACAGTCTGTAATTTGACTTTGATTCCAACCAATAGCTTTAATTTTTTCTAATAAATCCTGATTAGTGATGACAATTATTTCATACGGCTGCAATCCCGACGATGACGGCGATAGTCTTATTGCCTCTAGAATATAATCCAATTTTTCCTGTGGTACTTTTTGACCATTCATTTTTTTGGTGGCATATCGCCAGTTCAAAGCGTCTATCAATTTCATAGTATTTCTTTTTTTAATTTACTCAAAATTAAACAATCCTAGTTACTTTTTGTAACTTTATATCCAAAAGTAATAGTAACATAACAGTAACTAAATAACATATCATGATATTAACTATGCCAACTAAGGAGGAATGCACTAGTACAGTAAAAAAAGAATGTACTAACACTGTTATGGCTATTCACGATGTAATGGATATTCTAAATGGTAAATGGAAAGTATCCATTATTGCCTGCCTTTGCTTCAGAAAAATGCGCTATACTGATATTCTGAATGAAGTTAAAGGGATCTCCGGCAGAATGTTAAGCCGGGATTTAAAAGAACTGGAAGCAAACTTACTCATTACCAGAACGGTTTTAAATACGCAACCCATAACTGTAGAATATCAAATCACCGAATATGGGTCAACACTAAAAGATGTGATTAACGTAATTGCTGACTGGGGTTTTGAACATAGGAAAAAAATAATGGCTAAATAACTTGTTGGTGTAATTCTCCAAAATGAAAATTAACCACATAGACACATAGATTTAATAGCAAATCATTGTAAGAATAAATAGAAATAAGCCTATTTTTAACATAGATTACTATGTAAAAAGTAAAACGCCTATCAAAATCTTTCTAAATTCTATGTCTCTATGTGGTAAAAAATAATTTCACCCTACTCGTTAGCTAAATAATATTTAAGAGTTAATCACAAGATTTCCATTTCTGAAGATTGCAACTCTTCATAAAAAAATAACTATTTTTGCACTCTAATTTTTTTACCATGTCAAAGAAAAAATACAAAATAGCAGTTGTCCAATTAAATCTAAACGATGTTGCCGAAAACAACCTTAAAAAGTGTTTGAGTTGGGTTCGTGATGCAGCAAGTCAAGATGCCGAAGTGATTTCGTTACCAGAATTATATAGCAGTCATTATTTTTGTCAAAGTGAAGATGTAGATAATTTTGCTTTAGCAGAACCATTATATAGCACTTCGTTTATTGCTTTTAGTGAATTGGCAAAAGAATTAGGAGTGGTAATTATTGTTCCTTTCTTCGAAAAAAGAATGGCTGGAATATATCACAACAGCGCTTACATCATCGATACTGATGGCTCAGAAGCTGGTTTATATAGAAAAATGCACATTCCGGACGATCCACATTTCTATGAAAAATTCTATTTCACACCTGGAGACTTAGGTTTCAAAGCCTTCCCTACTCAAAAAGGAAAAATCGGAACATTAATTTGTTGGGATCAATGGTATCCAGAAGCTGCCAGATTAACCGCTTTACAAGGTGCTGATGTATTATTTTATCCAACAGCAATTGGATGGCATCCATTAGAAAAAGAACAATATGGTGAAAACCAACACGGAGCCTGGATGAATGTTATGAAAGGTCACGCTGTTGCAAATGGCGTCTATGTTGCCGCTGCTAACCGAATTGGATTAGAACAATATATTGAAGGAACAGCTGGAATTCAATTTTGGGGATCATCTTTTATAGCAGGACCTCAAGGAGAAATTTTGGCGCAAGCCTCCCATGACAAAGAAGAAATACTAATTGCTGAAGTAGACTTGGATTTACAGGAAAATGTTCGTCAAAATTGGCCTTTCTTTAGAGACCGAAGAGTTGATGCTTTTGGTGATATTACCAAAAGAGCTATTGATTAATTCAATTTTATCCATAAAAAAAGCCGTTTCAAAATATTTTGAAACGGCTTTTCACATTTATATAGAAGGTTTATTTAACCTGAAAAGTAACTCTTCTTACAATTTGACGAGCTTCTTTCGAATTTTTATTCACTGAAGCATCTTCACCGTTACCAATTACATTCAATCTTGAAGCATCAATTCCTGCGCTGATAGCAATATTTTTAACCGCTTCTGCTCTTTTTTGAGATAATGATTGGTTATAGCTTGAACTTCCAACTTCATCAGCATAACCAATTATATCAGCATTTTTAGATGGATTATTTTTCAAATATTTAACTAAGAAATCCACACCAGCTAAAGAATTGGTTGTTGGTTTTGATGAATTAAAGTCAAAGTAAACATTTACGTATCCACCATTGATCAATTCTTCGACTGTGCTATTAGACACTCCTTTACCATTTTGTCCATAAGTTTTTTCCAAATAGCTTTCTAATTCATCTGGAACACCATTTTGATTGGTATCAATAGATTGTCCTTTTGTGTTTACAGCAACACCAGTGATAGAATTTGGCTCTAAATCATACATATCAGCAACACCATCTTTGTCACTATCCAAAAGGCCGGTTTCGATCAAACTAACTCTTTTTTCTAAGTTATCATATTTATCGTTTTCACCAACCCAGTCAGCATGTTTTGCGTTTTTACCCAAATAAAAAGTCAAACCGACAGATGTGTTCAATACTAAACCATCAAATGATGTTGTAGTGGTTTGGCTCATACCATCAAAGTTGTTTTGTTGTTGACCATTAATGATTCCTGTTAGATCCGCAGTTAATGCAACACGATCACTTAATTTAACTTGTCCAGTAAGACCTAAGATTCCATTAGACATATAGTCAGTTCCTTCAAAACCATTTTTAGATGTTAATTGAGAAACACCCAATCCACCATGTACTAAAAAACCAATTGTATTAGTCCAAGTCTCAAAATTTAAAGCTCTTCCAAGATTAATAACAGCCTGTAAATCTGCTCTCATATAAGTGCTTTCAAATTCCGGAGTATCTTCACGTTCTTGAAACTTATCATATCCGTAATCAAGTTTCAAACCAAACTTAGGACTAAACATGTATCTTACCCCTACATCTCCGTGAAATGGATTAAGTGTCGAAGTAGAATATCCTTCTGTTAATGTTTTGGTTGGTTTGTTCAAACCTCCATTAAATTCAATTGACCATTTATTAAAATTGTTGTTATCAATATTATCAACCACAGTTTGTGTTGATGCTGTCGTATCCTGCGCATTTGCCGCTAACGACAATAATAAAATAGATGCGATAGAAAGTTGTTTTTTCATTATAAAAAGTTTTGTTAAAATTATTTTATGTTTTGTTTTATAGTTTTGTAAAATTATATAGAACATAGTATAACTACTTTCTAATTAAACCCGATTCCTTTATATAATTCCCACAAAAAATTTATTTTTTCAATATATCATTAGCTAAAACCGCATTATTTTCACAAATCGACAATATTTTTTTATTGGCTATTATAAAAATCAAAAACCGTTATTTAATTGTAATAGGGTTTATCTCTAACTCCTCTACAATTCCTTTTTCATAAATCCCCATGTTTTACTTATCTTTGCCGCCATTTCAATAAGCATTTATTTTATGACAACATCTACAAGACGATTTCCTGCCGAGTGGGAAAAACAACAGGGAATTTTATTGTGTTTTCCGCATAATGGGAAAGATTGGCCTGGAAAATATGAAGCGGTACAATGGGCATTTGTCGAATTCATCAAAAAAGTTGCCACTTACGAGCAAGTTTTCTTGGTAGTTGCTGATGAAAATCAAAAGAATAAAGTAAACGAAATGCTGGAAACAGCTCATGTAAAATTGAGTAATGTCTCATACATTATCCATAAAACCAATCGCAGTTGGATGCGTGATTCTGGTCCAATTATTGTAAAAAATGGAACAGAAAGAGAAGCATTGAATTTCAATTTCAATGGTTGGGCAAAATATAAAAACATCAATTTAGATAAACATGTTCCTAATAAAGTTGGTGAATTTCTAAATATCCCAGTTACTCAGGTGATATACAAAGGGAAGCCTGTTATTGTTGAAGGCGGTGCAATTGATGTTAATGGCCGAGGAACTTTATTAACTTCTGAGGAATGTTTAATGCATCCAACTATTCAGGTTCGAAATAAAAATTTCACCAAAGAAGATTACGAAGCTGTTTTCAAAGAATATTTAGGAGTTACGAATGTTATTTGGCTAGGTGACGGAATTGAAGGTGATGACACCCACGGACACATCGATGATTTATGCCGATTTGTAAACGAAGATACCATCGTTACTATAATTGAATTGGATCCAAATGACAGTAATTACAAACCTTTGCAAGACAACCTAAAAAGGTTACAAAATGCAAAACTTGAAAACGGTAAATCTCCAGTAATTGTAACCCTTCCTATGCCAAAACGTCTTGACTTTGAAGGTTTGCGTTTACCAGCCAGTTATGCTAATTTCTTAATTCTAAATAACTGCGTTTTAGTTCCCACATTCAATGATGCAAACGACCGTACAGCCTTAAATATCTTGGCAGAATGTTTTCCAGACAGAGAAATTATCGGAATTAGCGCTACCGATTTTATATGGGGATTTGGAACTTTACATTGCTTGAGCCAACAAATTCCGGAATAATTTAATATATAAAATGTAAAAAGGCATTAAGATTTTCACGAATCTTAATGCCTTTTTACATTTATAACTAAGTAGCTTTTTTTTAATTTTTGTCCTCTAATAAAGGAACAAAACGGAACTCTCCAAATTCATGTTTTTCAAATTGTGTTTCATTGATGCGAATTAGCCTCGTCATAATTTGAACATCTTCACCCAATGGAATAACGAGTCTACCGCCAATTTTTAATTGAGCCATTAATGGCTGAGGAATGATCGGAGCTCCGGCGGTTACAATAATACTATCAAAAGGTGCATAATTAGGTAATCCTTTATACCCATCACCAAACGAAAGATGTTTTGGTCTAATCCCTAATTTTGGCAATAAAGCAGATGTTTTTTTGAATAATTCATTTTGCCTTTCAATCGAAAAAACCTGTGCTCCCATCAAACACAAAACAGCGGTTTGATACCCTGAACCTGTTCCAATTTCTAATACTTTATGCCCTTTTTCTACTTCTAATAATTGAGATTGAAAAGCTACTGTATAAGGTTGGGAAATAGTCTGACCTGCCGCTATCGGAAAAGCCTTATCCTGATAAGCATAATCTTCAAAACTGGAATTTAAAAACAGATGTCGGGGAATTTTTTTAATAGCTTCCAGAACGTTTTTGTTAGTAATTCCCTTTTGTTTTAAGACATTTACTAATTGATTACGAAGTCCTTGATGCTTGGCTGTATCTTTCAAAATATATGATTTTATTATAAAGCAAAAATAGAAAACTAAATCAATTTCTTATTCAAAATAAAAGTCAAAAATGTCTTCGTTATAATAATAAATTAGCGGACAATTTAGAATTTTATAAATTGGAAATTCTTATTTTATTACTATTTTTGTGGAAACATCATTATTATGCTAAAAATTGGAGTTTTAGGTGCCGGGCATCTTGGAAAAATACATTTGCGTTTACTACAACAATCCGAAAAATATGAATTAGTTGGTTTTTATGATCAAAATCTGGAAAATGCTGAAAAAATAAGCAAAGAATTTGGTTATAAACATTTTAATACTATCGCAACATTAATTCATGCTGTGGATGTTATTGACATTGTCACACCTACTCTTTCTCATTATAAATGTGCCAAAGTAGCCATCAAATCTGGCAAACACGTTTTTATTGAAAAACCCATTTCGAATACGATTGAAGAAGCTGAAGAAATCATTGCTTTAGCCAAAGAATTCAATGTAAAAGGCCAAGTTGGTCATGTCGAAAGATTCAATCCAGCTTTCATCGCTGTCAAAAACACTATTGAAAATCCAATGTTTATCGAAACTCACCGTTTAGCTGAGTTTAATCCTCGTGGTACAGATGTTCCCGTGGTTTTAGATTTAATGATACATGATATCGATGCCATTTTGAGTGTGGTTCAATCAAAAGTAAAACACATCAGTGCTAGTGGAGTTTCTGTAATAAGTGACACTCCCGATATTGCAAATGCCAGAATTGAATTTGAAAATGGTTGTGTAGCAAATTTAACCGCCAGCCGAATTTCATTAAAAAATATGCGCAAATCAAGATTCTTCCAGAAAGACGCTTATATCTCTGTAGATTTTCTTGAAAAAAGATGTGAAGTTGTAAAAATGAAAGATGCTCCAGAAGTTCCTGGTGATTTTGATATGATTTTGCAAAATGCGGAAGGCGTAAAACGACAAATCTATTTTTCGAATCCAGATGTGCAACAAAATAATGCGATTCTAGATGAATTAGAAACATTTGCAGATGCGATTAATAATGATACAACTCCAGTAGTTACTTTGGAACAAGCCACTGAAGCTTTGAGAGTTGCTTACCAAATTATTGATTGCTTTAAAAAATAACTCAAAATTTAGTTTAAAGTTTAAGGTTTAAGGTAGCAGTGTAACTTTAAACCTTAAACTTTTTAATTTTAAACAAAAATAAAAGAATGAAAATTATCGCTGTAATCGGTGCAGGAACAATGGGCAACGGAATTGCACATACTTTTGCCCAAAGTGGTTTTACTGTAAAGTTAATTGATGTCTCCGAAAAATCATTAGATAAAGGAATGGCAACCATATTTGCCAATTTGGACAGAATGGTTTCAAAAGGGACAATAACCAATGAAGATAAAATAAAAACCATTAGCAATATTATCACGTACACCGATATCAAAGACGGTGTTGTAGGGGCTGATCTGGTTGTCGAAGCAGCTACCGAAAATGTAGAATTGAAACTCAATATTTTCAAGCAATTAAACGAATATTGTTCTCATAATACAATTTTAGCAACAAACACTTCTTCCATTTCGATTACTCAAATTGGAGCAGTTGTAGCACATCCAGAACGTGTTATTGGGATGCATTTTATGAATCCAGTACCAATTATGAAATTGGTAGAAATCATTCGAGGTTACAACACGAGTGATGAAGTAACCAACATCATCATGAAATTATCCGAAAAACTGGGAAAAACTCCTGTAGAAGTAAATGACTATCCTGGTTTTGTGGCTAATAGAATTTTGATGCCAATGATAAACGAAGCCATAGAAACGTTATACAATAAAGTAGCTGGCGTTTATGAAATTGATACTGTAATGAAACTTGGAATGGGACACCCAATGGGCCCTTTGCAACTAGCCGATTTCATTGGTCTTGATGTTTGTCTGGCTATCTTAAATGTAATGTATGACGGTTTTAAAAATCCAAAATATGCTCCTTGCCCTTTATTAGTAAATATGGTAAGAGCGGGGAAATTAGGAGTAAAATCTGGAGAAGGATTTTATGATTATAGCGAAAGTAAAAAAACTGAAAAGATTTCTAAACAATTTGTTTAAATTTTAATCTTAAACTCATGTCTATTCAACAAAATCTGCTCAATATAAAATCATCGCTTCCTGAACATGTTACTTTGGTAGCAGTTTCAAAAACCAAACCTGTTTCAGATTTAATGGAAGCATACAATGCTGGTCAACGCATTTTTGGCGAAAACAAAATTCAGGAAATGGTCGATAAATGGGAACAAATGCCCAAAGATATCCAATGGCACATGATTGGTCATGTACAAACCAACAAAGTCAAATATATGGCACCTTTCGTGAGTTTGATTCATGGTGTGGATAGCCTCAAATTATTAGAGGAAATAAACAAACAAGCCAAGAAAAACAATCGTACAATTGATTGTTTGCTTCAAATATACATAGCCGAAGAAGAATCAAAATTTGGACTTGACGAAGAAGAATTGTCAACACTCCTAACCTCTCCTATTTTTCAGGAAATGAAAAATGTTAGAATTGTAGGTTTAATGGGAATGGCGACATTCACCGAAAATCAAAACCAAATCAAAAAGGAATTTACACATTTGAAATCGATTTTTGACAAATTACATCGTAGAGACGGACATCGTAGAGACGGACTGCAGTCCGTCTCTACTACAACAAATGTGGATTTACAGATTATTTCAATGGGAATGTCTGGCGATTATCAACTAGCAATTTCATGCGGAAGCACAATGGTTCGAATTGGAAGTAGTATCTTTGGAGGAAGATAAAAAAGATTCTAAAACTATAAACTAAAAAAACTGTAAACTGATTACTGAATTTGTACGCAATACTCGACATAGAAACCACAGGAGGACAATTCAACGAAGAAGGAATTACGGAAATTGCTATCTACAAATATGATGGGCATGAAATCGTAGACCAATTCATCAGTTTAATCAATCCAGAAATTCCTATTCAACCGTTTGTTGTTAAACTTACGGGAATAAATAATGAAATGCTTCGTTCTGCACCAAAGTTTTATGAAGTAGCCAAACGAATTATCGAAATTACAAATGACTGTGTACTTGTAGCTCACAATGCCTCTTTTGATTATCGAATTCTGCGTACCGAATTTCGCCGCTTAGGATATGATTTCAATATAAAAACACTTTGCACTGTCGAATTATCGCAACGTTTATTACCAGAACAACCTTCACACAGTTTAGGAAAACTAGTAAGAGCACTAGGAATCCCAATGGCAGACAGACATAGAGCTAGTGGCGACGCAATGGCTACAGTCAAATTGTTCCAAATGCTTCTAGACAAAGATTTAGAAAAAACCATCACTAAAGAACTCATCAAGTTTGAAGTTATTAAAGGCGTTTCTCCTAAATTAGTTGACATCATAGAAAGTCTTCCTTCTAAAACTGGGATTTATTACATTCACAGAGAAGATGGCAAAATTATATATATTGGTCAGAGCAGAAACATCAAAAAAAGAGTCAATCAGCATTTTACGGGAATTACCAGTAGTGCCAAAAAAATCCAATCTGAAGTATTCACAGTAACTTTTGAAGAAACTGGAAGTGAATTGATTGCTTTACTAAAAGTATCGGAAGAAGTAAAAAAAATCAGTCCCATTTATAATAGAATGGCACGCAAAAAAACTTTAAATTGGGCAATATACGCTGAAAAAGACAGCGACGGATATTTAAACTTAAAACTTCAAAAAGCTGATGGACGCAAAAAAGAAATAACTGCTTTTCCAAGCCAGCAAGAAGCAAAAGGAGCGCTTAATCGCATTACAACCAGCTATCAGCTTTGCCCAAAACTAACAGGGCTTTTGGATTCCAAAACAGCTTGTTCCCTAAACGGAAACTATCAATGTGACGGCGCATGTTCCAAAAAAATCACATACGAAGAATACAATTCCAGAGTTCAGGTTTTTATCGACAAAAATCTTTTTGACAACAAAAACATGATTATCATAGATAGAGGTAGAAAAACCGCAGAACACAGCGCCATTTTAATAGAAAATGGAGTTTATAAAGGATATGCTTTTTACGATCTAAATTATCAGATTAACAATCCAGAAATTCTCAAAAACATTTTGGTACCAATGCCAAACAGCAAGAACACGCGAAATTATATCCAAGACTATTTAAGAAAAAACAGAGTTCTAAAAATCATTAATTTTTAAATTAAAATAAGTGTTATTAGTAGCTAATCCAGCTGTACACTACAACTCCTCATTATTCCAGTAGTTTTTTCTAAGGCATAAAAGGAGCTTCTTTCAGTCGCTCTTTTATACCAAGAAAAACAAACTGTAATAATTCCGGGGTTTTCGTTTCCATCTGGGCTAAAAAAAGAATATGAAGAATTTAATAACAATTGTCGGACCAACAGCCATAGGAAAAACTGCTCTGAGCATCGCATTAGCAAATCATTTTAATTGTGATATTGTTTCTTGTGACAGCCGACAGTTTTTCAAAGAAATGAGCATTGGGACAGCTGTACCAAATCAAGAAGAATTAGCTTCAGCAACACATCATTTCATTCAAAACAAATCTATTTTTGACAATTATACCGTAGGGGATTTTGAAAAAGAAGCACTTTCAAAAATCGAAGAATTATTTCAAATCAATGATTATGTAATTCTCGTTGGAGGTTCAGGATTGTATGTAGATGCTATTCTAAAAGGCTTCGACGAATTTCCTGCAATTGATTCATCCATTAGACAAAGCGTAAATTCTAATTACGAAGAGCTAGGAATTGAATATCTGCAACAACAATTACAAATATTCGATCCTGCCTATTTTGAAAAGATAACTGCAGAAAATCCTCAAACTTTACAAAACCCACAACGTATGATGCGTTTTGTAGAAGTTTGTCAAGGAACAGGAAAACCATATTCTTCGTTTTTAAATCAAAAGAAAAACAATCGCAATTTCACACCAATCTTCATTGGACTCGAAGCAGATCGAAACATTATTTATAACAGAATTAATCAGCGCGTTGATATCATGATCGAAAATGGGCTTTTAAAAGAAGCCGAAACTTTATATCCAAATAAAGACTTAAACGCACTACAAACAGTAGGTTATAGAGAATTATTCAGTTACTTTGATGGTGATTTCACACTTCCTTTTGCCATCGAAGAAATTAAAAAAAACACTAGAAGATTTTCAAAACGCCAACTCACTTGGTTCAAAAGAAACGAAAACACAAAATGGTTTGATTATTTAACCGATCAAAATAAAATTATCAGCTATATAAATAAGTAAATTCATAATTCATAATTATTTTATGCCAATAGATAAAAATTTCACCTCAGTATTAAGCAAAGATTGGGAAATCAATTTTACCCAATGTATGCCAAATGGGTATTTAAAATACACTGATTTATGCAATTTATTACAATTAACTGCTGGCTCACATGCCGAAATTGGAGGCATCAGCTTTTCTGACATGCAGGAATTTGACCAAGCTTGGGTACTGAGTAGAATGCGTGTAGAGATTTTAGAATTACCAAAATGGCAAGATGTCGTCACCGTAAAAACCTGGATTAATTCTTTAGAAAATTCCCGTTCGGTAAGAGCTTTAGAAATGTATGTCAACGGAAAAAAAATTGTTGGATCAGAAACTTTTTGGGCCGTTTTTAATACCAAAGCCCGTAGACCAGAATCTTTAACGCTTCCTCATGATCATTTTGAATTATTCCCTGATAAAAAGGCAACTGAAATGGGCTTTTCTAAAATAAATTTACCTCAGGAAAAAGAAGAACTTTTTGAAAGAACAGTTTCGCTATCTGATTTAGACATCGTTAACCATGCTAATAATGTAAAATATTTAGAATGGTGTCTTGACCTTGTTGATGTAAAAAAAATCCTTTCTCAACAAATCAAAAGCTTCGAAATGAACTTTTTAAAAGAATTATCTCTTAAAGACAAAGTTATAATTCACGAATGTGTCAATGAAGAAGATGTCGTTTTTAGCATTACTAAAGAAGATAAAACTTGTTTCGCATTACAAATCAATTGGAAATAAAAAAGCAACACCAATTTCAGTGTTGCTTTATAAAGTTAGGATTTTTTTTCCTTTATTTTTTTTCTTTTGGAGCCATATATCCATCAGCTCGCATTTGTTGCACACAGGCTTCCATGATTTCATCTACTGTAGTGTTTACATCAGACACATCAAGAGATTTTGTTGTAGCGCTCCAAACTAATTTATTGTTTTTTAAATCAAAAATATTAGTTTCGATGTAATAATAAGTGTTTTCTTGGTAGTATCCAGGTGTGTAATAAGCAGGAGCATAAGCACCATACCAACCACCAAATCCAGCTCCGTAACCCATTCCATAACCGCCTACATAACCGTAACCCATTCCAGGATATGCCATTCCACCATAGTAGTTAGCAGTTCCAGGAACATAATCCGTTTCTTTATCAGCTCTGATAAAACGCATCGTAATTACACCATCAAAATTTTCATTTTGTAAAATTTTCAACTTTTCTTCTTGACTAAGATTTAAATTTTGTTGATTTAAATAATTATAGGAGGAAATCAAAACATTTGGATTGATAGATGCTATTCTATTTTCGGTAGCTCTTCTAGTACTTTCGTTTTTTACTAAGGCTACCACCATAACCTTTTTGAATTGTTCTTTAGAGAGTGTGGCATTTGGATCTCTCCAGCTTGAAACTATTGTAGTATTACTCCCGCAGCTCGCAAAGAATACACAAATCAATGCTATTAAAATTTTTTTCATAATCATGTTGTTTTGTTTTAGTTACAAGTAAATATACTCATAAATTAGTTAGAAAAAAACAATAAAACATTAAAAAACTTTAACGCGATTTTTATTTTAATACGCTTTTTTAATCCTATCCAAATCTCTTTTGGTATCTTGTTCCTTTAACGATTCTCGTTTATCGTATGTTTTTTTACCACGACAAAGGCCAATTTGTAATTTGGCTAACCCCTTTTCATTAGTAAATAATTTCAACGGAACAATCGTAAGCCCTTTCGCTTGGACACTTCTGGCAAGCCCTTTTAATTCTCTTTTATTCAAAAGAAGTTTGCGTTCGCTTCTGGCTTTATGATTAAATTGATTTCCAAAACTGTATTCTTCAATATAAGTATTGATTGCAAAAAGTTCATTGTTACTGAATTCACAGAAACTTTCAGTAATATTAGCCTTTCCTAATCGAATAGATTTTATTTCAGTTCCAGCCAAAACAATTCCAGCAGTATAAGTTTCCAGAATTTCATAATCGAATCGGGCTCTTTTATTGAGTATGTTGACATTTTTTTGCATAGTGTGGCAAATTTAGGAACTAATTAATGAAAGACCAATTGTTTTTTATAAAATACCATAAATTTGCAACTATGGAAAAACGACAATCAAAAGATCCACTTCACGGAATAACACTTCAAAAAATAGTCGAGACATTAGTTGATTATTATGGTTTTGACACATTGGGCGAACTCATCAAAATAAAATCATTCAATGTAAATCCAAGTGTAAAATCAAGTCTTACTTTTTTGCGAAAAACAGATTGGGCAAGAAAACAAGTTGAGGATTTATATCTAAAAACACTTCCAAAAATACAATCAAAATAATTTGGAGCTATTTCCAGCTGTCCACTATATCTGTTGTCCTGAACCACAGGACAACAGGATGCCGTTCCCATCTGGGCTAGGGCATTAGTAAATTATTTATTCAATTTAGAATAAATCATGCTGTCCAGAAATCGACCTTCATAAAACTCATTTTCACGAAAATGTCCTTCTTTTACAAAACCATTTTTCAATAAAACTTTTTCCGAAGCTTTGTTTTCAGGATCCAAAATGGCTTCTATTGAGTGCAGTTTCATTTCGTTAAAACCATATTCCACAACTTTTTGTAACGCTTCCGAAACAATTCCTTTTCCATTATATTCGGGAAAAAGCATATAACCTACTTCAGCTCTATAATGTTCAGGTTTCATTCGGTAGTGACCTATGATTCCAATTATTTTTTCAGGTTCATTTAAGAATGTGATTCCCCAATTTATCCCTATTCCGTTTTCAATTTTATCATCGAACATAGCGATAAGTTCCAAAGCATCTTCTTTGCTTTTAAGATACGGTCTCGGAATATATTTCATAACTTCATCGTTCGACCTTAAAGCCAAAATAGTTTCGGCATCATTTGCCGTTACTTGACGCAACAATAATCGTTCGGTTTTTAATACCGGAAATGGCAAGAACTTGACTTGTAGCATAACGCAAATGGTTAATGGAGTTTATAAAATTTCAATACTAAAAGCTGTTTGAAAAGTATTGTTTGCTTCCAATATTTGGATCCCTTCCTTGTCTAAAAGCGAGTCAAATTTCGTAACGGTATCTGAATAGCCATACCAAGGTTCTATACAAATAAAAGGAGCGTTTGGAGGAGTCCAAATTCCCAGATCTGGAAAATTAGGATAACTCACTTTTAAAAATGGTTTTGAATCTTTTAAAATAGTAACAGATTTAGATACTACTTTTTTAAAAACCAAAGCATCCTTTTCAAATAATTTATAATTCAATTGCAGTTTATTTTGTTTCAAATCAATTGATTTAATACTATTTGAAATCAAACCATCTTCTAATAAAAAATAATTTAAAGTATCTGTATTTTCAAAAGCCAAGCTATAATCTTCAAAATTACCTGGCAAATCAAAAGCTGGATGCGCACCAATTGAAAAAGGCATCTTTGATTCTCCTTTATTAAAAACTTTATACTCAATTTTTAAGTTTTTATTTTCAAGAGTATAAACTAAATGCAAATCAAAATCAAAAGGATAGTTCTCTTTGGTTTTCTTAGTTGAAACTAACGAAAAAGTAGCACTATTTTCCTGTTTATCAATTAATTCAAATTCCATTTCACGAGCAAAACCATGGCGTGACAAATGATATTCTGAATTATTATATTGATAAGTGTTGTTTTTTAAAGTACCAACAATTGGAAACAACACTGGTGAATGTTTTCCCCAAAATTCAGGATTGCCATCCCAGATGTATTCTTTATTTAAGTTATCTTTTAAAGAACACAATTCAGCTCCGACATGATTTATTTGTGCTGTTAAATTTGAATTGGAAATAGTTGTGATCACAATAATAGTTGTTTTATGTTGTTAATAAATGCTATCGTAAAGATATTTTATAATTCTAATTTAATGAAGAAAAACTAAAATTATTTAAAAACATAGATTGATCAAATTCATTAATTTTAACTTGAAATATAGATTTTTTTCCATTAATTTGTTTTGGAAAGATAAAAAACTTGAAATAAGCACAAGAAATATTCAAAATTGTCAATCCCCGATTTACAAATTAAATTTTATCTAATATGAAAAACTATCGTTTTGGAGCTGTCCTTCAAATGGCTTTGTTAATTGCATTTAGTTCATCATGGAGTCAAGAAACTCCAACTACTTCGACAACCAAACCCGTTTCAAATTATGATTATCACGATGCTTTTGGACCTTTTTTTTACACAAAAGATGCAACATCAACTCGTTCAGCAAACGGTGCGCCAGGTTTTGGGTATTGGCAAAACAGAGCCGATTATAAACTGACAGCAAAACTTAACGAAAAAAACAATGAAATAATTGGTTCTGGTATTGTAACTTATACCAACAATAGCCCAGATAAGATGTCTTTTGTCTGGATGAATTTAGACCAAAATTTATTCAAAGCTGATTCTAGAGGAAATGCAATTATTCCTCTTGATGGAAGTCGCAATGGAGCCCGAGGGGAAATTTTTGACGGAGGACATAAAATTAAATCTGTTAAAATTGTTTCCACAAACAAAGGAAAATCTGTAGAGAAAGAGGCAAAATTTATCATCACAGATACCAGAATGCAAGTTTTTCTTCCAGATGATTTGAAACCAAAAGGCGGAGTTGTAAACATCAAAATTGATTTTTCTTTTATTTCACCAAAAGAAGGTTCGGATAGAATGGGTGTTTTGGAAACTAAAAATGGTAAAATTTTCACCATTGCCCAATGGTATCCACGCATGTGTGTTTATGATGATTTACGAGGCTGGAATACCAATCCGTATTTGGGAGCTTCTGAGTTTTATTTAGAATATGGCGATTTTGATGTGAATATTACCGTTCCATCAAATCATCTTGTCGTTTGTTCAGGAGAATTATTAAATCCTACTTCTGTATATACTCCAGCTGAGCAAAAAAGAATTGCGCAAGCAAAACAAAGCGAAAAAACAGTAATGATTCGTACAGCCGAAGAAGTTGCAGCAAACGCTTCAAAAGCGGGAACTATTTCTGAAAAAACATGGCACTTTAAAATCAAGAACGCGAGAGATCTTTCATGGGCATCTTCACCTGCTTTTATATTAGATGGAGCCAGAATTAATTTGCCAAGTGGCGCTAAATCATTGGCACTATCTGCTTATCCAGTAGAAAGTGCTGGTAATGATGCTTGGGGACGTTCTACAGAATACACTAAAACTTCAATTGAAAATTACTCTAAAAGATGGTTTGAATATCCTTATCCTGTTGCAACAAATGTAGCTGGAAACGAAGGCGGAATGGAATATCCAGGAATTGTTTTTTGTGGATGGCAATCCAAAGGTGAAGATTTATGGGGTGTTACGGATCATGAATTTGGCCACGGTTGGTTTCCAATGATTGTGGGTTCAAATGAACGTTTGTTTGGCTGGATGGATGAAGGTTTTAATACTTTTATCAATTCAATAAGTTCTGCGGACTTTAATAATGGTGAATACAAAAATAAAGTAAACGATATGCACCAAAATGCTAGTTACTTTACAGATCCAAAAACTGAACCCGTTATGAGTTCACCAGATAATATGAAAGAACGAAATATTGGTTTATTATGCTATTTTAAACCTAGTTCTGGATTGATTATGTTAAGGGAACAAATATTAGGACCAGAACGTTTTGATTTGGCTTTTAGAACTTATACAGAGCGTTGGGCTTTTAAACATCCAGCTCCTGATGATTTTTTCAGAACAATGGAAAATGTAGCTGGTGAAGATTTGAGTTGGTTTTGGAGAGGTTGGTTTGTAAATAACTGGCGCTTGGATCAAGGAATAAATTCAGTTAAATATGTAAAAAATGATCCAAAAAAAGGAGCCGTAATTTCTATCGAAAATTTTGAAAAAATGGCTATGCCTGTAATTTTAGATATAAAAACTAAAAGCGGCAAAGTGACTCGTGTTAACTTACCTGTTGAAATTTGGCAACGTAATACCAATTGGTCTTTTAAAGTAGATACTACCGAAGAAATAGCAAGCGTTGTTATTGATCCGGGTCATGTATTTCCTGACATCAACGAAAGTAATAACACTTGGAAATCTGATAATGGAGTAATTGAAAAAGATGTTGTTCTGGACGGTTATTTGGGCAAATTCTCAACTAAACAAGCTCCTTTGAAAATTGAAATTACCGAAAAAAATAGTGTGCTTTTTGCTGAAATCAGTAATTATCCAAAATTTTCATTAGCACAAATTGATAAAGACAAATTTGAATCTAAGGAGGCTGGAGTTACATTACAATTCAATGAAGCAAAAAATGCTTTTGAAATGACTATTAGTTCCAACCAAAAATTATCGTTCACAAGAGATTAAAATAGGCATATAAATAAAAAAAGACTTGTAGATTCGTTCTACAAGTCTTTTTTATATTCAGGATAAATCTATTTGATTATTTTGCTTTTACAACTAATCTAAATCCTTCTCCATGGATGTTTAAAATCTCAACATCTTCATCTTGTTTTAAATACTTTCTTAATTTAGCGATATAAACATCCATACTTCTTGACGTAAAATAGTTGTCATCTCTCCAAATTTTAGTCAAAGCTAATTCTCTTGGCATTAAATCATTTTCATGTAAAATTAGCATCTTTAATAATTCATTCTCTTTTGGAGACAATTTGATAGGCTCTTCGTCTTTGAAAGTTAAGAAACGAAGTTTAGAATTTAAATGAAATTTTCCAACATTAAATTCAAATTGAACAACCTCAGTTTTTACATCAGATGCTTTTCTTTGAATGATTGCCTTAATTTTCATCAATAAAACTTCTGAATCAAACGGTTTATTTAAGTAATCATCGGCCCCAGCTTTATATCCTTTCAAAACATCTTCTTTCATTGATTTTGCAGTAAGGAAAATAATTGGCACATCATTATTTTTTTCTCTAATTTCTTTTGCCAATGTATAACCGTCCTTATAAGGCATCATTACATCAAGAATACATAAATCATATGTATCTTTTTTGAATTTTTCGAATCCTTCCATACCATTTTTAGCCAAAACAACATCAAAATCATTTAGCATTAAATAGTCTTTTAGAACTGCACCAAAGTTTAGGTCGTCTTCTACTAATAGTATTTTTTTATTTGTGCTTTCCATACTCTAATTTATTAAAGGTAATTTTATAATGAAGGTACTTCCCTTTCCCTTTTCACTCTCTACAAAAATCTGACCATTATGATCATCTACAATTCTTTTTACATAAGCCAGACCTAATCCATGGCCTTTTACATTATGTATATCTCCAGTGTGCTCACGGTAAAATTTCTCAAAAATTCTTTTCTGAGCTACCTTACTCATACCCACACCATTATCTTTTATTTTAATAAGAACTACGTCCTTAATATTTTCTGTATAAATTTCAATTTTAGGAATATCCGGAGTATATTTTATCGCATTTTCCAAAATATTGACTATTACATTTGTAAAGTGTACATCATTCAATAACACTACATTTCTCTCTGCTTCAAAATGTGTGGTGATGTTACCTCCTCTATCTTCCAAAATCAGACTTACGTGTTCAATAGCATCATTAATAACTTCTTCAATATTACTTGACTCTTTAATGATATTTAATTCTTTCTTTTCTAATTTAGAAATCCTTAATACGTTCTCGACCTGAGCGTGCATTCGTTTATTTTCGTCCCTAATCATATTAAGGTACTTCATCACTTTTTCTTTATCCTCAATAATCTTCGGATTTCGAATAGCATCCAGTGCTAAATTTATTGTCGCAATTGGTGTTTTAAATTCATGAGTCATATTATTAATGAAATCGTTTTTGATCTCAGAAATTTGTCTTTGACGTATCAACTGATTTAAAGCGCTTGTATATGCTATTACAATAATCAATGTAAATATGATTGATAACACTGTAATACTTACTAATTGTGATAATAAGAACTTTCTTTTATGAGGAAAAGTGACTAATAATTTATACTTTTCATTTCCTTCATTATCTGTAAAAACCGGAATAGAGGATGTCTCGTCTTTGTCATATACAAAATTCTCCGATTTAACCTTGGTTTCTATTCCATTACTGTAAATTCCAAATTCAAACTTGGTTTTAACACCATATTCTTCTAATTCTTTTTTAATTAATTTTCTAAGCATTTCTGTAGAAACCCTCTCTTCGATAGGCGTCGCTGACAGAACATCCTTATTTGAAATATCAAAAATTAATTTATCCAAAATACCTAAATTCCCTACCTTCTCACTCTTAAAATCTGGCACTAAATTTTGGTTAACAGAAGAATTATCAATCGAATTATTATTGTAAATCTCAGTTATTCTTCTTGAATTAAAACTTTTAAATTTGTTGCTTTCAAATTTTTTATCAAAAGTTGGCAAAGGAATATTGTAAATCTTCGATTTTACACTATTAGAATAAACAATCGTTTTATTTGTTTTTGGATTTTTTTGAACATAATAAAACTGCATTAAATCTTCCTCTTTTGGAGCTGTTCTAGTGCTATCTATTTCTTTATTAATTTTATTATAAAAATTATAAACCTCTTGTTGTTCTAATTTCTGCGCAACATTCCCTATAACTTGCTTAACATGAAGCTTAAACTGCTCATCATTATTCTTAAATGATGAATTAAACCAATAGACTTGTACTAGAATTATCCCAATCAGAGATAAACTCATTAACATTACAAGTAATCTAAAAAATAACTTATTCATTCAAGCAAAATTAATATTTTAACATAATAGTAAAAAAAGCATTAACCAAAGATTAACATTTAAGAGATGATTTGTTTAATTCTTAAAAAATTAAGAATTTTAACAATTCCTATATTTATTGCCTCCCTACTTATATTTTCAATAACAAAATCACTTTTTGCTGATTTTTCTGCATCATTCCATTGGTTTTTCATTCTATCCAAAACCTTTTCCCGCGTGGTTTTATCTCTTGTTATGACTCTCTCAATCCTCAATTCAATCGGAGCAGTTACGTTTATAATGAAATCGCAGTCTTTGTAGCTTCCGCTTTCAAACAAAATTGCACTTTCATAAATAACAAATGGTTCATTTTCGTGTTCTGAAAGCCATTGTTTAAAATGGCGTTTAACTTCTGGATGCACAATATTATTTAGCCTAGCTAATTTTTCAGGATCATTAAAAACAATTTCAGACAATTTTTCTTTTACCAATACATCATTATCAAAAACCGTATCGCCAAATTCATTTCGAATTTCTTTTAATACATAATCTGATTGCATTAGTTTTTTTGCTTCAAGATCTGTTATGTAAACTGGTATTCCACGTGAGGCAAATTCATTGGCAACGGTTGTTTTGCCACTTCCAATTCCTCCTGTTAAACCAATTATTTTTACCATACTATACTTTAAAAAACAATTCGGGGAATGCTTTTTTTGGATCTTGTTTTAATATGATTACTTTAAAATATGATTTTAAAAATCCCATTCCGTAACCATAAAACTGTTTCCAAACTGCAATTATTGACAAATAACCAATTTTAATACTCTTATTCTGTATAGAAGATATCAAAAACAATGCCAAAAAATAACAAAAATAAAATTTAAGAAGAATATCTTGATTAAAAATCAATAATAATAAAGATACAAAAAAACCTGTTATAAAAAAGGTTGGAAAGAAAAAAGTTAATTTATTATACTCTGGGTACCAGCTATTTAATATTGGTCTAGCTTTACCAAACTTACTTACTTGAATAGTAAATTTATCCCAATCGATCCTTCTTTTGTGGTAAACAAATGCATTACTAATAAGTCTTGTTTCGTAACCCATATTCCATAAACGTATAGATAAATCAGGGTCTTCACCAGGATGAATATTACCAAAACCACCTGACGCTTTGAATGCTTTATTCGAAAGACCCATATTGAAACTTCGCGGCTGAAACTTTCCAATTTTTTCAGAACCCCCTCTTATTCCACCTGTAGTCAAAAAGGAAGTCATTGTAAAATTTATAGCTTTCTGAATATCCGAAAAACTATCCAATGCCTTATCAGGTCCACCAAAACAATCTACATAATCTTCCTGCAAAGCTTTTTCGACTTCATTTAAATAATTTTCTGGAATAATACAATCGGAGTCAAAAATTATAAAATAATCACCTCTAGCCTTCTCCATCCCATAATTTCTGGAAGCGCCCGGACCTGAATTTTCTTTGTAGTAGTACGAAATATCTAATCGGTCACCATATTTTGCAGCAATATCCTGACATCGAATTGTAGAACCATCCTCAATCAATACGATTTCAAAAATCTCTTCATAAGTTAACTTTGCTAAACTTTCTAATAATTCATCAACTTCATCAGGACGATTATAAACAGGAATGATCAATGAAAACAACATAATAGTATTTGAGTATTATTTTTTTATTTGTAAAATTTATTTTTTTTTTGCAAATGTACTCTTTATCAACAAAAAAACCATCAAATATAAGTTTTGATGGTCTTTAATGAAGTTTTGCTGTATTTTTATTTTACTCAAACATCTCCATTACTTCTTGACTAACTCCCATATTAGAAAATCCGCCATCATGTAATAAATTCTGCAAAGTAACTTTTCGAGTTAAATCAGAAAACATAACTACAATATAGTCTGCGCATTCTGCTGCTGTTGCATTTCCAAGAGGGGACATTTTATCAGCGAAAGCAATAAAACCACCAAAACCTTTAACTCCTTGTCCGGCCCGTGTAGCTGTAGGCGATTGAGAAATTGTATTGACTCTTACTTTTTTATCTCTGCCAAAGAAATAACCAAAACTGCGCGCAACAGATTCTAAAAAAGCTTTATTATCTGCCATATCATTATAATCAGGAAAAACACGCTGTGCAGCCATATAAGAAAGCGCAATTATACTCCCCCACTCATTCATTGCATCCTTTTTGTATAAAACCTGCATCAATTTATGAAAAGAAACCGCCGAAACATTCCAACCTCTCTCAGTATAATCGTAATTTTGATTGGTATAATGATTTCCTTTTCGAACATTGACAGACATACCAATAGAATGCAAAACAAAATCTATTTTGCCGCCAAGAATTTCTACAGCTTTGTCAACTAAAATTTCCAAATCAGTAACCGAAGTAGCATCAGCGGGAATGATTTGACAACCTATTTTCTCTGCTAATGCCTCAATTGTTCCTAAGCGCATTGCAGCAGGAGCATTAGTCAGTACAAAAATCCCTCCCTCTTCATGAATTCGTTCAGCAGTTTTCCAAGCAATGGAATTTTCATCCAAAGCACCAAATATAATTCCTCTTTTTCCTTTCAATAAATTGTACATATGTCTTTTTAAAAATAAAGTTATAAAAAAAACACCTTATTTCCTGACTAAACATCAAGCAATAAGGTGCTTTTTATAAATATGAATATTTTATCCTAAATTATGAAATGCTTGGGATTTTCACTATTTCATTAGTATCCGCTTTGTAATCTACACCATCAAATCCAAAACCAAACAAATTATAGAAATCACTTCTGTAACCTTCTAAGTCGCCAATTTCAGCTAAGTTTTCAGTTGTAGCTTCTTCCCAAAGTTTGGCAACTTGAGCTTGTACGTCTTCACGCATTTCCCAATCATCAATACGTATTCTGCCTTTTTCATCTGTGATTATAGGTTCGCCAGTATATAATCTTTCGCTATATAACCTTTGAATTTGCTCGATACATCCTTCGTGGATTCCTTTTTCTTTCATTATTTTATACAACAAAGAAATATATAATGGAATTACTGGAATAGCAGAACTAGCCTGAGTGACCAATGCTTTATTTACAGAAACATAAGCTTTCCCATTAATATCAGCTAAACTATCAGCAATAGTAAAGGCAGTAGCTTCCAAATGATCTTTGGCACGGCCAATTGTTCCTTTTCTATAAACAGCCTCTGTTAATGATGGTCCAATATAAGAATAAGCAACTGTTGTAGCTCCTGTAGCCAATAGATTTTCAGCTTTTAAAGCATCAATCCACATTGCCCAGTCTTCACCTCCCATTACCGCAACTGTATTCTCGATATCTTCATCTGAACAAGGCTCAATAGAAACTTCTGAAACTTTTCCGGTATGAAAATCAACTGTTTTATTTGTAAAAGTTTGTCCGATTGGTTTTAAAACAGAACGGTGTAACACTCCTGTATTTGGATTTAATCTTACTGGTGAAGCAAGACTATATATAACTAAATCAACTTGACCTAAATCAGCTTTAATCAAGTCTAATGTTTGTCTTTTTATTTCATTTGAAAAAGCATCCCCATTAATACTTTTTGCATACAAACCAGCTTTATGAGCTTCATTTTCAAAAGCAGCTGAATTATACCACCCTGGAGAAGCAGTTTTTCCTTCGGCAGGCTCTTTTTCAAAGAACACACCAATTGTAGCAGCGTTAGAACCAAAAGCACTTGTAATTCTTGATGCCAAACCAAATCCAGTTGAAGCTCCAATAACTAATACTTTTTTAGCTCCTTCGATAGTTCCTTTTGATTTTACATATTCAATTTGATTTTTTACACTTTGTTCGCTTCCTTTTGGTTGGGCAGTCAAACAAATAAATCCTCTCATTCTTGGTTCTATAATCATAATGGTTTATGCTTTTATATATTTTATAATTTTTAATTAATGTGTGTTTTAAAATTTTGAATGGGCAAATATAGCCCAATTATTTAGTTCAACAAGGCTTTTGCATGATTTAGGGCAGAATCTGAAATGACCGTTCCAGACAACATTTGAGCGATCTCTATAATTCGTTCTTCGCCAGTTAACAATTTCAATTCTGATTGAGTATCATCGCCAACTGTCGATTTAAAAACTTTAAAGTGTTCATTGCCTTTGGCTGCAATCTGTGGTAAATGAGTGATCGCAAAAATTTGCATCTGTGTACTCATATCCTTCATAATCTCACCTATTTTATTAGCAATTTCCCCAGAAACTCCTGTGTCAATTTCATCAAAAATTAACGTTGGCAGTTTGGAATATTGTGCCAAAATCGCTTTTACAGCCAGCATAATTCTAGACATTTCTCCACCTGAAGCTACTTTTTTAAGCAAACCAAAATCAGTTCCTTTATTAGCAGAAATTAAAAACTGTAATTCGTCTTTTCCGTTTTCAAAATAAGTCGAGGTATCTTTTAATTCCATCTTAAATCGAACATTTGGCATTCCCAAAGTTTCTAAAATAGCAATCAATTTTTGTGATAACAAAGGAATCGCTTGTTGTCTATTATTATGAATTGTATCGCAAATTGTATCTAATTCTTTTGTATTCGCATCCATCAAAGCAGCCAATTTTGCTATTTCTTCATCAATATTGCCTAATTCTAATGCTGAATTTTCTAAAGTATTTTGAATCGCAATTAATTCATCAACTGTACTCACTTGATGTTTCTTTTGCAAAGTATAGATCAATTGTAGTTTTTGATTAATCAAATTTAATTGTTCAGGATCATTAATTAATTTTTCAGAACAACGATTTAATTCAATAGCAATATCTTCAAACTCAATTTTAAGACTTGTAATTCTTTCGAATAATAAAGCATAGTCAGCAGAAAAAGTGGCTATTTTTTGAATAGAACTTTTTATTTCGTTCAAGTTATGCAATACGCCTATTTGTTCTTCATTAGCGATAGCTAAAGATTTATCCAGAGATTCTTTGATAATCTCAACATTATTCAATTGCTCAAAATTTTCTTCAAGAACCTCTTGTTCACCTGATTTCAATTTAGCACTTACAAGTTCTTCCAAAAGAAAAGTATTATACTCTTGTTCTTTAGAAGCTTCAGATTTTCTCTTGATTAAAGAATTTAGTTTGCTTTTATCGGCCTTATACTTTTTGAGTAAAGTTTGATATTCGTTAATGATATTTTGATTGTTACCAATAGCATCTATGATTTTAAACTGCACAGATTCATCAGACAATTCCTGAGTTTGTTGCTGCGAATGAATATCAATTAAAAAAAGTCCTAGTTCTTGTAATTCCTGTAAATTTACCGGACTATCATTAATAAAAGCTCTTGTTTTTCCAGAAGGCAAAATTTCTCTACGAATAATGGTCTCTGGTTCATAATCCAAATCATTTTCTTCAAAAAAAGATTGCAGATTGTATTTAGAAATATCAAAATGAGCTTCAATGACACATTTTTCTTCTTTATTTTTAAGCGAAGTCAAATCGGCTCTTTTTCCTAAAGCTAAACCTAGAGCTCCTAATATAATAGATTTCCCAGCACCAGTTTCCCCAGTAATTATCGAAAAACCTTTCGAAAAATCGATTGTTAATTTTTCAATTAACGCATAGTTTTTTATAGCTAGTGAAGTTATCATTTATTAAATGTATAATATAGTTTGGGTTAAAAAGAAAAGTAATTAAGATAAACTAATATTTTAATAATTGCCATTTGCCAGAATTAGCCGAAGAAGTTCTATTTAAACTATCCACCAAATCGCTTATCTGAACACTAGGCCCTCCGCTAAATATAGATACAATTTCATCAGATTTTGAATCCATAAAAACACGCAATAAATAGGAATTAGGCTTGGTTTCGTTTAATTTGGCCAAATTCATTAAAGAACCTTTTATAATTTCTTTAGCTTTTTTCAGATCCTGTGTCATTGTATCTAAACCTGCATAATATTGATGACTTGACTGTCTTATATCAGCATAAGTAGGAGATAATAAATCGTTGATTAAATAATATCTACTCAATGTTCCGTCTGACTGGTTCCAACCTTTGTAACCACCTTGTTGGGCAAGATTTGCAATATTTTGAGCTTCTTTAAAATAACGATCTCCAAAGAATGGAACAAAAGTATCAGCATCCATACCTAATATTACATAGGAGTAAAATGCTAAAACAGAAACTAAGTTAGAATCATAACTAGTTGGTATATAACTCAAATTTTCGAATTCTGTGTAATTAAAGGTGAAATCTTTATCATTTATATTCAGAACTGGTGAAGAATAAGTGGAATTATAAATGTTTCTGGAAGATTGCACTTGAATATTCGCAACAAATTGATCCGAATTAACATTAGAGATTGTAATGTACATTGAACAGTTTATGCGTTCTTTTTGCGAAAGCATTTGTCCCGTCCAATCCGTTTTGTTTACAAATTCATTTAAAGCAGTTTCCAATGTTTTAAAAACCTGTTGATTGGAATTATTTACTTTTTGAGTATTTAGCGTTACGGTACAGTTCAACTGTTGCGCTTGTAAAAAGCCACACCCAAAAAAGAAAAACAAGACAAATCTAACCATAAAAATGAGCAATTACTTTATTCAAAATATCATTAGCGACAGCTTCTTTTGATTTTAACTCTAAAGCTTCAATACGAAATTCTCTATCAATAAATGTTACTTTATTTGTAGGTTTTCCAAAACCAGCTCCTTCATCTTGCAATGAATTTAGAACTATCAAATCTAAGTTTTTTTTCTGAATTTTCGCTTTAGCATTTTCAATTTCATTTTCAGTTTCTAAAGCAAAACCAATTAAAAATTGCTTTTCTTTTAACTCGCCTAGCGAAGCTAAAATATCTTTTGTTTTCTCTAATTCAATAGTAAATTCATTAGCTGCTTTTTTAATTTTTTGATCTGCCACTTTTTTAGGACGATAATCAGCAACCGCTGCAGCCGCTATGGCAACATCTACATCCTGAAAATATTGATGGCAAGCTTCATACATCTCCTGAGCAGTAACAACAGGAACAACCTGAACCAAAGGATTATTAATCTTACAATTTGTTGGGCCAGAAATCAAAATTACATTTGCTCCTAAATTGACCGCACTTTGTGCAATATCAAACCCCATTTTTCCAGAAGAATGATTCCCAATAAAACGAACAGGATCAATTGCTTCATATGTAGGACCAGCGGTGATTAGTATTTTTTTTCCCTTTAAAGGTAATTTGCCCTCAAGATCTGCTTCCAAAAAAGCAACAATATTTTCTGGTTCTGCCATACGTCCTTCGCCAGATAAACCACTAGCTAATTCGCCATTTTCAGCGGGAATCATTATATTCCCAAATGCTTTTAATGTGGCAAAACTTTCAATTGTAGAAGGGTGAATGTACATATCCAAATCCATAGCCGGAGCAAAATACACTGGACATTTGGCAGATAAATAACAAGCAATTAAAAGATTATCACATAATCCGTTTGCCATTTTAGACAAAGTATTAGCCGTTGCTGGAGCAATGACAATCAAATCTGCCCAAAGACCAAGTTCTACATGACTATTCCATTCCTCATTTTTCTCATCTTTATTATAAAACTCTGAAAAAACAGGATTCTTAGATAGCGTAGATAAAGTAAGTGGAGTTATAAAATCCTTAGAAGCAGGTGTCATTATCACTTGGACATGTGCACCTGCTTTTATAAAGAGTCTTACTAATGAGGCCGTTTTATATGCAGCAATTCCGCCAGAAATCCCCAGCAAAATCTTTTTTCCGCTTAAAACTGACATTTATTATATATTATTTATTTGCTTCTCTATGGTAAATTTTACCATCAAGCCATTCTTGAACAGCTAGAGCATGTGGTTTTGGAAGTTTTTCGTAGAATTTAGAAACTTCGATTTGTTCTTTATTTTCAAAAACTTCTTCTAAACTATCATTGTAAGTAGCAAATTCTTCTAATTTCTCAGTCAATTCTTTTTTGATTTCAGAATTGATTTGATTTGCTCTTTTAGCCATAATTGTTATCGCCTCATACACATTTCCAGTAGGTTCTTCAATAACTGTTTTATTATAAGTTATTGTATTTACTGGAGCATTTGTCTTTTTTAAATCCATGACTTTTTTTATTTATTAAATTTTTGTAATTCAATATCGATATTCGCTAACATTTGATCAGCTTTACTTCTATACTCTGTATCTGGCTTGAATTTAATCAAATTATTATAACAGGTTTTTGCTGCAATTAATCTTTCTTGCATCTTGACATAAATACTGTTAATCGCCAATAGATAGGCAGAATCTAACTTATAATACAATGCTTTTTCTTTAAATGGAGTCCCTGGATAATCAGTAATAAAGTTATCTAAGGCTATTATTGCCGATTTATAATTTGAAATCTTATTGTATTCTATTGCGTTTTCAAAAACTTTACGCTCAATCTTATCATTAAGCATTTTTGATATTTCGTTAGCCTGAGTTATGTATTGTGAATTTGGGTAACGATCAATAAATTCTTGTACTTTTTCAATAGCTTTATAAGTATCCGTTTGATCAAGACTGTAAACAGGAGAAGTTTTTGCATAACTTTGAGCTCCTAAAAAAGCACATTCTTCCGCCTTTTCACTTTTAGGATAACCGGAATTAAAACTATCGAATTGATATCCAGCTAAATAATACTGTTTAGTTTTATAAAGTGACTGTGCATACATATAAAACAATTTTTCTCCTTGTGGTTTTCCTCTATACGAAGGAGTCAATTGTTCAAAAAGTCGAATTGCTTTAGAATACTTACCTGCATCATATAACTTTGTCCCGACATCATATTTTAATGCCACATCTTCTTTCTTTAAAGCGTCTTGATATTCTCCACAAGAGCCAAAAAAGAAAACAACAAGAAGTACAGATACTATTTTTTTCATTTATTTAACTGATTTAATTTTAATACCTATTGGCCATAAACAAAAAAGCCACCAAAGGCAGGTGGCAAATTTAGTCATTAATTTAACTTTTACAAAATATTTCTT
>NZ_DATIDY010000096.1:0-3489 GCF_035456085.1 Flavobacterium sp.
AAAGATTTGTATTCCGAACCCATTACAGGTGGAAAATACATTGATATCGAGCCTAAAAGAGAAGTTATAGGCAGATATGGACTTTCAATAGACGATATAAACGCTGTTGTGGAAGCTTCTATCGGTGGAATGAAACTCACCACAACTATTGAGGGAAGACAGCGTTTTTCGGTCAATGCGCGATATGCACAAGAATACCGAAACAGCATTGAAGCCTTGAAAAAACTGCAAGTACAAACAATGGAATTTGGCCCCATACCATTAGAAACGGTTGCCGATGTAAAAATAAGTGATGGCCCGCCTATGATAAACAGCGAAAATGCGATGCTTCGAGGCAGTGTATTGTTTAATGTTCGGGATAGGGATTTAGGAAGTACAGTCAAAGAAGCACAAAGAAAATTGAATGAAATGATTACTAAAATGCCAAAAGGCTATTATGTGGAATGGAGCGGGCAATGGGAAAATCAAATGAGAGCTAACAAAACATTAGGCGTAATTCTCCCGATTGTTGTCGTGATTATTTTCCTCATTTTATATTTCACTTATCATTCTATGAAAGAGGCTTTGATTACTATGATAACGGTTCCGTTTGCATTAATTGGCGGTATTTTTATGGTCTATTTTTATGGAATAAATTTATCTGTTGCCGTAGCTGTAGGTTTTATTGCCTTGTTTGGTTTGGCAGTCGAAACGGCGATGCTGATTACCATTTATTTGAACGAAGCAATGAATAAAATGGTAGATAAACACGGCAATAGTAAAGAAACATTAACTGAAGAAATAGTAAGAGAATATATTATTGACGGTTCCGCCAAGAGATTACGCCCAAAACTGATGACGGTTTCGGTTTCTTTGTTTGGTCTGATTCCCATTCTTTGGGCAACGGGAACAGGAGCTGATGTAATGCTCCCTATCACAGTTCCGCTCATAGGCGGGACAATTACTTCAACGATTTATGTATTATTGGTAACCCCTGTTGTTTTTGAAATGGTAAAACTTCACGAATTAAGAACAAAAGGAAAAATTAATCTTATAGATGCAAAACATTAAATTTCATATCGCCCTTAGTTGTTTGATTTTATGCGTTGCAATCAGCAAAGCCCAAACACTTACGTTGGATAATGTCTTGAGTACAATCAATACAAATAATCCACAATTGAAAATGTATGATGCCGATATCCAAAGTATGGATGCTTCGGCCAAAGGAGCCAGAAGTTGGATGCCTCCACAAGTAGAAACGGGATTATTTATGACTCCCTATAATACCAAAATGTGGAAAGCAGATGAAATGAACCCCGGTATGGGAAGCTATATGTTGGGTGTAACCCAAATGATTCCGAATGCTTCTAAGCTAAATGCCAATGAAAATTTGATGAAAGCGATGTCATCGGTCGAAAATGAAAATAAAAATTTCACTCTGAACCAATTAAACGCATTGGCAAAAACTTATTATTACGAATGGATTATCATCAAGAAAAAGACAAAAATAGCACAAGACAATCTCCAGCTCCTTGATTATATGATTAAAAGCATGGAAATACGTTATCAGTACAACATGGATAAATTGCCGTCATACTATAAAGCCAAATCGCAATATGCTACTTTGCAAAGTATGATTGTGATGTTGGAAAATGATATTTCCCAGCGAAAATACATGCTCAATACTTTAATGTCGCGTGATAAAAATGTGGATTTTGACATTGATTCAAACTACGAGATTAAGGATTTCAATCTTTTTGAAACCGATTTGTCTTCTTATATTAACAATCGCAGTGACATCAAAGCCATTGACAAAACCAAGGAAATCAACAATTATAAAATTGAGGTAGAGAAAGTAGCTACAAGACCGGAATTTGGCGTAAAATACGACCATATGTTTGCTTTCGGGAATCAGCCACAGCAGTTTTCATTAATGGGAATGATGACAATTCCAGTGTCTTGGTCAACCAAAATGAATAAAGCCAATATGGAAAGTTACCGTCTAAAAAACGAAAGTTTGGATTGGCAAAAACAAATGATTGCCAATGAAGCAACCGGGATGATAAAAGGCATGAATGCGGAATTTTTGAATCTGAAAAAGCAATACCAAATTACCCAAGACAACATTATTCCTGCTTTAAAAAGAAACTATGATACCGCCATTTTAGCTTGGCAAAACAACACCGGGGATTTATTCGTTGCATTAGAAGCTTGGGAAGCTATGAATATGACTCAAATCGATGCTTTGGATAAATTAAAATCAATTTTAACAACACAAGTAGAAATAGAAAAACAACTAGAAGTCAAATAATTATGAGTAAATACACGAAATACGGTTTAGTTGGGATTGCTATTTTGATTGTTGGAATTGCAATCTATTTCCTTGTAACCAAATCAGGAAATCATTCGGAAATGGAACATCAAAATGAGGTTTACACTTGCTCGATGCATCCCGAAGTTATTAGAGACAAACCTGGCAGTTGTCCTATTTGCGGAATGGCTTTGGTAAAAAAAATAACCGAAGACCATTCTGACACAAATGATTCTGTTGACGACCTTTTGAAACCCACCGATAAGTTTGTCGTGGGAAATTATCAAACCACAACGGCAAAAGACACCATTATAAGAAGTAATATCAGTTTACCTGGAATTGTCACTTACGATTCGAATTCTGCGGTAAATATCTCGGCAAGAATCAATGGTCGAATAGAGAAAATGTATGTCAATTATAAGTACCAAAGAGTAACGAAAGGACAAAAAATATTTGAATTGTACAGCCCGGAATTATTGACTGAACAGCAAAATTTTATTTATTTGATTTCCAATGACATTCAAAACACATCGATTATTAATTCAGCAAAACAGAAATTATTGCTTTATGGAATGTCCAATAATCAGATAGGTGCATTGGCTTCCGCTAAAAAAGTAAATCCTGTAATTGCTATTTATAGTCCTGCTAACGGAATCATTACCGGAACCGAAAAAATGACTAATCCTGATACTTCTTCGATGCAGAATGTAAGCAATACTACAGAAGCTTTGGATGTTAAAGAAGGAAGTTATATCAAGAAAGGAGAAGTTGTTTTTAAGTTGATGAATACCGATAAAGTTTGGGGTATTTTCAATGTTTTGCAAGGATATAGTAGCCTAATTAAAATCAATCAGTCCATTGACATCACTTCTGAATTGGATGAAAAGAATACTATTTACGCAAAAATAAATTTTGTGGAAACGCAATTAAACACAACTGACAAGACCAATAGAGTTCGGGTGTATCTAAATAATGTAAATCTAAAATTGCCCATTGGCACAAGATTGCAGGGAAATGTGCAATTAAATTCCACAAAGGCAATTTGGTTGCATAAACAAGCTTTGGTTAACGTGGGCGAGAAAAAAATAGTTTTTGTAAAAATGGATAATGGTTTCAAAACAAAAGCTATTCAAACTGGACTTGAAATAGATGATTTTGTTCAAATCCTTGAAGGGCTTTCTGTGGGAGATACAATAGCC
>NZ_DATIDY010000097.1:0-3651 GCF_035456085.1 Flavobacterium sp.
AGCAGAACGCGTTTTGGGTTATACTGCTGAAGAAGCAATTGGAAAACACTTTTCAATGCTTATTCCTGAAAATGAATATTATGATGAAAATGAAATCATAAATACAATAAAAAAAGGAAGTTCTATAGACTATTTGGAAACAAAGAGAGTTACCAAAAAAGGAAATATAATTGATGTTTCGCTTGCTGTTTCACCAATTAAAGATGTTTTGAATGGCACCATAATTGGATTCTCCAAAATTATTAGGGATATTACAGAACGTAAAAGAACCGATGAAGAACTGCTCCGCTCAAATGCCGAATTGCAAAAAGCAAATTCTGAATTAGATCGTTTTGTTTACAGTGCTTCTCACGATTTACGCGCTCCTCTTAAATCAATTTTGGGACTTGTTGCTATAACAAAGGAAATTGCAAACCCACAAGAAGAAGAATTGATAGATTGTCTGGTAATGCTAAATAACAGTGTATTGAAACTCGATAATTTTATTGACGATATATTGAGTTATTCCAGAAATTCCCGAATGGAAATAGATAAGGATATAATAGATTTTGAAGAATTAATAGGCAAAATAAGGGAAAGTTATCAGTATGTTGAAGGTGTTAAAGATTTTGACGTACAGGTAACAACTTGTGCAAATACAGTATTTATTGGTGATGCTAAAAGAATTAGTGTTATTTTAAATAATATAATTACCAATGCATTTAAATATAGAGATAAAACTAAAGAAAAATCATATCTCAAAGTTCATTTTACAAGTAAAGGCGCAAGTATAGTGATTAGATTTGAAGACAATGGAATAGGAATTGCTGATAAAGACAAAGAAAAAATCTTTAATATGTTTTATCGGGCAACAATGCTTTCAACAGGATCAGGTCTCGGATTGTATATAGTCAAAGAAACAGTCGATAAACTAGGAGGAACAATTAATGTAGAATCTGAACTAGGAAAAGGAACGGTTTTTGCTATAGAAATTCCGAATCAAATTGCAATGAATCAAATTGCAATGAATTAATGAATAGAAAAAATAATGAAAAAGAAGCATATTTTACTTATTGATGACAATGACATTGATACTTATATAACGAATCACATCGTTAAAAAAAGTCAAATTGCGGAAAAGATAACGATTAAAAACTCAGGTATTAAAGCAATTGAATATTTAATTTCCATAAAAGATAATATGGATGAATTTCCAGATTTGATTTTTCTTGACATTGGAATGCCTATTATGAATGGTTTTGGATTTTTGGACGAATTTGTCAAATTGCCTTTAGTGATAGATGGAAAATGCGCAGTAGTAATGTTAACTTCTTCTAATGATCAAAATGATATAGAACACGCCAAACAATATTCGGTAGTCAAAGAATATTTGGTTAAACCAATGAAATTAGAAAAACTTGAAGCACTGAAATGTCTTTAATAAAAAAGAAATTTAAATTCAAAGGAAAAGCAATTAAGTCTTAAACCTTAATTTAAAGTCTTTTGAATATTTTGACCAAATCTCATTTGATAACTTTGGATGTTATCGCTTTTAAAATATATGGAGAAGTCTTATATTAGCGCAAAATCGATAAATTTCCAAAATGTCTGATAAAATCCAATACACCGAAGATAATATTCGTTCACTTGACTGGAAAGAGCATATCCGCATGCGTCCGGGAATGTATATCGGAAAACTGGGAGATGGTTCTTCACCAGATGATGGTATTTATATTTTAGTAAAAGAGGTTCTCGATAACTGTATCGACGAATTTGCGATGGGCGCAGGTAAAACCATCGAAGTAACTATTAAAGACAAAACGGTTTCGGTTCGCGATTATGGCCGTGGAATTCCGCTTGGAAAAGTTGTTGACGTAGTTTCAAAAATGAATACTGGAGGAAAGTATGATTCTAAAGCTTTCCAGAAATCCGTTGGTTTAAATGGTGTCGGAACAAAAGCTGTAAACGCTTTGTCTGATTATTTCCGTGTAGAATCTGTTCGTGACGAAAAACAAAAAGCAGCTGAGTTTTCAGCAGGAAATTTAGTTTTAGAAGAAGATGTAATTGATACAACCAAACGAAAAGGAACGAAAGTTACTTTTACACCTGATGAAACGATTTTCAAAAACTACAAATTCCGTTTAGAATATATCATTAAAATGGTCAAAAACTATTGTTATCTAAATAATGGTTTGACAATTATTTTTAATGGAGAAAAATATTATTCGGAAAACGGTCTTAAAGATTTATTAGAAGAAACTATAAATGCTGACGATTTAGAGTATCCAATCATCCATCTTAAAGGCGATGATATAGAGATGGCTTTAACGCACAGTAAAACCCAATATAGCGAAGAATACCATTCTTTCGTAAATGGTCAAAACACGACTCAGGGAGGAACGCACTTAGCGGCTTACCGGGAAGCTATTGTAAAAACGGTACGTGAGTTTTATAACAAAGCTTTTGAAGCGTCAGACGTCAGAAAATCTATTGTTAGTGCGATTAGCATCAAAGTAATGGAACCTGTTTTTGAGTCGCAAACCAAGACCAAATTAGGCTCTACAGAAATTGGTTCTGAACCTGGAATGCCTTCTGTTCGTACATTCGTAAATGATTTTGTGAAAACAAATTTGGATAATTATTTGCATAAAAACCCAGCAACTGCTGATGCTTTATTGCGAAAAATTCTCCAAGCAGAACGCGAACGTAAAGAATTATCCGGAATCCGAAAATTAGCGACAGATCGTGCCAAGAAAGCAAATCTTCACAATAAAAAATTAAGAGATTGCAGAGTACATCTTCCAGATACAAAAAACCCTAAAAGCTTAGAAAGTACATTATTTATTACCGAGGGAGATTCTGCTTCCGGGTCGATCACAAAATCTCGTGATGTCAATACACAAGCGGTTTTCAGCTTACGTGGTAAGCCTTTGAACTCCTACGGAATGAGCAAAAAAATTGTGTACGAAAATGAAGAATTCAACTTACTGCAAGCGGCTCTTGATATTGAAGATGGTTTAGAAAAATTGCGTTACAACAATATCGTAATTGCAACCGATGCCGATGTCGATGGAATGCATATTCGGTTGTTGTTAATTACATTTTTCTTGCAATTCTTTCCAGAATTAATCAAAGAAGGACATTTGTATATTTTACAAACGCCACTTTTCAGAGTTCGAAATAAGAAAGAAACGATCTATTGTTATTCTGAAGAAGAGCGAAAAGCAGCCATCGAAAAATTAAAACCAAAACCAGAAATCACCCGATTTAAAGGTCTTGGAGAGATTTCGCCAGACGAGTTCAAAAACTTCATCGGAGACACCATCCGCCTAGATCCTATTATGATGGACAAATATACTTCGATAGAACAATTGTTGTCTTTTTATATGGGTAAAAATACACCAGACCGACAAGATTTTATTATCAAAAACTTGAAGGTAGAAGTTGATACAATTGAGGAATTATAATTAAAAAATATGCCTAATAAAAAAGTATTAATATACGCACTGATTGCCTTCATTTTAAGTTTTACCATGACATTCATATTCATCAAAAATTATAAAAGGAGTAACAATCAGCAAGCGATAGAAAAAGTTAAGGTTAAATAATTAACTGTGCAAAGTAAAAAAATCAGATTTAAAGTTTGTTTTTGAGAGTTTGAAAGTGAATTGT
>NZ_DATIDY010000098.1:0-23604 GCF_035456085.1 Flavobacterium sp.
CGGCACTTTTGATGACCGGTTTGTAATCAAATTTATTAATAATGATTTGGGTGTTAATGATTTTGATAAAACTTCCAAAGACCTAATCGTTGCTGTAAAAAACAAAACCATTTCTGTGAATGCGCAAGCAGAAAGAATCGACAAAATCTTGGTTTATGATATTTCAGGAAAATTGATTTATAGCAAAAATAAAATAGGGAATTCCAGTTTTGATTTTTCAATTGCAAAAACTAACAATCAGGTTTTGTTAGTAAAAACCCAATTGGAAAACGGACATTCTACAGACAAAAAAGTTTTTTTACATTAAACAATAAACTAGGATTTTTTTACTCCCAAAATAAATTTAGCTTATACGACAAGAACATTTTTTCAGTATAAGACATTTTATAAACTAATTTCAAAAGACATGAAAACAAAATTATTTTTTAGTTTAGCAATAGTTCTAGTTCATGGTTTTGGTTTTGGGCAATCAACCTTCACATCAATAAAAAACGGGAATTGGAACGATCCCACTACTTGGAGTTTTACTAATTCCGGAGTTAGTGATTCGGATGGTATCCCCGACGAAAATGATGATGTTATCTTAACTGGGGATAATTCAGTTACAGTTGATAGTCCCGGTACTACACTTTGCAATTCATTATTATTTCAAAATAGTACTCTAAACATTTCCGAGGTAACGTTATGGATAACGGGAAAAATTGTTGTTGACGCATCAAATTCAGAAAACATAACAGCAACAATTAAAGGCTCTGGTTTTTTATATTGTGATTCATTTGATGTAGGAAGACCATCAGACGATCCTAAAAATGCAAATTATACAACAGTAGTAAAAAGTGAAATATCAAATCTTAATATTAATGGTAATTTAACTATTTACAGCAGTTCCTATAATAATACATATACAAACAATGCTACATTCAGCCTCCAAAAAGGACTAACGGGAATAAATGGACAAATAAAAACGATTAATGAGAACAAGGGAACAACATCTCCTAATCCTCTTGTTGAAAGTACAGCTACATTTACAACCGCTACTAACTTAGGTCCAAGATTATTAAATTTAAGCAATCCAATTACTTTTTCGTTGAGTGAAACCGGAATAAGCTCACTTGTTCTTAATGGGATTGATACTACTGTCAACTATATAAATTTTGGAGATCAAAACATTATCAATAGCGACTATTATAATCTTATTTTAAGTTCAGGTGGAACTAAAAAATTTCCGGATACTCCAATTAATATTAGTAATACACTCAACATCTCTAAATTAAAATTTGTTTTGGCAGATTTGGGAACCAACGTAACCCATACAACAAAATATTTAATCTTGGGAGATATTGCGCAATTGACAGGAACTTACGGTGGTAGTATCTCAACAGCAACAAACATAAACGATTGGTTTTTTTACCCAAATACAGGAATTCTTAAAGTAATTGGAACTCCTTGCACAGGACCTACAAAAACTTGGGATGGAGTGAGTTGGTCTGGAGGAACTGCACCTACAAGTAGTGATCAGATTGTTTTTGAGGGAGATTATAGTTCTTCTGGAGATTTATTCGGTTGTAATTGCACTGTAAATTCAGGTAATGTTACTATCAATACTGATAATACCTTAACTCTTGTAAATGAAATTACAGTTGCCGGAGGATCATTAACTTTTGAAAATGATTCCAATTTAATCCAAAAAAATACAGCAGCTAATACTGGCAATATTACCTACAAACGTAATAGTAATGGGCTATACAAAAATGATTCTACCGTATGGTCTTCGCCTGTATCAGGATTAACTTCAGAAAATTTATTGCCAAATACTACTGAAGACGACTATCTATTTTATAACAGATATGGTTGGTTTTCTAATTTTAACTATAGTATTCTGGCTGGTGATGGATTTGCAGTAAAGGCGCCTAAAACGTTTAGTGATACAACACCAACAGTATTTACAGCCGAATTTAAAGGAGTTCCTAATAATGGTGATATTTTGGTCCCTAGCAATGAATTTCCTCCCAGTATAGGCTATCCGAACTGGCAGCTAATTGGAAATCCCTATCCATCGGCATTGGATTTAAATAAATTTTTTGCTGAAAATGGTTTCTCGAGTCCAATTTATTTTTGGGTAAATAGCTCAAAACCAAATGCAGCACAATACAAATATAAAAGTGCTGATTATGCTTGTTTCAATGCAACCGGAGGAGTTTCTGGTGATAATGGTATCGTTCCAGACATTAAATTCATTAGAGCAGGTCAAGGTTTTTTTATTATAGAAGAAGCTCCACGTGATATCATTTTTAAAAATTCAATGCGTGTAAGGAGCAATAACTCTCAATTTTTTAGATTGACTCAAAAAGCTGATGACCAAAAAAGCAGATTATGGCTCAACTTAACGAATGATGAAGGATTGTTCAAACAAATTTTAATTGGATATATAACTAATCCTTCTCCTGATATAAATAATTCGTATGACGCTTTTGATTTTAACAACAATAAATATGCCGATTTCTATACCAAGTCTGCTCAAGATTATCGCTTAGTTATCCAAGGCATTCTTCGCCCATTTGCAGAAACAGATGAAATTCCGTTAGGATTTATGGTCAATTTAGAAAAACAACCTGCTGTGGCGAGCCAGTTTACAATTAGCATCAGCAATACCGATGGCGATTTAGACCAACAACCAATTTATCTGTACGATAAAGTAAATGACAGTACGAATGATTTACGCAAAGGTGGCTATACTTTTTCAAGTGTTGACGGTACTTTTGATGACCGGTTTGTAATCAAATTTATTAATAATGATTTGGGTGTTAATGATTTTGATAAAACTTCCAAAGATCTAATCGTTGCTGTAAAAAACAAAATTATTTCTGTGAATGCCAAAGCAGAAAGGATTGAAAAAATTCTAGTTTTCGACGTTTCAGGCAAATTGATTTATAGCAAAAATAAAATAGGAAATTCAACTTTTGATGTTTCTGCTTTAAAAACTAAAGAGCAAATTTTATTAGTAAAGACCCAATTGGAAAATGGAAATTCAACTACAAAAAAAATAGTTTTTAATTAAGAAAAAACCTTGGGTGAAATTCAGTTTAAATAAAAAATGAAACACATAGACACATAGATTTAATAGCAAATCACTTAAGAATGCAAAGAAATAAATTTTTAACATAGATCGCTATGTGAGAAGTGAAACTACTCTGAAACTCTTTTAAAAACTAAAAATTCTATGTCTCTATGTGGTTAAAAAATAATTTCGCTCAATAGGTTAAGAAAAATCAAAATATAGAAAACACGCAGGTTTTACAGTTTTCGCTAGAGCCAAACCTATAAAACTTGTGTGAAAAAATAATAGCTAAATCTGTTTACTTAATAGGATTGAGTTCTCGCCTTTTCTTTGGTCCTTAAAAATTAAATTATAAATTATAAAAAAAGTTATAACTTTCAATTTCCTAATTTCAAACCGAAATCCCAATGACAACTCTTCTGATAAACAAAAAGAAATATACCATCGATGTTGATCCCGAAATGCCTTTGCTTTGGGCAATTAGAGACATCATCGGACTTACCGGAACTAAATTTGGCTGCGGTATTGGTGCTTGTGGTGCCTGCAAAGTCCTTGTAGATAATGTTGCAACTTACTCCTGCCTGACTCCAGTCGAAATGGTGGCTGGTAAAAACATCACTACGATCGAAGGAACTTCAGAAAACCTACAATTACTTCAAAAATCTTGGGAAGAGTTCAATGTTCCTCAATGTGGATATTGCCAACCGGGACAATTAATTACTGCTACTTCACTACTCAATTCCAATAAAAATCCTTCGGATACTGATATTGATGATGCTATGAGCGGAAACATTTGTCGTTGTGGCACGTATCAACGCATCAAAAATGCGATCAAACATACTGTTGAACTTAAAAAACACCGTTAATCATGAGTGAAATTCAAAACATAAGCCGTAGAAATTTCATCAGAAATATGGGATTGGTATCAGGGGGATTGATTTTAGGATGCAATTATAATTTATTTTCTAAAGAAATTGTTCTCGAAAATTCAGCAGCATTTATTCCAAATTTATTTATACAATTAAATCCAGACGGAAGCCTAATAATAATTGCAGCACGTTCCGAAATGGGTAACGGAGTCAGAACCTCTTTAACCTCTATCGTTGCAGATGAAATGGAAGCCGATTGGAATAAAGTTTCGGTTCAACAAGCTGTTGGTGATGCAAAATATGGCGACCAAAACACAGATGGTTCCCGAAGTGTAGCCGGTTTTTATGACACTATGAGAAAAATGGGTGCAACAGCCCGAATGATGCTTATTACTGCTGCGGCAAAAAAATGGCAAGTTCCAGAAAGCGAATGCATCGCCCAAAACCACTTTATCATTCATTCTAGCGGGAAAAAATTAGGCTATGGAGAGTTGGTCGAAATCGTAAAAACATTACCTACTCCAACAAACATCGTTTATAAAGATCCTAAAGATTTTAAATACATTGGCAAAAACCTAAAAAGTATAGACATCAAAGATTTTGTAAACGGTAGCGCCGTTTTCGGAATTGATAAACGTTTGCCAAATATGAAAGTTGTCGCTATCGCCAGATGTCCGGTTACTTTTGGTACTGTAAAATCTTTCGACAAAACGGCTGCAATGAAAATCAAAGGCGTCGAAGATGTAATTGAAATCCCAAAAATCGAAAAACCTTTTGGCCCTTTAGGTGGCGTTGCTGTTATTGCATCGAATACTTGGGCTGCTTTTAAAGGAAAACAAGCTCTTGAAATCCAGTGGAATTATGGCAAAAACGAAGGCTATGATTCGGAAACATATATGGCAGAATTAACCGAAAGAGTTCATAAACCCGGCAAAGTCGAAAAAGAAATTGGCGATGTCGACAAAGCTTTTGGCGAAGCTGCAAAAGTTGTCGAAAGCACTTTTAAATTACCGCATTTAGCTCATGCTCCAATGGAAGTTCCAAATGCTGTGGCTTGGGTTCAGGGCAATAGTTGCGAAGTTTGGGCTCCTACACAATCACCACAAAGCGCACAAGATGAAGTGGTATCTTATTTGGGAACAACAAAAGACAAAGTAACCATAAACGTTACTTTTCTCGGCGGAGGTTTTGGCCGAAAATCAAAGCCCGATTATATTGTCGAAGCGGCCATGATTTCAAAAGCGATCAAAGCTCCCGTACAAGTGGTTTGGACCAGAGAAGATGACATCAAACATGGCTATTACCACACGGTGAGTTCTCAATACATGAAAGCTTCTTTGGATGCACAAGGAAATGTTACTGGCTGGCTGCATCGCTCAGCTTTCCCTTCAATCATGTCAACTTTTAAACCTGGCACTGATTATCCAGCAGGATGGGAAGCTTCCAGCGCTGCCGATGTCCCTTTTGAAATAAAAAATTTCAAAGTCGAATCAGGACAAGCTCCTGCCATGGTTCGAATTGGCTGGATGCGCTCGGTAATTAATATTCTTCATGGTTTTTCGATCAATGTTTTTGCAGATGAATTGGCTCATGCCGCAAAACAAGATCCATTAGAATTCCGACTTAAGTTAATAGGCAATGATCGTATAGAAGACACAAAAGATCCTATAAAATACAACACAGCCCGCCTTAAAAATGTCCTGAAACTAGCCGCCAAAAATGCTAATTACGGTAAACCATTACCCAAAGGACATGCTCATGGTTTAGCTGTTCATTATAGCTTTAACTCTTATGTAGCCTCAGTTGTTGAGGTCTCGATGACCGATGATAAAGTAAAAGTTCACAATGTACACACTGTTATTGATTGCGGAACGGCGGTCAATAAAAACACGATAACTTCTCAATTAGAAGGAGCCGCAGTCTTCGGAATGTCAATCGCTTATTACGGAAAAATAACTGCCAAAGATGGCGCAATCGAACAAAACAGCTACAGCGATTACCGAATGATTCGCATGAACGAAGTTCCAAAAGTTCACGTACAAATTGTCGAAAACAACGAAGTTCCAACAGGTGTTGGCGAACCTGGCGTTCCTGTAATTGCCCCAGCCATCATCAATGCCATTTTTAAACTGACTGGAAAACGCTATTACAATTTGCCTTTAAGTGATTATGAGTTAGTATAAATTTTGGGCTTTTTCGCCGCGGCGAACCGGGCTGTCCGTTATATCTTTATTGCCGAACCCCGGCAATAAAGGATGCCACTACCATCCCTAACGCAAATACGGTATTTAAGAAAATTTAGTGCAAAAAATTAAAAAAACAGATCTATCTCAATGAACAATTGGATTGAATTATTACACGATTTTAAAAGTAAAAAAAAGCCAGTTGCATTAGTTACAGTTACCAAAATTCTTGGTTCGGCTCCTTGTAAAGTAGCTTCAAAAATGATTGTTACTCCACAAAAAGAAATTTTCGGAACTATTGGTGGAGGCAAATTAGAATTTCAAGTTATTGACGAAGCTGTTCGTTCTATTCGCGAAAATAAAATAATAGAATGCACTTATACACTAGGCCCAGAATTTGAACAATGTTGTGGCGGAAAAGTAGAACTAATTATCGAACCTATGAATCAATCCCCAGAATTATTCATCTTTGGAGCAGGACATATTGGTGTTGCAATTTGTCAGGTTTTAAAAGATACACCTTTCAATATCACACTTCTTGACACCAGAGAAAACTGGAAAGAAACTATCGAAATCGACAAAACAATAACTTACAGTGACATTCCTTTTGATTTTTATAAAACATCTGTAAACTGGGGATCCAATTGTTATGTGGTTATTTTAACTCACGATCACAAACTCGATTTTGAAATTACTGCTTTAGCATTGCATGAACAAACAAAATATATAGGATTAATTGGCAGTAAAACAAAGAAAAACAAATTCAATAATTTATTGATAAATGAATTGAATTTTAAACCTGGAATCGCTCCCGTTCATTGCCCTATTGGATTGGACTTAGGCGGCAATTCTCCCAAAGAAATTGCCATAAGCATCGCATCCGAATTATTGAAGGCTTATTATGGAAAATGATACTGTATTCGTATTATTGGCAGGAGGAAAATCCGAAAGAATGGGTGTGCCAAAGGGATTACTTCAATACCAAAATAACTATTGGATTCTGGAACAAATTAACCGAATTGCAACCTCAACAATAACCGAAATTTATATAGGATTAGGATACCATTCTCAAGATTATTTAAACAAAATCCCTTGGCTGAAAGAAGCGCTGCAGCATTTTTTCGTTTACAAAAAAATCAAAATTCGGATAATCATTAACCAAAATCCGGAACTCGGTTCTTTTTCAACTTTACAAAATGTATTACAACAAATCCCGAAAAACAAATCTGTTTTGATAAATCCTATTGATGTCCCAATAGTCAACACAGCCGAATTACACAAAATTATTGAAACTCAAAACCAAATTGTCCTTCCCAATTTTGAAGGCAAAAATGGTCATCCTATTAAGTTACATCCTGATTTTTGGAACCAATTACTTTTACTAGATCCAACAAACAAAAACACCCGATTGGATTTAGAAATCAAAAAAATGAATCCTTCTGCAGTTACAACTATTCCTGTTTCTGATTCCTGCATTATCAAAAATTTAAACACTCAGGAAAATTGGATTGAATATTTAAAAACAATCTAGAACTATTTTCTTTGAGTTTATTTAGGGTCTGCTGAAAAAAAAATTTACACAATAAAATAAAGAGATTCGATCTATTGTCTAGAAAACAAATGCAGGATTTATGAATGATGGTATTTAAAGACCTTGCACTTAATTTTAAATTATTCAATAACAAATTCCACAATCTTGTCATTCCGTAGGAATCTCCGCAAAGAACTCTACAAAGATTGGCACTTTTGATTGCTAGGATTCCTACGGAATGACAAACTGCGAGTTTTATGCGGCACTCAGGAGTTTTTCAGCAGACCCTATTTAAATAAGTTAAGCTTAACTACCTTAATATCTTAATAGTAAAATTAAATATTAAACTGTAAAAATGTCATAAAAAAAGCGCTTCCACTAGGAAACGCTTTTTTAAATTGATAAATTTTAACCTATTTCTTAACTAATTCCTGCAAAGGTTTTAATTGTTCCATATCAATTTTGGATTCTTTCAAAACAGAAATCATGTTTATGATATTCGTTGGATTCATGTCTTTTCCTAAGACTCTGACAACGGCAAAACCAGCATCATTTTTATTGGCAAAAAACACAAATTCGTTAATATGATCATCAGTTCCAACATAGCATACAGAAGCTCCTTGTTTGCCCGAACCAAACTTCATCAACTGCTGATATTTTGGATCTTTTAGAATCAAATTTACTTTAGCTCTTTCTGCCTCGAATTGTGATTTGTTCTTATCATTTAATTTGAAAGCCAAAACATTAATCTTTTCAAAAGATTGCAATGCTTCGCTTTGAGCCACTGTCAATTTGGTTTTATCAACATCCAAAATATTCGATGAAATATCTAAAGCGATAAAATTTTTATTCTCCGTATTTTCAACAAAATATTTCTGCAAGGTCGGCTCTGAATTGCAACTTCCAAAAACCAAACTTATCAAAGGGACGATTAAATAGAATAACTTTTTCATAAAGCATTGTTTTTTGATTTTAGATACCAAAAACTAAGAACTATCATTTCTTTCCTTTAGTTGCTTTTTTCAAATCATCACCTCCGGGAATTTTCATTTTATCAGTCAAAACTGAAATCTCATTGATATCAAAATCTCCTGTCAATGACATCAAAACGGTATCTTCATCTTTCCCACCTTCAACAAACATCAGTAACTCTTTTATTTGAGTATCTTTTGCTCCAGATTTTACCATTATTTTGATATTTTTTCCTTTGTCGTTTATACGCATCAATTCTTCTAAACCAGCAGTTTTGACGTATTTGTCAGCAGTTGCTTTTAATTCACTTTCTATTTTGTCATTTTTGGTAGTGAACACTTTTAAATTATCTAACTTTTTGATCAGATTCATGTATTGTTGTGCCTCTTTATCAGAAGTATCCACTTTTACCTTACTCATCAATTCGAACATTTTCTTATTGACAACAACAGAGGTCACGTCGTCTTGTCCATCAAATTTATCAAATGCTGATTGTGCAAAAAATGGACTTGATATCAATATTATTACTAATGTGATTATTAACTTCTTCATTTTATTTTTGATTTAATGATTGTTTTTAAAATTTAATTGTACTCTGGGGCTTGAATGCTCTAGAATCATTCGCGCTTTATTTTTAGTCTATAAATACTTTATCTTTTGTCATTTCGTATACCTTAATGTACTGCATTCCTTCGATGCCGGTATTAACATTATTGGACAACATCGCCAAAGCTTTTTGTGTAGCTTCTAATGCTTCTTTTGGATCTTCATAAGTGCCCAATTCTTGTTTTTCTTTTACTTCATTTACATTGAAATAATCATTTACATTGAAATAAGTGTAAGTTCCAATACCGATAATTACTACAATCGTAGCAGCTATCGACAACCATGATATCTTTTTCTTCTTCGATAGTAATGATATATTTTTTTCAAACTTTTCATTTTTTGCTTCAACAATATAACCAAATAAAGGCTTGTATTGTTCTAAATGTGACGCAACATTTGAGGACGAAAAATAGTTTTTCAACTCGTTCTCTTCGGCAATACTTGTTTCTCCTTCAAAGTATTTTTCTAAAAGTGCTTCCATTTTATTGAACTCCATAACTGTGTGTTTTTAACATATATTCTCTAATTGTTTTCCTTGCTCTTGAAAGTGCCACTCGTACGGCAGTTTCGTTCATCTCTGTTATTTTTGCGATTTCTGAGAATTCGCATTGTTCTATATCTCGTAACTGAATAATAATCCGTTGTTGTTCCGGCAACTGATTAATGATTTTTTCAACCCATTTTAAACTGTCATTATCTTCAATTTGTTTGTATAAACTTGGTTCTTTATCTGTAAAATTAGAATGCTCAATCCTAAGATTACTGGCTCTTTTTGATTTTAACTGGTCCAGGCAATAATTTTTGGTCATTGTTACAGCCATTGCTTCAATGCTATTATATGCTTCCAAATTTTCATTTTTATTCCATAGCTTAACCAAAATTTCCTGAGTAGCATCTTCTGCTTCCTCCGTGCTCACAAGCAATCGCTTAGCCAATCGAAAGAGCTTGTCTTTGAACGGATTAATCAAAAGCACGAATTCACTTTGGTTCATAAATGGTTATATTAATTTGGCTATATTCTCAAGACGAATCAGTATAATTTTTGTTACAAAAAAAAACTAAATTAGCCTAAAGTTAGTACTTTTGTATAGACATCTCCAATTAATACCAATACATGAAGCCATATTTAAAAATTACACTTTTAATACTTTTAGCTTTTCTAACCCTTCAGAGTTGTGAAGACATGGACGATGTCCCACCACCTGCTGGACTTGAGGTCAATGACTTTATATGGAAAGGCCTAAATTTATATTATTTATGGCAGGCAGATGTTCCAAATTTAGCCGACAATCGTTTTGCCAATCAGGCCCAATTAAATTCTTTTTTACAGCAATATGATCAGCCAGAAGATTTATTTAATGCCCTTAGGGTAAATTCGTCTATCGATAGATTCAGTTGGATTGTAAGTGATTATCTTGAACTAGAAGGTGCACTTCAGGGAACTACAAAAAATGACGGGATGGCATATAGTCTTTTCCGAAAATCGTCAAGTTCTAACGAAATTTTTGGTTGTGTAAGTTATGTTATTCCTAATTCTGATGCGTCAGCCAAAGGAATTAAACGAGGTGACATATTTTATGGAATAAATGGAACACAACTTACAATGAGTAATTACAGAACTTTATTATCCGGATTTGACAATTATACATTGAACTTAGCCGATTATAATAATGGCGCAATTACACCAAATGGTAAATCTGTAGACCTGACCAAAACAGTGCTTGCCGAAGATCCAATTTTAATCAATAAAGTCATTGAAAAGGATGGACATAAAATTGGATATTTGATCTATAATGGTTTTTATCCAAGTTATGACAAAGAATTAAATGATGTTTTTGGTTCTTTTAAATCACAAGGTATTACTGATTTGGTTTTAGATTTAAGATACAATTCTGGAGGTTCCATTCAGTCGGCAACACGTTTGGCAAGTATGATTACAGGAGAATTTACTGGAAAAGTTTTTTCTAAACAAAGATGGAATGACAAAATCAATTCCTATTTCGAATCCGAAGATCCTGATGCATTAAAGGATTTGTTTGTGGATAAAATAGACAACACTCCATTAAACAGTTTAAATCTTAGCAAAGTCTATATTTTGACAACACACAACACCGCATCAGCAAGCGAATTGGTCATCAACGGTTTAAAACCTTATATTGATGTGTACCAAATTGGCGATATCACTATTGGAAAAAATGTAGGATCGATCACAATCTACGACTCTCCAACTTTTGGAAAAGAAAACAGAAACCCAAAACATCGTTATGCGATGCAGCCGATTGTTTTAAAAATTGTTAATGCTGATGATTTTGGCGACTATTTTAATGGTTTGACACCAACATATTCACTAAAAGAGAGCCCTTCTAATTTTGGAGAATTGGGTGCTACAACTGAGCCTTTACTAAGTACTGCCATTGGAAAAATCACCAGTACAGCCAGAATGGTTAAGAAAACACAAGGCAAAACGTTTCCATATTTTGATGATTCAAAATCTATTACCGGACAAAACCAAATGTATATCGAAAAAGTTCCTCCAGGACTGTTACAATCTTTATAATAAAAACCAAATAATATAAACCAAAAAGGCTTTCATCACTGAAAGCCTTTTTTTCTCAAATAACAATTACCTAATACTGTCTATAATTCTCTAGAATACCACAACTATTAAATCAAGAACCGTATTTAATTTTACTATAGAACACAAAAAAGTGACTATTAGTATTTAATTATTAAAATAAAATCCGTTTGGACCAACACCCACCGTAAACTCTTTTTCCAAAACTCCAGAAAGTGAATACACATATGCTTTACTATTGGCAGTAAAATCTCCTCCATCAGCAATAAAAAAATGATTGTTTTTTACCGCAAAGCCATACATTTTACCATAATCTGAATTTGAATTATACGATAAAATAGCTGTTTTGGAAGCTACCGTTTCTGAAATATTCATACCATAAACCGAAGTCCCAACAGTATAATAAATTTTATTTTGTTCAATGTCCAGATTTTTAGCATCTTTTAAATCAGTTGGAAAAGTAATTTTACTCAAACTATTATCTGATAATTTTACTTTCACAATTTCGCTGGCAACTCCGTAAGGGCTTCTCAAAACATACAAAGTTCCGTCTTTGGCTTCCATAGAATCTGCATCAGAACCAATATTTATTGGGGTTTCCAATGTTTTTGTAGTTGTATTTACCACCAAAACTTTATCACTAACATAAGGTTCTGTGATGTATAATTTTCCGTTCTCTAATACAATTCTGTTGGCAGTTGCATTCAATTCAATTTTTGATTCTACCAAGTTTGTTGTCAAATTAATAACCGCAACATAATCATCGGTATCGCCACTTGCAGGATTTGCATACGAATAGGTATTGGCATTAGTTACATATGCTTTTCCATCTTTTACAACTCCATATCTTGGGTTAACAAGACCGGTTTCGATTTTTGCAACAATCTTGAACGTATTTCTGTTTACCACCGTAATTTTATTGGAACCACCAGCAATGATATACGCTTTATCGCCATCAAAAAAGATAGATTGCACATATTTTCCAAGCAGATCAGATCCATTGGCAGTGGTATAAGCATCTTGAGTAAAATTATTCAAATCATTACTTATGAACGAAACAGAACCTTGTCCTGAACCTCCTTCGTTCAATACCAAAATTCCTTCATTGTAATCGCCAGAATCTTCAACTTTATCATCATCATTCGTACAGGAAACAAATAAAGAAACGCTCACCAGAGCAACAAAAAAGGACTTACTAAACTTCATAATTATTTAAAATTTTAGGGTTATATACAAATTAAAATTACGACCAGGCATTGGTCTGTCTTCTACACTTTCATACTTTTCATTAAAAACATTCAAGACCTGAAAACCTATTTTTGAAGATTCTAAAAACTTAAAATCATAATTAAATCCAATATTTGATATCTGATAAGCATCTATAATTTCATGAGGATCATTATCCGATCTTGTATATACAAAACCGTTGTACAAATACTGATAATCCACAGAAAACTTACTGTACGAATACGCAACCGAAGCAGTAGCTTTGTGATAAGGAACAAAAAACAGCTGTTTATCGGTATCAATATTTTTTGAAACCGTGTAGGCGTAAGTTCCATTTACAGCGAAATTATTTTTTCCGTACGAATTCGCCCAACCCAGAATAGTTTCAGAGCCATACGTATTCACACGGTCTGTATTTTCTGGTGACCAGACATCACCATTTACCGGAATCCAACGAATTAAATTATCGATTTTGTTAAAGTAAACAGTCTCAGTCAAAGTGATTTTTTTATACGTAAAAACATTTCCAATCTCTGTTTGATAAGAGCTTTCAGGCTTCAAATCAGGGTTTCCGCCTTCCTCCCAATACAAATCATTAAATGTTGGAATCCTAAAGTTTCTTGAAAAATTGACTTTCAAATTATAAAAAGAAGTAAACGCATACGACGAACCCAACGAAAATAAAAATGGACTATCATAATCTGAAGTAGCTTCTTTTCTGAATCCCAATTCATTTTGCCATTTCGGATTTGCCTTTTCTACAACTTTCAAAGCAACAGCTCCAATATGTCTTGTGTTATTGCCAAAACTAGTTCCAAAACCCTTGGTACCATTATAATCTACAATCCCATCAAGTTTGATCGATTCTATTAATTGATATCCAAAATCTATTTTTGCAATAAACGATTGCGATTTTCCATAAGTAAAATAATCATTATCGATGTCGGCAAAATATTGATACTCTTCTGTGAGATATGCCACTTTATAATTACTGCTGAAGCGTCCTTCGGTTTCTGCATATTCCAAAAGATTTCGGCTAAAAGTGTTGATGTATTTTGTTTTCGAATCCGATTCGGATATCAATGAAAGATTTCGATCTGTATTGGAGAATTGACTATAAAAAGTCAGCATTTCATTTGCGCTGATTTTATACCCAACATTGCCAGACAAACTAGTTGTTGCATATTGCCCATTTTCATTTTTTCGCTGAACGCCCTGCCACGTATAAAGGTCAATATAATCGTAATCGTTATCAGAACTATTTCGAGAAAGCCCAACTTGAGTACTCCATTTTTTGTTTGAAACATTCAGTTTATAATTGACTCCAATGGTATTAAAACTCCCATAATCAAGCCTCAAATTGTTCTCGAATTTGTTATCAAAAACCAGATTAGTATTCAAATGCACACTTCCTCCTATGGCGCCGCTTCCATAACTCACGCTTCCTCCACCCGCTTTTACACTAATCGAATTGAAATCAGAAGAAGTAAATGTGTTGAAATCAGCGCTTCCATTGAGCAACGAATTGACATTAATTCCGTTCCAAACCACAGCGGTTTGCGACGCAGTAGTTCCCCTAAAAGAAACCATCGAAGTCATTCCGCGTCCATATTCCTTAAAATACAAAACGCTGTTGAAATTTAAAAGATTGGTGAGATACGATTGGTTTTTGTCAATAACCGAATCATTAAGCACCTGAATCGTTTGTGATTTGTTACCAGAATGTAGCGTACGGTCAGAGACTATGACCTCTTTTAAGTTATTGATAGAGTCATTCTGTGCCGAAATAAATTGGCACAACAAAACAAAAACGCCTAGTATTAGTTTTTTTAAAGTCATAATTCCTGAACCTTTTTTCCCGAAAGTCCGTTATTCGTTAAGAAAAAAGGCAGGTCTCCTGGCTTGCGTCTTGTTGTTTGCCTTCCCATTCGCCGCGGCGAACAGTGACTTAGTAGATTACAACAAGCTTTGTAGCTTACAGTTGCGGGAACAGCTTAGGTTTTGAACCTAATTCCCTTTTAATGTGTTTTTGTAAAAAAATAAACACAACCTTAATTCGAGTGCAAATATAAAGTTAAAAAAATCAAAAAAACAAATAAAAGTTCCTAAGAAGCTAAGTTACTGATTTTCTAAGTGGTTATAATTTTAAAATGCTTTTTAAGGAGCAAAACATACGGCATTTTCAGGAAATATGGTTTCCTGCTCTACGCTACAATCTTGTGGGCTGAACCCCAGCCCACAAGGATTTTCACTCCGATCAGGGCTAGAGATTGAGATTTGGATTTTATTATTACTTACATTCAAAGTCCTTAAATAAAAACAAAAAAGCTATTATTTACTTTGACTATGAATAAAAAATAGCAGCTCGCTAACTCAGTAATTCTATTTTCAAAACCGCTCCAAAATCCAAAGACGTTTTAAAAGCTTCTTGCAAAGGAAGATTATTTATTTTGCACAAAATACTTCGAATAACACCTGAATGTGCTACAATAATCAAAGGTTTATCAAGGTTTTTTGGAATTTCATTATTAAAAAAATCCAAAACTCTTTCATTCAAATCCACAAAAGATTCGCCATTAGGCACCCTTACGTTTACAAAATCTTCCATCCAAGGATTTAGTATTTCTTGCGGAATGTCGTTCCAACTTTGCAGTTCCCAATCGCCAAAATGCATTTCCATCAATCTTGGATCTTCAATAATCGAATCAATTTGGACATTTTTCTGAATGTGTTTGGCCAAAATAACACAACGTTGCAACGGACTGGAATACAATTTTGCTTCTTTGGGCAATTGCTTTAAAATATTTTCAAAAACAATATCGTAAGGTTCTAAAATCCCAACGTTGCTTTGCCCATAGCAAATTCCTTTTTCACAAACCGTTTCCGTATGACGAACTAAATAAACTTCCATATTCCGATAATTGACAAATAAAAAATCACTTCACATATCTGTTGAGTTGCCCCCAAACAATCTCCCGTGTAACCATCAATCCATTTCTGGAAATATTGGGCAAGGAAAAAACGAGCGATAAAAACAGGCAGTAAAGCCAACAATAATTGCCATTGAAAAACAGATAAAATCACAAGTGGCAATAATCCAAAAAAAGAAGCTCCAACTACTTCTTTCCAAGTGAAATTCTGAGCAATAGGCTTACTTTTACTCGATGCGTCTTCTCTCGAATATTGATGAGTAAAAACAATGGAAATGGCTGCTAATCGACTAAGTGAATGGGCGGAAACAAAGAGGAGCAAGTTGCAGATTGCAGATTGTAGATTGATGATTTCAAATCTTGAAAATAAAGTAGAAATGGCTTCGAATTTCAGTAAAAGAAGTAAAACCACACCAATAGCTCCATACGCACCAATGGCGCTGTCTTTCATTATCAAAAGGATTTTTTCCTTTGTCCATCCACCACCAAAACCATCACAAACATCAGCAAATCCATCTTCATGAAATGCTCCTGTGGTTAAAACTCCTCCAATCATCGAAAGTATTAAAGCAATTTCATAAGTAAATAACAAAGTCGCTAAGTAATAAACAACAAAAGAAATTCCGCCCACAATCCAGCCAATCAACGGAAAATAACGAGAAGCTTTGTTTAAATAATCTGGATTATGGTCAATGTTTTTGGGACACGGAATTCGGGTGTAAAACATCAATGCCGTGAAAAATATATGTAATTGTTTTTTCATAATTTATTTTGGAAATTTCAATGAAAAGATTAAATCATTCAAAATCAAATTCATTTATCATCAATCTTTTTAAAACCAAATTTCAGAATAAATTCATCATACTCTTCTTGAAATGTTTTCTTTTTATGATGTTCCTCTTGATTTTTGATATAATTTCTAACTTTATCAATAACTGATTCCGAAACCGAAACTGCAAAATATTCATCCTGCCATTGGAATTTCTCTTTAGTCAATTCATTTTTGTTAATCCAAAAAGATGATTCTCCTTTTATAAGTTGCATTACTTTTTGAATATTTTGATCTACACCTAAAGAAATCAAACAATGACAATGATCCGAATATCCATTTATAAAATCAATAAAAATCCCTTTTTGAATTGAGTTTTCTCTTATATGATTCCAAACTTTTTGGCGCAATTCAATCGAATCTAAATATGGAATTCTATTTTTGGTGCTCCAAACACAATGAATATATACTTTTACAAATGGCATTCTTATATTTTTAGTTGTTTTGTATTTTTGGCTAAAGCCAATTTAGAGATTTTTATTTTATATCCAATAGCTAAAGCTATTGGCAATTCAATATTTTAATTCTCAATTACCTCGAGATTTATCTTAAAACAATAGCTTCATTCTTTGAATTGCCTCTAGATTTATCTTAAAGCAATAGCTTCATTCTTTGAATTGCCTCTAGATTTATCTTAAAACAATAGCTTCATTCTTAGAATTGCCTCTAGATTTATCTTATAACAATAGCTCCATTTTTTGAATTGCCTCTAGATTTATCTTAAAACAATAGCTTCATTCTTTGAATTGCCTCCAGATTTATCTTAAAGCAATAGCTTCATTCTTAGAATTGCCTCTAGATTTATCTTAAAACAATAGCTCCATTTTTTGAATTGCCTCTAGATTTATCTTAAAACAATAACTTCATTCTTTGAATTGCCTCTAGATTTATCTTATAACAATAGCTCCATTTTTTGAATTGCCTCCAGATTTATCTTAAAATAATAGCTTCATTTTTTGAATTGCCTCTAGATTTATCTTAAAACAATAGCTTCATTTTTTGAAATTGCCTCTAGATTTATCTTAAAATAATAGCTTCATTCTTTGAATTGCCTCCAGATTTATCTGGAGGAATTAAAGTATTTGCTCTTAATTGGCTTTAGCCCAAAAAAAAACTACTCTTTTTTGCTTATTCCCGCCGATTCAAAACTGGCCATTTCATTCAAAAAACAAACCGCCGATTGTATAATTGGAAATGCCACAGCACAACCTGTTCCTTCTCCTAATCGTAAATCCAATTGTAACAAGGCTTGAACATCCAAATAATTTAATATTTTTTGATGCCCTTGCTCTGCTGATGAATGACAGAATATCGCATTTTCTTTGACTGCTGGGTTCATTTTATAAGCGATTAAAAACGCTACCGAACAAATAAAACCATCAACCAAAATCAGCATATTGTTTTGTTTGGCTTGAAGCATTCCGCCTGCTATTTGCAGGATTTCGAATCCTCCGAAATACGCCAATTTGCTTTCTAAATCATTTGTCCCATTATAGTTTTCAAGAGCTTTTTTCAGGATATTTTGTTTTTGAATCAGCTTTTCGTCAACAACTCCTGTTCCTTTCCCGACGCAATCTTCGATTGGTAATTCCAGAAGAATACTCATCAAAACGGAAGCTGTAGAAGTATTTCCGATTCCCATTTCGCCAAAGCCGATACAATTGCTGCCTGTTTCAAAAATGGAGTTTACAATTTCTTTTCCTTTTTCAAAACACAAATCGAATTCGGTTTTGCTCATGGCAGGAACATGTAAAAACGACTGAGTACCCTTTCCTATTTTGGCAGAAATTAAATTAGCATTTGTTGGGAAATCATAGTTCACTCCCGCATCCACAATAGTTAATTCGATATTATTTTGTTTACAAAACACATTAATCGCTGCGCCTCCTTCCAGAAAATTGGTTACCATTTGTCGGGTAACATCTTGTGGATAGGCGCTTACACCATGATTTGCAATTCCGTGGTCGGCAGCAAAAACGACCATATTGGGTTTGGTTATCTTTGGTTCTAAAGTTTGAAAGACTGTGCCGATTTGTTTTGCCAAACTTTCTAAAGTACCTAATGAACCCGTTGGTTTAGTTTTATTGTCTATTTTTTGTTGTAAAGCTTCGCTTATTGTGGAGTTATTGAAGTATGATTGCTTCGTTCCTCGCAATGACTCAGGAGTTGGGAGAAATGCTACAGCTGAAATCTCCTGAACAAAAGGCTTTTCAGATTTTTGCTTCCAATTCAATTGTTGCAACATGGGTTGATTATCGTAGTTTGTTGACGGTTTGCCTACACAAAAATATCCTAAAGGTTCAATGTTTTCAGGCAATCCTAAAAGTTGTTTGAATTGGTAATAATTCAGAATGGAAACCCAGCCCATCGAATAACCTTGCTCTGTCAATGATAACCAAATGTTTTGAGCAGCGCATACCGAACTATACTTTACCGCCTCGTTGCTTCCAACAGTCCCGATGGTAAAATGATTCAAAACCGAGCGGTCGTAGCAAATTACTAAACCAAGTGGCGCTTCTTCGATAGCTTCCAGTTTTAAGGCTTGGTATTGCAATTTTTGCAATTCATCATCGGTGCAATTTTCGGCTTTTTGATTGTAATCTAAAAAGAGGCTTTTTATCGCTTTTTTGATTTCATCCGATTTGATCAGATAGTATTTTGTAGCATCGGTCAAACCAACAGAAGGGGCATGATGTCCGGCCAGTAACGCTTTTTGAATTACTTCATCGGGCACGAGATCAGTTGTAAAATGACGGGTGTCTCTGCGGGATTGTATGATTTCGTCTAAAGTCATTTTAATATCGTGTGTTTGCGTTAGGGATGGTAGTGGCATCCTTTATTGCCGGGGTTCGGCAATAAAGATATAACGGACAGCCCGTTCGCCGCGGCGAAAACGCCCAAATAATTATTACTTTTTTATTCTTCCCAAACAATGAAACAATAGTCGTTATGGGTAATTTTTGTAAAGTTAGGCAATTCTATCGCTTCTGAAAATAACGGACAATTGAGTACCAAAGTATGAAATTCGCCGTTTTCTCCGCAAGGGTCAATGCCTTTTTCGAGCAATTCCTTTGCCAATTCTTTGGTCAAAATTTTGCCTAAATAATCTTCGCCCATCATTGGATTGCAGGAAACAATCATCGTAATTATACCATTTTCGAGCATTTCGTTGACCAAAACGATGCGATCTTGTTGCCACAAAGGAAGTACGGCTTTTATCGAAACGGCTTGACAAACTTTATCTTCCCAATCTTTGTGGTCTTGCAAATCGATGTCTCCAAAAACGGCTGAATCGAGGTTATAGTTCGTTTTTAACCTTTTTAAAATATCGATAAACTTGGCTTCGTAGTCGTTCCAAGTCGCTGGAATAGCTTCGAGTGGTAAATTCATTTTTTGGGCTTGCTGTTTCAAAATCGACAGGGGCAAGCCGTGAGAACGTGATATTTTGCCATTTTCGTTCATCATATTCAGCAGCACTTTTGGAACAAATCCTTGTGCCACTGCCTGCATCATGGCATAACAACTGTCTTTTCCTCCGCTCCAAGAACTTACAAAATTCATATTTATCCTTTTATTTTTACGGGAATTCCAGAAACCATTAGCACTACGGTGTTGGCATTTTTGGCGATGTATTGGTTCATCCAACCTTGCAACTCGACAAATTTCCTTCCAATATGGGTTTCGGCGTGAACTCCCATTCCAATTTCGTTGGTTACAATAATGATTTTGGTGTCTTTTTGTTGTACAATCGCGTCTATCTCAGTTTTGGCTTGTTCGAGACTTAATGCCACGTCATTTTTGGTGTCTACAAAAAAATTAGTCAGCCAAAGCGTCACACAATCTACAACTGCCACTTTTCCTGAGAAATCAATCTCGCTTAAATGTTTTTCTTTCTCAATATTTACCCAGCGATCGTCTCTGTCTTTTTGATGTTTATCTACTCGTTTTTGAAAATCGTCATCCCATTTTCGGGCGGTAGCTACATACATTGGATTTTCGGCTAATTCTTTGGCTAAATTTTCGGCGTAACCGCTTTTACCGGATCGTTCACCGCCTGTAATTAGGTATATCATTTTTAATTTTTTTGTTATGATAATCGTAGGTGGTAGAGATGCACTGCAGTGCATCTCTACAGTGCATCTCTACGGTGCATCTACGTTGTGAATTTGCAATTAATACGGACAATGTGTGCAATCGCTTTTGCAACAATATCCTCTTTTCAGATGGAACCAAGGTTTGAAAACATAGTTTCCATCTTCGAAATAATAATCAATTCCTTCTATAATTTGAGTGCTTTCGGGTAATAATGAAGCCTTGTTTCCTATTGCATTTTCGGGGGTTATTGTTGCTACAAATTCATCAATTTTATCAGAACAAGCTTTTTTGAAACAACTTGGACAAAGACAATCGGCAATATCAAACGGATTGAAAATAGGCGGAAAATCATTGCACCAACACGCCATTCCTTCAACTGAATCTCCACAATCAAAAGGCGTTTTACAGCTCGAGCAATGTTTTACTTTTATTGTATTCATTTGGTAAAGATAGCGTTTGTCTGATTTTTTACGGTAAAAATTAAACAGGAAATTTATATTTTACTATACCTTTGTCGCTATCGAAAAATATAGTCTATGCGATTTTCATTCTACAAAACTCTATTAATCAGTATTATTTTTTCTTTTATTGGATGCCAAAAAAACGAAAAAAAAGCCCTTACAACCGACGTTAACACTACAAACAGTATTCAATATGCCAAAAGTTTAGCCATTGAAAAACATGAAGGTTTTACAGTTGTAACGGTTTCGAATCCTTGGCCAGATGCGGTTAAAAATTTTACTTATATTCTGAAAGAAAAAAATGCTGTTGTTCCTGATAGCCTAAAAAATTATACTCAGATTAATGTTCCGTTGCAATCCATTGTGGTAACTTCTACTACGAATATTCCATTTTTGGAAATGTTGGGAGTTGAAAAATCATTAGTAGGTTTTCCGCACACCGATTACATTTCTTCTGAAAAAACGAGAGCTTTGATTGATGCAGGAAAAGTTAAAAATGTAGGACAAAACGAAAAACTCAATATCGAACAACTTATTGATTTAAATCCCAATTTGATTGTAACTTTTGGAATTGACAACAATAATCCAACCATTGAAAATTTACAAAAAAGCGGTTTGAATGTTTTAATTCAAGCGGATTGGATGGAACAATCTCCTCTTGGAAAAGCGGAATGGTTAAAGTTATATGGTGTTTTATTTGGTAAAGAAAAAGAAGCGAATCAGTTGTTTAATACAATCGTAAAAGAATATAATGATGCTGTAAAATTGGTCGCTGATCAGAAACCGACTTCAACAGTTTTATATGGATCTATGTACCAAGATCAATGGTTTGTGGCTAGAGGTAGTAGTTGGGTTGCTCAATTTATGAAAGATGCCAAAGCCAATTATCTTTGGAAGGATTTGGAAGGAACGGGAAGCCTAGGACTGTCTTTTGAAAACATATTAGACAAGGCCAAAACCGCTAATTTTTGGATTGCTACAGGCTCATTCAAATCATTAGTTGAGTTAGAAAAAGCCAATCCACATTATAGTCAGTTTGATGCTTTTACTAATAAAAACATTTATACTTTCGAAGGGAAATTGGGCGCTACAGGTGGTACTATTTTTTATGAATTATCCCCTGCCAGACCTGATTTGGTTTTGAAAGATTACATTAAAATCTTTCATCCTGAATTACTTCCTGATTATAATTTTACTTTTGCTAAAAAACTGAATTAAAACCTCACCCCAGCCCTCTCCTGAAGGAGAGGGAGCTAGAAAATAATTAATTTGAACAATCCAAAAAGAAATACAATTCTATTTTCATTCCTTTTCTTAGGGCTGATTGTACTGTTTTTTGTGAACATTAGTTTGGGTTCTATCACTATTCCGCTAAAAGAAGTTTATACCAGTTTGACAGGTGGTCAAGCTAGCAAATCGACTTGGGAATATATCATTATCAATTATAGATTGCCGAAAGCTATTACGGCTGTTCTAGTTGGAATGGGATTATCCATTAGCGGTTTATTGATGCAGACTTTATTTAGAAATCCATTGGCTGGACCTTATGTTTTGGGGCTTAGTTCGGGAGCCAGTTTGGGAGTTGCTTTTGTCATATTGGGCGCTAGTATAGTGCCTGCTTTTTTGGGCGGTATTTTATTATCTCCATACGGAATCGTTTTGGCTTCAACCTTAGGAAGTACCTCTGTTTTGTTGCTGGTTTTATTGGTTTCACAACGCTTGAGAGATACAATGGCAATCTTGATTGTGGGACTGATGTTTGGTAGTTTTACCAGTGCGGTTGTTGGTGTTCTTACGTATTTCAGCTCAGCAGAACAATTGCAGAAATTCACTTTTTGGTCGATGGGAAACCTTGGAAATTTGTCTTGGACATCCATCTTGATTCTCTCCGTTTGTGTGCTGTTGGGATTGTTTCTAAGTTTACTTAGTATCAAACCTCTGAATGCATTACTCTTAGGAGAAAATTACGCCAAAAGCATGGGACTGAATTTCAATAAAGCACGATTGATTATTATTCTTGCAACCAGTATTTTAGCAGGAAGTATCACTGCGTATGCTGGACCTATTGCTTTTGTGGGATTGGCTGTTCCGCATATTGCTAAATTGGTTTTCCAGACTAGTAATCATACGGTTTTGTTTTGGAGTACATTGCTTTTTGGAGCTGCTATTATGTTGGTTTGCGACGTGGTTTCGCAAATGCCGGGAATGGAAATTACCTTACCAATTAATGCCATAACTTCGATATTAGGAGCGCCGGTTGTTATTTGG
>NZ_DATIDY010000099.1:0-2896 GCF_035456085.1 Flavobacterium sp.
CGGCACTTTTGATGACCGGTTTGTAATCAAATTTATTAATAATGATTTGGGTGTTAATGATTTTGATAAAACTTCCAAAGACCTAATCGTTGCTGTAAAAAACAAAACCATTTCTGTGAATGCGCAAGCAGAAAGAATCGAAAAAATCTTGGTTTATGACATTTCAGGAAAATTGATTTATAACAAAAATAAAATAGGGAATTCCAGTTTTGATTTTTCAATTGCAAAAACTAACAATCAGGTCTTGTTAGTAAAAACCCAATTGGAAAATGGACATTCTACAGACAGGAAAGTTTTTTTGCATTAAACAATAAACTAGGTATTTTTTTACTCCAAAATAAATTTAGCTTTTCCTACAATAACATTTTTTCAGTATAAGACATTTTATAAACTAAACTCAAATAATATGAAAACAAAATTATTTTTTAGTGTATTGGTGGTGTTTTTCGTTCATGGTTTTGGTTTTGGGCAATCGACTTTCACCTCTATAAAAACGGGCAATTGGGAAGACCCAACTACTTGGAATTATACAAATACGGGAGTTAATGATGAGGATGGTATTCCCGATTCGGATGATGAAGTAATCTTGACTGGTGATTATACAATTACAGTTAATGGTGATTCTCAATGCAAGTCATTACTAAGTCAGAACAGTGTTCTAGATATCCTTTCAGGAGAATTATCTGTAAATGGTAAAGTAGAAATTAAAGCATCAAATTCAAAAAATATAACTGCAGTATTCAGAGGATTAGGGCGTTTAATATGCAATTCATTTGATTTAGGAAACTTATCAGAAGATACTAAAACTGCAAATTATACAACAATAGTAAAAAGTACAATTTCACTTCTTTCTATTGATGGTGACTTAACGATTTATAGTAGTTCTTATGATAATACATATACAAACAATGCTACATTCAGTCTCGAAAATGGTGGAGTCGGTTTAGTTGGGCAAATCAAAACAATTAATGAGAATAAAGGCATTACAACTCCTACTCCTAATAATCTAAGTAGATCAACATTTACAAATGAAATTAATTTAGGAAGAAGAACATTAGTATTGGTCAGTAGTGAATCTTTATCATTGAGTGAAAAGGGAACAAATTTAATTGTCCTAGACGGAACAAATTCTGAGGTTAATTATTCATTAATTGGTCCCCAAAATATTATAGCTGTTGATTATTATGATCTAAATTTATATTCACCAGGAGTTAAAACATTCCCAAATTCTCCAATTAATATTAAAAATATTTTAACCCTCCATCGAAACAGATATGAACCCGAGGTTGATTTAGGTTCGAATGTAACTCATACGGCAGGATCTTTGGTATTAATCGGTGATAGATTGTACGAAACAGCAATTGAACAATTAAATGGAACATATGGTGGATACACCTCCTCAGCGACAAATATAATTGGAAACTATTTCGTTAATAACACAGGAATTGTTAAGGTTGGAAAACCTTGTACTGGTCCAACTAAAACTTGGAATGGAGTAAGTTGGTCTGGAGGAACTTCGCCAATAAGTAGTGATCAAATTATTTTTGATGGAAATTATAGTTCGTCAGGCGATTTATTAGGCTGTAATTGTACTGTAAATTCAGGAAATGTGATTTTCAATACTGGTAATACCTTGACTCTTACAAACGAAGTTTCAGTTTTGGGAGGGACTCTGACTTTTGAAAATAATTCTATTCTGATTCAAAAAAATGCTGTAACCAATACTGGAATTATAACCTATAAGCATAATAGCAATGAGTTATATAAAAATGATTATATGGTGTGGTCTTCTCCTGTTTCTGGAATGATACCGCGTGTTTTGTCGCCTAATACAGAGGAAAATGGATTCCGCCTTTTTAATGGTGATACTTGGTATTTTTATGATGGAACTTATGGTCCAGGTGCAGGTATGGCAGCCGCAATAATGGCTCCTAAAACGTATAGCGATACGGCACCAACAGTCTTCCCAGCCGAGTTTAAAGGGATACCTAACAATGGTGATATTCAAGTTCAAAGTATAAATGCTTTTCTCGGGAATGAAGACTTAAAACCCTGGCAGTTAATAGGTAATCCCTATCCTTCAGCATTAGATTTAAATGCATTTTTTGAAAGAAATTATAATTTACCTCGAGTCGTATATTTTTGGGTAAATAGCTCAAAGCCTAATACCATCCAATACAAATATAAAAGTGCTGATTATGCCTGTTATAATGATACTGGTAGAGTTTCAACTGATAACGACATAGTTTCCGATATTCAATTACTTAGACCAACTCAAGCTTTTTTTGTAAAAAGCCCAACCCAATCCCCTATTGTTTTTAGAAATTCTATGCGTGTTAGTGGTACTATTTCTCCGTTTTTTAAATTGAGCAAAAAAGTGGATACCGAAAAAAGCAGATTATGGCTAAATTTAACCAATTCAGAAGGATTGTTCAAGCAAATTTTAATTGGATATGTGCCCATTCCAGATACTTCTTTTAATACTTCATATAATGCAATTGATTTTAATAACAATAAATATGCAGATTTCTATAGCGCCCCTAATCACGATTTTCCAGAAAATCGTTTAGTTATCCAAGGTATTCTTCGTCCCTTTACAGATACAGATGAATTTCCGTTAGGCTTCATGGTCAATTTAGAAAAACAACCTGCTGTGGCAAGTCAATTCACAATAAGTATTAGCCATACTGATGGTGATTTTGATAACCAAGCTGTCTACTTATATGATAAAATAAATAATAGCACGAATGATTTACGCAAAGGTGGCTATACTTTTTCGAGTGTTGACGGCACTTTTGATGACCGGTTTGTAATCAAATTTATTAATAATGATTTGGGTGTTAATGATTTTGATAAAACTTCCAAAGACCTAATCGTTGCTGTAAAAAACAAAACC
>NZ_DATIDY010000100.1:0-4394 GCF_035456085.1 Flavobacterium sp.
AGGAACTTTGAAAGAGATTTTTGGAGCTGGAACAGCTGCAGTAGTTAATCCTATTGCTGGATATTCATACAAAGATATTTATTATGAATTGCCAAAAGTTGAAAACTCTTTTGCTGGTTTATTAAAAGACAAACTAACTAAATTACAAAACAAGTTAGTAGAAGATACTTTTGGATGGACTGTTAAAGTATAGAAAAGTTGCTAAGTGACTAAGTTTTTGAGTTGCTAAGTTTTTTTATTTAAGGTTTAAAGTTGCTATAAATATCAACTTTAAACCTTATTTTTTTAATCAGAAATTAAGTTACTTAGAGACTTACCCCAGAATCTTCGAGAAGTCAGGCTTGAAATAATTTGGTCCTTTCATCACTTTCCCGTCTTCTCTATAAATTGGATTTCCATCTTCACCTAATTTGCTCATGTTGGAGCGTTGGATTTCGTCAAAAACTTCTTCGATTTTGTGTTGTAGTCCGTGTTCTATAATAGTTCCGCAAAGAATATACATCATATCACCAAGAGCATCAGCGATTTCTACAATATCATTATTTCTCACAGCTTCAAGATATTCTTCGTTTTCTTCTTTCATTAAATTATAACGGAGTTCTTTTTTGCTTTCATCTAAGTTAGCGATTGGAGTTTCGCTATGCCCTATTCTAAATGCTGTATGGAATTCTTTTACAGCGTTGATTTGTTTTTGCATCCTAATATGATTTTTATTTGAATTGGAAATTTAATAACAATTTATAAACTATTGTCTAAATTTGCCAAAAATTATTAGAACATGTTCAGTCAAGGTCAACTACTATTTGCACTCTGTTTTTTTATCGCATTTGTCATAGCAATGGTATTTGCTTATCGAAAAGATGCCAACTTACACAAAGTTTTCTATAAAGGAAATTACAAAATCCTGATTGGTTTCTTGATATTTATCGGACTTTTGTTTGTCATCAAAATTTATTTTAAGCATTAAAAAAAAGAATCTAAGTTGCTGAGCTTCTAAGATTCTAAGTTTTTTCAAACTCTTTCTTTCTTAAAACTTCAACAACTTAGATTCTTAGTAACTTAGAATCTAAGAAACTTAATTTTTAGTTTTCCAAAGGTAAAAAGCCATAATTTTTAGAATATTGTAACATTTGTTCTGCGAATGTTTTTGGCTGTTCTATTTCTATTGCAATTATATCGCCTTTGGCATTCAATTTTGGAACCAAAACAGGATTTACAAAACCACTGTATGGAGCATCAGGAAATTGCTTATTTCTCTCTAACACTTCGGTATGTATTTTTTGATCAACTTTTACACCGTAATTTTCTACCAAAACTTTTCCAGCTTCGTAATCACCTTCTGATTTAATTCGTTGAACTTCTTTTAATAACTGTCCAAATAATTCATGTAATTTCTCGTAATCAGTGATATTGAAATAGGTTTTCCCATCGCGAGTAATTTTTTCGATAACATTGTCTTTTTTACCTTTTTCAAAAACCCAAGCACTAACCCATTGACGATTTCTCATGTGGGCTTCCTCAATATTAGAACCTAATTCCAAACGAACCAATTGAGTCATTAATCCATTTCTAATGTAGCCATCGTAACATTCCATTCCTAATTCTTTCCAATTATCTACCAAACCAATTTCCTGAATTTTTGGACTATATAGATAGTATAACCCAACTAAATCGGCTCTTCCCTCCTCCAATGTCGAAGCATAATTTTTTAAGGTTTCTTTTGGAGTTCCAACACCTGGATTTATTTGTCCAGATGCGTGTCCAACCACTTCGTGCAATGAAGTATGCAGTTTACTTCCTAACTCACCATATTTTTCGGCCAACCTAATTTCTTCTGGATCATTTGCAAATTCCTGCAATCTGCCTTTCCCACCAGCTTTGTTATAGGAATCTATAATATTTCCAAGAGAAACCGATTTAGAACCATGTTCCGCACGAATCCAATCTGCATTTGGCAAATTCACACCAATTGGCGTGCTTGGTGATGAATCACCAGATTCTCCAGCAACAATAACAGTTTTGTATGAAACACCGACCACATTTTTCTTTTTATGTTCTGGTGCTAATGGCGAATTGTCCTCAAACCATTGCGCATTTTTAGAAACCACTTCCATCTTTTTGGACATATCAAAATCCTTAATCTGAACAACACCTTCATACGAACCTCTATATCCCAATGGATCATTATACACTTCTATAAAACTGTTGATGTAATCGATATTTCCTTCTGTAGCTTGCAACCATGCTATATTGTAATCATCCCAAGTTTTAAGATCTCCCGTTTTGTAATATTTAATCAAAAGTCCAATAGCATCGCCTTGCTTTTTATTTTCGGCGACTTTTTGGGCTTTTTCTAACCAAAAAACAATTTTATCAATCGCAGCGCCATACATTCCGCCACTTTTCCAAACTTTTTCTTCTAATTGACCTTTGGCGTTACGAACCAATTTAGAATTCAAACCAAATGAAAAAGGTTTTTTAGGATCTGGACTTTTCTTGTTGGCGTAAAAAGTTTCAACTTCTTTTTGTGTAATACCTTTATCATAAAAATTAATTGCAGATCCTTCAAGCAATCCTTTGGATACATCAAGATTTACTTTTTTAGAATCTACATCATTGAATAAAATTTCAACAATTTCGGGCGCCAAAGTCGTTTTAGTATCTGTTAATAAAGTTTTGAAATAACCTATTGAGAAATCTGGCTTAATTTTATCTGATGAATAATGATGATGGATACCATTTGAAAACCAAACTCTTTTTAGATAAATTTCAAAATTTTTCCAGTCAGCGGTAGTTTTATCTCCTTTGTAATTTTGATAAATATTTTCTAATGCTTTTCGGATTTTTAAATTGTATCTATAATTTTGATCCCACATTATATCACGTCCGGAAGTACCTGCCTGAGTAAGATAATAAACCAATTCTTGCTCTTTTAAACTAAGATTTTCCCAACCTGGAATTTGGTATCGCAAAACTTTTATATCTGAAAATTGTTCTACGAAAAAATCGAAAGGTACATTCTCTTCCAAATTTGCCGTTGCTTTTTTGTCATTTTGAGCATTACTCACAACCGAAATTGCAAAAGTCATCAAAAGACCTATCATTCTAATTAATTTCATCTTTATTATTTTAGATGTTAAACACATAAATACACAACAAATATACAGCTTCTTTAAATAAACAATAAAATCTAAGCTTCAAATAATTACTTGTTTAAAGATTTCTCAACTACACAAAAAGAACAACTTTCTCATAAACACAATATATAGAAGATGTTCTAAGTTTGAATTAATTAAAAAAATACAGTTTGTTATAAAAATCTTGTTTTCTTTGATGTCGTTTATATTTTGTCAAATGACATTGTAGTATAATTGATTAAATTTCTAACTTTACATCAGAAAAAAACCATCTAACCTATTATGAGAATTATTAAATATCTTTTTCTTTTATTACTGTTAAGCCTTGTGGCCCTTACTATATATATTGCAACACAAAAAGGAAATTTCACAGTAGAAAGTAGTAAAATAATTAACTCACCAAAAGCAACTGTTTTTAACTACGTTAATGATTATAAAAATTGGCCAAAATTCAGTTCATGGATTTCATCAGATGCATCAATTCAACCTTCATTTTCTTCTACATCTATAGGCCGAGGAAGTTCGTTTTCTTGGGAAGGAACAAATGAGAGCGGAAATATCCAAACATTATACACCAAAGGAAACGACAGTATTGCACAAAAAATGGATTTCAATGGCACTTCGTCCAAAGTATATTGGAGCTTTAAAGATACCCTTGGCAAAACAAAAGTGACCTGGAAATCTGTTGGTAAAATGGATTTTTTATCAAAGGTGAATTCATTTTTTAATGTCGGTACACATAATTCATTGTCAACAATTTATGATAAATCATTAGCAAATCTTGACAAAACACTAGATTTTGAAAACTCATCTTTTTCAGTAAAAGTAAATGGAATTGTAAAAAAACTAGAAACTTATTATTTAAGACAATCATTCACCAGTAAAATCTCAGACATTAGTAGAAATGCCAATGTAGTTTTTCCAAAGATCATTGCTTTTTGCAAGCAAAACAACATTAGTCAAAACGGAAAACCCTTTATAATTTACCACACTTACGATACAATCAACGATTTGACAAAAGTTTCATTTTGTATTCCAATAAAAGAGCAAATATTTACAAGTGACGGAAGTGATATTTTAGCTGGAAAACTGGTTGCTTTTGAAGCATTAAAAACGAGTTTAACTGGAAATTACGCTTATAAAAGCAAAGCTCTGGCAGAAACTAATGCTTATACAACTGCCAAAAACATTAAAACTGGCACTACTTTTTCGCATTTAGAAATATTCACGATAGGTAATAATGAAAGTGTAAGCCCT
>NZ_DATIDY010000101.1:0-62139 GCF_035456085.1 Flavobacterium sp.
GAAATATTCAGTTCTAATTTTTATGTTCCTTGGTATGATTTATTCCGGATTTTCAAAAAATGCTTTTTTGTATTGGCTTTTTTTATTGTTATTGATTCCAGGAATTATTGTAGCAACCCTCACTTTTGATTTGAATACAGACGTTAGAAAAGCAATAGCATTTAATTTATCTGGACCTGTTTGTTTAGGCTTTAGTGCTATTTATTGTTATCAAAGAAAAATATCTTTTGACCGATTGCTAGATGTAATTACAGCATTTAGTATGCCGTTAATTTCAATACTTGTTTATCTATTTTTGTATACCCCTAGTGTAAGAGACGTGGTGACGGGTACTACATCTAATTTTGAGACATCAGGAGGTTTTGGTCCTAATCAAGTTTCGACCATATTAGGGTTAGGGGTTTTTGTTTTTTTTGTTCAAATGGTATTTAATTCTAAGAGCAAATTATTGCAAGTTATAAATGCAGGATTGGTTATGTTTTTTGCTTTTAGAGGAATTGTAACCTTTTCCAGAGGAGGAATTATGACGGCAATAGCAATGATTTTTATTCTTTTGACTGTCATGTATTTTCAAACGAATGGTAAAACAAGACCTAAAATTGGAATGATTATTATGTTATCATTACTAGCAGGTTTGGGAGTTTGGAGTTATAGTTCTCTTCAAACAAATGGGTTAATTAATAAACGTTATGCTAATCAAGATGCCAGAGGAAGGGAAAAGAAAAGTAAATTAAGCGGTAGAGAAGATCTTATTGCTTCGGAATTACAAATGTTTTTGGATAATCCTATTTTGGGCGTTGGAGTTGGCAGGAATAAAGAAATTAGAGAGAAAGAAACAGGAATTATCTCGGCTTCTCATAATGAAATCACCAGAATGCTAGCGGAACATGGTTCTTTAGGTTTAACAGACTTACTTATTTTAGTATTAACACCTATAGTTTTATTTATAGTGGATAGGCGGAATATTTTTGCGCTTTCATTTTTAGTCTTTTGGTTGCTGACAATCAATCACGCTGCTATGCGATTGGCAGCTCCGGCTTTTGTGTATGCCCTTTCATTGTTAAAAGTTTATATTGTTGAAATCGACAGGATTCCAAAACAAAAAAAATAGTGAAGAATGGCGATACCATGTTCCGCTAAAAGAAATATTATCTTCACATGAAAAACCTGCTCTACATAGGAAACAAATTATCTAAACACGGAGTTACACCAACCACTATAGAAACTCTTGGACCGCTTTTAGAGCAAGAAGGTTTTAATGTTTGGTATAGTTCTTCACAAAAAAATCAATTGCTGCGGTTTGCTGCGATGCTATGGAGCGTACTCAAACATAGAAATGTCGATTATGTGCTTATTGATACTTATAGTACGGCCAATTTTTGGTATGCATTTGCAATTTCTCAATTATGTCGTTTATTGCGATTAAAGTACATTCCTATTTTACACGGAGGAAATTTACCTTTTCGGTTGATGAAAAATCCTAAAATTTGTAAAATGATTTTTAGACATTCTTTTCAGAATGTAGGGCCTTCTCTTTTCCTTATCGATCAATTCAAAGGTTATGGTTACGATAATGTAATTCATATGCCAAATGCCATTGAATTAGAAAAGTACGCTTTTTTGGAACGGAAAAAAGCAGCTCCTCATTTATTATGGGTTCGTTCTTTTGCCAAAATATACAATCCCATACTAGCTGTTGAAGTCTTCGCTATTTTAAAAAAGAAATATCCAGAAGCTACTCTTTGTATGGTTGGTCCTGAAAAGGATGGTAGTTTATTAGAAACCCAACAAAGAGCTGCAGCTCTAAATGTTGAGGTAAATTTTACCGGAAAATTATCTAAACAGGATTGGATTGATTTATCTCAACAATATTCTGTTTTTATAAATACGACCCATTTTGATAATATGCCAGTAAGTGTGATTGAAGCGATGTCTTTAGGTTTAGCTGTAGTTTCAACGGATGTTGGCGGAATTCCATTTTTAGTAGAAAATGAAAAAGAAGCATTATTAGTGCCAGATAATGATGTTGATAAAATGGTTGAGGCTATTGAAAAACTAATTGAAAACTCAGATTTGTTTTATAAAGTTACTTCCAATGCAAGAAACAAAGTACAACAATTTAAATGGCATGACGTTAAATTAAAGTGGTTGACTATTCTAGAATAGCGGCTTTATTATCTATAATACAATTTAAACTTTAAAAAAATAATGAATAATTCCAAAAAAATGCACTTCGAAATTTCTGAACGTAAAGTTCTTTTACGAATTTTTGATGTGCTTTTTGTATTATTGGGTTTGTGTTGTTTAGGACTTATTCCTGGTTTCAACTATTTTCAATTTTCACTGAACAATTATTATTGGATTATCGTTTTAGCCATTTATATTAATGTATTTGGAGCTATTTTCGAAATGTACAATCTCCAGGTAGCCAGTGACCATTTTCAAGTATTGCGGAGTACCATTTTAACAGCTACTGTTACCGTAATATTTTATTTATTGACACCTGTTTTTTCTCCTCAATTGCCTGACAGTCGTTTGCAATTATTGCTTTTTTATATTATTTTTTTTCTGTCCCTATACATTTGGAGAATGATTTATGTTCGGTTTTTAGCATCGAATAGGTTTGTTCAAAATGTGCTTTTGGTTTGTGATAGGGAACAAGTGGAAGAATTGGTTTTGGGATTAGAAAGTGTTGATCCTCATTATAGAATTATAGGCTATGTGAATTCAGATAGCTATTCGGCTTCTGATTTTGAATATCAATATGTCGAGCATGTCAATGTAGAAGACCTAACCCTATTTGTTGCTAAAAAAAGTATTTCTGAAATTATAGTAGCTTCGCAAAAAACAGATGGAATTACCACTGATTTATACCATCAGTTGCTTTATTTATTAGAATCAGGGAAGAGCATCAGAGAGTATACTCAAGTCTATGAAAGCAAAACGCAGCGAATACCTGTCCAGTATATTTCGAGAGATTTTTATCGGTTTTTTCCTTTCAGCCGCAGTAATCATAATAAATTGTATTTGTCTTTTATCCGATTATTAGAAATTATATTGTCAATAATTGGGTTAAGTATCGGTCTTGTTTTAATTCCAATAATTCTGTTGGGGAATATTTTCTGGAACGAGGGAAAATTGTTTTATACTCAGGAAAGAGTTGGTAAAGACGGGATTGCTTTTAAAATAATTAAGTTTAGAACCATGGTAAAAAATGCCGAAAAACACGGTGCAGTTTTTGCCACAACTAATGATACCCGAATTACTAAGTTTGGTAAATTTTTAAGAAAAACCAGAATAGACGAATTCCCACAGTTTATTAATATTTTAAAAGGAGACATGGCTGTTATTGGACCTCGACCAGAACGACCAGAATTTGTAGCTAAAATTGCTGAAATAATGCCTTTTTATGAAACACGTCATATCATTAAACCGGGGCTTACCGGCTGGGCTCAAGTTAATTTTTCGTATGGTGAAAAACTGGAAGATAGTCTGATCAAATTACAGTATGATTTATACTACATCAAACACCGAAGTATTTATTTGGATTTGGATGTGGCTTTTAGAACGATTTCCACTGTTTTGTTTTATAGAGGACAGTAAATGTAGTTTTCAGTTTTCTGTTAACAGATTTTAGTTAACAGATATCAGTAATCTGTGTGGGTAATATTGTTGGGCAATTAGTTATGAGTCGCGGGTTATGGGTTATGCACTCAACTCATAACTCTCTTGAATTAAATAATTATTGGGATTGGCTTTTTGTTTCTAATGGCTAATCGGGTTAGAACAAATAAGTTGGTTACTATTATTGGTGAGACGATCAATAAATGAATTTTTGTTATTATAATCGGGATATAAATTGCGATCATAATAATACTTACTGAAGCTAGCTTGTACGTCCATTTATTGTTTTTCGTACTCCAAAAATACAACACTACTAATAGAATTGGGTTGATTAGCAATATGTTGTAATTGTATTCTAATTCGTGATGAAAAGAATAAAATCCTAAAAACACAAATAAAACACCCAATAAACCAATTGTCAGTAAATAAATAAAATCGACAGTTTTGTTGTTAATAAGGGTTACAAATCCCAAAATAAAGAGGAAGGTATAAACGTTATTCCATAAAGAAGTTGGTGCTTCTTCTTCAAAATTCAATATGGTTTGATTTTCTTTACACAACGGCTTTCCTTGGAATTGAATGAGTTTTAAATTTTTTTGTAATTCAAACGGCAAAAATATTTTAGTTCCCATTTGATCTACTTTTGTTCCAAAAACAATACTTGTTCCTAATTTTTCATAAAAATGATTATCGAAATAAGGGAACAAAATGGATCTATATGTTTGATCTGTATCTACTTTCTTGGTGATTACTTTAGCTTTTAATGTTTTATTAATCACATCTACTACCTTCGAAGTGCAATTGTTATCAATGAATTTGTATTGGTACAAACGCTCATCAGACAACATTGAATTAGCTAAATTTTCAAATAATTCTTGTTTGAGATTTAATGGAATGTTTAATTCCTGTTCGTAAACATCTCTTTTTTCATAACTGTATTGGCTGATAAAATCAATGTAACGATTGTTGGTTATGAAATAATCCAAATCTCCTTTGGTAAATTTCATTGCAAAATTGGGTGTGTCAAAATCAAATGCACCATAATTATAAACCACATCCAGATTATTCTGCACGTCGCGAACTCTTATGGCCGTATGACCAAATAAAGAATACAGTTCGTTTCCAAGCCCACATGTCATTACGCTAATTGTCGCATTTTTGGATAAAGTAATTTGCTGACCAAATGAATTATATATTGAACTCAATAAAAGAATGCAAAAGAATATTTTTTTAAGAAGTGTAGTTTTCATTTTGCTAATTATTTTAGAATTTAATGTGTTTTGAATAATCAAAGTTAGTTTCTAAAAAGAGATAAATCAATTTTTAATGAAAATACATTAGAATACATTGCGGTACTTTGATTTCCTAAGGCGGTTAAAGCATAATCAATCGCAATTCCTTTGTATTTAAATCCGAGACCAATGTTGGGCTGAAAACCTATAGTTTCGGAATTGTCCAATTGGGTTACATGTTGGAAATTTCCAACTCCAGCTCTCAAAAAGGCTAATTCGGTATACCCAAATTCCAAACCAATTGCCGGATCGATACTCACAAACTTACCCGAAATTAAATCGTTGGTTTGTGTAAACTGCATATTCATATTTGTGGTTGCCAAAAGAGTATAATCATCATGGAAAATAAATTTTTTAGCTACGCCTAATTGTGCTTTTGGAAGTGTAATCTCAGTACTTTCTGGTACTTCATTATTTTCACCAGGAATGGCATCAGCTATTTTTTGGTACGCTTTTTCGTCGATGTTCCAAACATTATAGGTAGTGGTAATGTCCCGGAGCATTAATCCATATTGCCAGTCATTTTTTTCAAATTGTAAACCAAAGTCAAATCCAAATCCCCATGAAGAGGCAAAATCGCCAATTATTCTTCGGATGATTTTAGCATTCACTCCATATTGAAAGCCAGGAACTGGTAATTTTACAGCATACGAAAATGTAAATCCATAGTCCGCTGTTGAGAAAAGTTTAATTCTGTTGTAATCGATGTTGCCTTCATTGTCAATTAAATCGGTTGTATTCATGATGTCATCAACACCAAAACGAATCAGCGAAATTCCCCAAGCGCTTCGATCATCAATAGGACTGGCATAAGCTGCATAATCATATTTAGCAATATTAGCGAAGTAATTGGAATGCATTAAGGAGACTTGGTTGTCTTCTAAATGTATCAAACCAGCTGGATTCCAATAACAGGAATTGACATCAGCTGAAGACGCTGTAACAGCATTAGACATTGCCAGAGCCGAAGCATCTACACCGATATTCATAAACTCATTCGAATATTTTCGAACGGTTTGTGAGTAGATACTGTTCACAATAAAAAGGTAAAAAATAAGATGTATTTTTTTCAAAGGATATTATTTGCGGGCTAAAAGCGTTTTAATTATTTTCCAAAAATAAAGTTTTTTGATGATGTAGTAACTTCAATTTAATTAAATACTGATTTTTGTTACTAAGAAATCGAAATCTCTCAGCAAAAACGGGTATCACTTTCACTGAATGTATTAAATTTGCGAGCTTATTATTCAATTAAAATACTATGAACATCAAAAAACACATTCCAAACACCATTACATTGTTAAATCTTTTATGTGGTTGTATCGCATTGGTATTTGTAAGTAAAGACCAATTTGAAATGGCATTTTATTTTGTTTGCCTGGGAATTTTTTTAGATTTTTTTGATGGATTTTTCGCCCGTTTGTTTAAAGTTTCCGGACCATTAGGCTTACAGTTGGATTCATTGGCAGATATGGTTACCAGTGGAGTAGTGCCAGGATTTGTAATGTTCAAAATGATGCTTTCGAGCAATGTTAACATGACCGAAGGCTATCTTCAATTTTTTCCTTATTTGGGATTTATCATCACTTTAGGCTCTTGTATGCGTTTGGCAAAATTTAATATTGATACGCGTCAAACCGATTCATTTATAGGCTTGCCAACTCCTGCTAATGCATTGTTTATATTAAGCCTTCCGCTTGTTCTTGAATATTATTCGGCTAATTCGTTGATGGTACTTGAAATTTTGACAGAGAAATGGGTTTTGCTCGTTATCACCTTATTTAGTGCTTATATCTTAAATGCCGAAATTCCTTTGTTTTCTTTAAAAATTAAAAAGTTCAATTTTAAAGACAATGCGCTTCAAATCATTTTTCTTGCTATCTCTCTTTTGTTGTTGGTTTTGCTCAACTATTTGGCTATCCCGTTAGTAATTATTTTTTATGTTTTGCTTTCTGTAATAAACAATAAGTTTCTAAAGAAGTAATTTTTTGGATGGGAAGCAAGACTACAAGAACTAATTATGGTAGAAAAACGAAAAGAAAGAGTTCCCTTTTCGCTAAAATTTCGAGTTCCTTTAAAATTGGTTTTCTAATTTTGATTATTGGAATGATTGGTTACCATTATCGTTCTGGTCTTGCGCATTATTTGGGTTTTAAATCAGAGTTTGCAACAAAGACAGATGTTTTTTCTGAAGCAAGAAACTTAAAAGTTTTAGAAAAAAATGATGGTAAAGTAGTTGGTATTGATGTGTCTGAATATCAGGGTAAAATCCGCTGGTCTTACGTGGACACTTTGGAACAAAAATATCCGCTGAATTATGTTTTTATCCGCGCTACCGTGGGATGCGACCGCGTAGATCGTCAATTTAAAAAAAATTGGCTTGGAGCTCAAAAAAATAAAATGATTCGTGGTGCTTATCATTATTATCGTCCAAATGAAAATTCTCTCGATCAGGCTGAACTTTTTATCAAAACGGTTACTTTGAAAAAAGGGGACTTACCGCCTGTTTTAGATATCGAAAAATTACCCAAAAATCAGTCTATTGAACGCTTGAAAATTGGTTTAAGACGTTGGCTCAATGCAATTGAAAAACATTATGGGGTAAGGCCTATAATTTATACTGGCGAAAAATATTATGATGATTTTCTGAAAGAAGAATTCAGCGATTATCTTTTTTGGATTGCCAATTATAATTTTTATAGAGAAGAAATTCAGGACGAGTGGCTTTTCTGGCAGTTTACCGAAAAAGCTGTAGTTCCTGGAATTGATACCAAAGTTGATGTAAATATTTATAATGGGGATTTAGAGCAGTTGCGGTTTATTACGGTGGAGTAGTTTTTGGTTTACTTACTACTAAAAATAAAAAAAAGTACCATCGCAAAAAAAGCAAAAGCTGCTAACAAAACCAATATAGATTTTGGGTTTGCAAAGTTTAAAGTTGTACCCATTACTTCGTTTTTCTTATCGACTAAAATGCGTTTATCTTCTTTGTTAAAATAAAAAAATCCTAAGCATTTCCAGTTATTGGGATTATTTTTCCAATCGTTATAATCTTTCTGAGTTGGCATTTTCGAAGTCATTTTACTTTTATTAATTTGAGAAAACTGAACATTCTATACTAAACACTAAATGCTTTCTTAAAACTCTAGTTTCTTTTTTCTTAATTCAAAATTCTGACCAAGATATACACGGCGTACCATTTCGTCTTCAACCAGTTCTTCTGGAACACCAGCTTTTAGAATTCCACCTTCAAACATAAGATATGTTTTGTCAGTAATGGCCAAAGTTTCCTGAACGTTGTGATCGGTTATTAAGATTCCGATATTTTTATTTTTTAATTGCGCAACAATTCTCTGAATGTCTTCAACGGCAACTGGATCAACTCCTGCAAATGGCTCATCCAATAAGATGAATTTGGGGTCAGTAGCCAGACAGCGGGCAATTTCGGTACGTCGACGTTCTCCTCCGGAAAGTAAATCTCCGCGGTTGGTACGAATGTGTTCCAAACTAAATTCGGCAATCAAACTTTCCATTTTGGCAATTTGTGCTTCTTTTGAAAGTTTGGTTAATTGTAATACACTTAGAATATTATCTTCGATACTTAGCTTTCTAAAAACTGAAGCTTCTTGTGCCAAATATCCAATTCCCTGCTGGGCTCTTTTGTACATTGGATAATCGGTAATATTTAAATCGTCGAGATAAATATTACCCGAATTTGGTTTGACCAAACCTACAATCATATAAAAAGAAGTTGTTTTTCCAGCACCATTTGGTCCCAAAAGCCCAACGATTTCGCCTTGATTTACTTCAACGGAAATCCCTTTTACAACGCTTCTGCCTTTGTAGGTTTTTATTAAATTTTCTGCTCTTAATTTCATTTTTTAAAGTTGCTAAGTGTCTAAGTTTCTAAGATTCTGAGTCACTAAGTTTATTATTGCAAAGAAACGAATTTCGTCTGTTTGGTTTTAGGTTTTAACTTCAATTTTGGTTTTAACTAACTTCTAAAATTAGCGAAACGATTTACTGCTAACTAATTTCTGCCAACTGCCGACTATTTTCTTTCTTCCAGTGCTTCCCAAAATTCATAAGCTCTACGCAAATGAGGTACTACAATTGTTCCGCCTACAAGGGTTGCAATTCCCATGGCTTCCATCATTTCTTCTTTGGTAACACCTTCTTTGTAGCTCGTTTCTAAATGGTATTTTACGCAGTCATCGCATCGTAAAACTGCAGATGCCACTAGTCCTAAAAGTTCTTTAGTTTTTACATCTAAAGCTCCTGCTGCATAGGCATTGGTGTCCAGATTAAAAATGCGCTTTACAATTTTGTTATTATCAGCTAATAATTTCTCGTTCATTTTAGAACGATATTCATTGAATTCTTCTACTATATTAGGCATTTTCTTTGATTTTATTTCGTGTTACAATTTTTGAAATCAAGATACTTATTTCATAAATACCCAACATTGGGACAGCGACAATAGTTTGACTCACAACATCTGGAGGTGTAACAATTGCGGCTACAATCAAGATGATTACTACGGCATACTTCCAATAAGTTCTTAAAAATGTTGGTGTCACTAAACCTAATTTGGTTAAGAAATAAATAATTATTGGTAATTCGAAGAACAACCCACTGGCCAAAATACTTGTTTTTACCATTCCGATATAAGAGTCGAGTGTAAATTGGTTTTTGACAACATCACTTATCGTGAAAGTCGCCACAAAGTTCACTGACATCGGGATAACAACAAAATATCCGAATAAAACACCCAAAAAGAAAAGCAACGAAGAAGTGAATATAAAAACTTTCGCATTTTTCTTTTCTTTTTCATACAAAGCCGGACTGATGAATTTCCAGATTTCCCACAAAATATAAGGGAAACTTAAAATAAAACCAGCCAAAATACACATCCATACAAAAATATTAACCTGACCTTCCATTTCAGTATTCTGAATGATGAAAGGCATTTCGGTTATACAAAGACCTTCGGCAAATCCCAATTGGTGTGATAACTCACAAAAATAACGATAGGTAAAAAAGCTTGCTCTTGTAGGTCCGAATATAATAGTGTCAAACAAGTAATCACTTATAAAATAAGTTATAAAAGCCATAATAAGTACAGCAGTTGTGCTTCTCACTAAAAGCCATCTTAATTCTTCAAGATGGTCTAAAAAGGACATTTCGCCCAGATTTTTCTTTGCCATTATACAATTCCTTCTTTTAAAATATCATGTAAATGTAATACTCCTTTGTATTCGCCATTGTCAACAACTATTAATTGAGTAATAGAATAATCTTCCATAATATTGAAAGCATCCACAACCATATCTGTAGAGCGTATTGTTTTTGGACTTTTAGTCATAATGTCTTTGGCAGTTAATTCGGCAAAAGTGTCTCTGTCATTTAACATTCTTCGGATATCTCCGTCAGTAATGATTCCAACAACTTTGTTATTTTCAACTACAGCAGTTACACCTAAACGTTTTTCTGAAATTTCAAAAATCGCTTTTTTTACAGGTGTATCAGGGGTAACTTCAGGTTTTAGAGTATGCTCTAACATGTCTTTTACACGAAGCAATAATTTTTTGCCTAAAGCACCACCAGGATGATACACAGCAAAATCTTCAGCTTTGAAATCCCTCATTTCCATTAAACAAACTACCATAGCATCACCCATAACTAATTGTGCTGTTGTGCTATTAGTTGGAGCCAGATTTAGCGGACAAGCTTCTGCATCAACGGTTGTGTTCAAAACATAATGAGAACCTTTGGCTAAAAAAGAAGTTATGTTTCCAGTCATTCCGATTAATGTATTGCCAAAACGAGTTAAAAGTGGAACTAAAGCTTTAATTTCCGGGCTATTACCGCTTTTTGATATACAGATCACCACATCGTCTTTTTGTAACATTCCCAAATCGCCGTGTATAGCTTCGGATGCATGTAAAAAAAGTGAAGGTGTACCAGTCGAATTGAACGATGCAACCATTTTTTGTGCGATAATTGCGCTTTTACCAATCCCAGTTACAACTAATCTTCCTTTAGAATTGTAAATGCATTGCACTGCTTCGACAAAAGTTTCGTCAATAAATTCTATTAATTTTGATATTGATCGGCTCTCGGATTCAATTGTTTTCTTAGCACTGGCTGCTATTTTTTCTTTCGTAATCAAAACTGATAATTTAAAATTTGTAAGTCTAAAAGAAAGTTGTATCTTTATGTGCCGCAAATTTATATAAAATACCACATATTAAAGAATGAATTCAGACGAAATTGAAATAGGTAAAGAATTAAAGAAGTATTTTGGATTTAGCAAGTTCAAAGGCCTACAAGAAAATGTTATAAAAAGTTTGCTTAACAAGCAAAATACATTTGTGATTATGCCTACAGGTGGAGGAAAATCATTATGTTATCAATTACCAGCTTTAGTTCAAGAAGGGACCGCCATTGTCGTGTCTCCCTTAATAGCGTTAATGAAGAATCAAGTAGATGCTATTAGAAGCCTTTCTTCCGAAAACGGAATTGCCCACGTTTTAAACTCCTCACTTACCAAAACAGAAATTGCCCAAGTTAAATCCGATATTTCAGCGGGTATAACGAAGCTATTGTATGTTGCGCCAGAATCGTTAACTAAAGAGGAATATGTTGCATTTCTTCAAACAGTGCCGATTTCATTTGTTGCAATTGACGAAGCGCATTGTATTTCGGAATGGGGTCATGATTTTAGGCCCGAATACCGAAATCTTAAAAATATTATTAAGCAATTAGGTGAGGTTCCTATTATTGGACTGACTGCTACTGCTACTCCAAAAGTTCAGGAAGATATCCTGAAAAACTTGGAAATGGCAAATGCAAAAACATTTAAAGCCTCATTTAACAGGGCTAATTTGTTTTATGAAGTTAGGACAAAAACTAAAAATATAGAATCCGATATTATTCGGTTTATAAAACAACACAAAGGTAAATCAGGAATTATTTATTGCCTGAGTCGTAAAAAAGTGGAGTCAATTGCTGAAGTGTTGCAAGTAAACGGAATTAGCGCCGTTCCATATCACGCAGGGTTGGATGCCAAAACAAGAGCCAAACATCAGGACATGTTTTTGATGGAAGATGTAGAGGTTGTTGTAGCTACAATCGCTTTTGGAATGGGGATTGATAAGCCCGATGTGCGTTTTGTGATTCATCACGATATTCCGAAATCATTAGAAAGTTATTATCAGGAAACTGGTAGAGCCGGACGTGATGGAGGAGAAGGACATTGTCTCGCTTATTACTCTTATAAAGACGTAGAAAAATTAGAGAAATTTTTATCAGGAAAACCAGTTGCTGAACAAGAAATTGGTTTTGCTTTATTGCAGGAGGTTGTAGCTTATGCTGAAACTTCAATGTCGAGAAGGAAATTTTTGCTTCATTATTTTGGTGAAGAATTTGATAGTGAAAATGGCGAAGGCGCCGATATGGATGACAATGTTCGTAATCCAAAAACTAAAATTGAAGCTAAAGATGAAGTCCTTAAATTATTGGAAGTTGTCAAAAAAACAAAACACATCTATAAATCCAAAGAGATTGTTTTTACATTGATTGGTCGTGTAAATGCTGTTATCAATGCACATAAAACAGATTCTCAATCCTTTTTTGGATGTGGTTCGGATCATGATGAAAAATTTTGGATGGCATTATTGAGACAAGTTCTCGTAGCTGGTTTATTGAAAAAAGACATTGAAACTTATGGTATTATCGAAATTACCAAAGAAGGGTTGGCTTTTATGAAAAACCCAGAATCTTTTATGATGTCTGAAGATCATGAATATAACGAGTCCGAAGACGAAGCTATAGTAACTGCTGCAAAATCATCTGGAACTGCCGATGAATTATTGATGTCTATGTTGCGCGAATTACGCAAAAAAGTAGCTAAAAAATTAGGTGTTCCTCCGTTTGTAGTTTTTCAAGATCCTTCTTTAGAAGATATGGCTTTAAAATACCCAATTTCTCAGTCTGAATTAATAAATATTCATGGAGTTGGTGAAGGAAAAGCCAAAAAATACGGTAAAGAATTTTTGGAATTAATAAGCCGTTATGTTGAGGATAACGATATTATTCGTCCAGACGATTTGGTTGTAAAATCTACCGGAGTCAATTCTGTCAATAAATTGTATATTATTCAAAATATTGATAGAAAATTAGCTTTAACAGATATAGCTTCTGCAAAAGGATTAAAAATGGACGATTTGATTAAAGAAATGGAGCAAATTGTCTATTCTGGAACCAAACTGAATATCAAATACTGGATTGATGAATTGCTCGACGAAGATCAACAAGAAGAAATCCATGACTATTTTATGGAATCTGAATCAGATAATATTGAGAAGGCTCTGAAAGAATTTGATGGTGATTATGATATTGATGAATTGCGTTTGATGCGTATCAAGTTTATAAGCGAAGTAGCAAATTAAATATTTAAGATAATTTAATTTTGACTTTATTTATACAAAAATAAAAAAGGGGATTTCACGGTTGTGAATTCCCCTTTTGTTTTATAGTTTTTGATTGCTACTAAAACAATAATTTGATTGAAATAATACTTTAAAATAATGCCTAACTAATGAAATCACTTCAATTATTTTTTTTATTTGCCTTTATATTGCCTTTTGGACTTTTAGCACAGAAACACAGCATTAGTATTCAGAATACTACTGCTTTGGAACGAAAAGATGCTGTTGTAGCTATACAATGGGAAACTATTCTATCGCATTATCCTCAAATTGACACAACAAATTTTATTGTAATTAATGAAGCTACTAAAAAGCAAGTCCCTTTTCAATTAGAACATCATGGAAATAAAACAATTCAGAATTTATTGGTACAAGTAAATGTAAAAGCAAAATCTGCAGTACAGCTTTCTATACAAAAAGGCAAACTTTCTGCTTTCGAAACCAAAACCTATGCTCGCTTTGTTCCAGAACGCCTAGATGATTTTGCCTGGGAAAATGACCGAATTGCATTTAGAGCTTATGGAAAAGCCATAGAAAATTCAAAAGAAAACGCTTATGGATTTGATGTTTGGGTTAAAAGAACAGATAAAATGATTGTGAATGAGCGTTATAAATTAAGAGATTACCATGTCGATCATGGAAACGGATTGGATTATTATCAGGTTGGATTTACATTAGGAGCTGGTAATATGGCACCTTATGTTAAAGACACAGTTCGTTATTCTGCTAATTATCACTATTGGAAAGTATTGGATAATGGTCCTTTGCGTTCTACTTTTAGATTGGAGTATGATACTTGGGATGCGGGAGGCATTAAAGTAAAAGCCACAAAAACAATCTCATTAGATGCAGGTTCCCAGTTAAATCGTATTGAAAATGTATATATTTATGATGGTGATAAACCGTTAGAGGCTGTTGTTGGGTTAAGCAAAAGATTAGAAGCAGGCGTCCTTTCCTTAAATGAACAACAAGGCATAATGGGATATTGGGAGCCAACACATGGACAAGATGGCACAACAGGTGTTGGTGCAATTTTGACTACTGCTGTAAGTAATATTTTTATAGGAACTGCTCAAATTTTAGCAAAAACAGAAGTTAAAAATAATCAACCGATCGTGTATTACTCAGGTGCAGCTTGGGATAAGGCTGGTAAAATTACGAATGCCACACAATGGTTTGATTATCTAAATGCTTTCTCTCGTGAATTAAAAAATCCGCTAATTGTTAGTGTAAAATAAGTTCAGTAGTTTTCCATTTTATGAATAATAAAAACATCCATATGATAAATTTTTATAAAAAATCATTTCAGTTCTTTTTTGGATTACTGTTAATGATTAGTTTCGGAACTTGCGTTTATGCACAAAAAAACAATGCAATTGAACCCAATAAAGCATTGCTGAAAATTATCAATCAAAATTTTGCAGATGCTGATAAGCAATATGAGTTTTTGAAACAACACCTTCCAGAGAATAAGTTCCCAAAAACATATCATCCAAAAACTAATGAGTATGAATTTAGTGATTCGGAGTGGTGGTGCAGCGGTTTTTATCCGGGTTCTTTATTATATATGTATGAAAGAACTAAAAATGAAGCCGATTATGACGAAGCAATTCGAATTATGAAAGTATTGGAAAAAGAAAAAAATAATACAAGCACTCATGATTTAGGTTTTATGATGTATTGTAGTTTTGGTAATGCCGAGCGAATTGCTTCAAAACCAGAATACAAAAATATTTTATTGACTTCTGCAAAATCATTGATCAGTAGATTTAATCCAACGGTGGGTTGTATTAAATCTTGGGACACGAAAGATCCATCTACTTGTTTGGTGATTATCGATAATATGATGAATCTTGAAATGTTATTTTGGGCAAGTAAAATAAGTGGCGATCCATCATTTGCTAAAATTGCCACAACTCACGCTGATACTACAATGAAAAATCATTTTAGGAGTGATTATAGCTCTTATCATGTTGTCGAGTATGATGCGCAAACAGGAGCAGTGAAAAAAAGACGTACGGCTCAAGGTGCAGCAGACGAATCGGCATGGGCGAGAGGGCAAGCTTGGGGTTTGTATGGTTATGTGGTCATGTATAGAGAAACTAAGGATAAAAAATATTTAGACGAAGCCAATCACATAGCATCGTTTATTTTAAATAATCCTAACTTTCCTGCGGATAAAATTCCGTATTGGGATTTTAATGCACCTAGTATTCCAAATGCTTTGAGAGATTCTTCAGCAGCTGCTATAATGGCATCAGCACTTTTAGAATTATATCAATATGTTGATGTAACGACTGCAAAAAAATATGTTGGTGTTTCTGAAACAATTCTTAAAAATTTATCGTCTCCAAATTACAAAGCTACTTTTGGTACTAATGGAGGATTTATTCTTCAGCATGGGGTTGGGCATATGCCTGCAGGAACTGAAATTGATGTGCCTTTAACCTATGGCGATTATTATTTTATTGAGGCCATGTTGCGTTATCAACAACTTGGAAAATCAAAATGATTTAATTAAACACTCCTTAAATAATATTTTAACCCGTTGAGCAAAATTTTTTTTAACGACATAAAAGCATAGAATTTTATAGTTTTTCAAAAGAATTTTGATAGCCGTTTTACTTTTCACATACGATCTATGTGAAAAGTAATGGTATTTCTATTCATTCCTTTAATATTTAGACACAATTTCATCAATGGGTTTATCTTATTGATTCATAAAATTTATTTGAATCTATTGATGATTTTGTATTCATCATTAAATAATTTATTGCGATTTGAATTCACGACTTAGTTGTAAAAATTTTTCATTATTTTATAATAACAACTTTTTTTTTGCAGTAATTCTACTTTTTTTATTTCCTTTTTGTATAGATAAAAAATCAATTTTATACATAAAATCAGAAAATTTAGACAATCGATTGCATTGTTTAATTTTTTTTATCCTTATAACAATAATTTTTTCTTCTAAAACCCTTTTTTAGAAAGGATTGTATTTTGATTGTTTTTCGGGGAAAGTGCTGAATTATTCTCAAATAAATAAAATCAATTATTAACATTTGTATGAATTCAATAAAATTTTAATGTAATTATTGATTATGTTTTTTTTATTGGTAGCTATTTTTTTGATATCAATAAAAAAATAATTACACAACCGATTGTGTGTTTTATTTTTTTATTTACATTTGTCTTGACCACATTTCAAAAACGGATGTGGTATCAAACTAACCAAACTTAAATTTTTAAACTAACTTTTATGACTAACTATTTTGTTACAAGTAGGTCAAAGCATTTTAAATGTTTTGCTTTTTTGATCTTATTGTTTGTGGTATCACTCCAATCAAGTGCACAAACAGTTATCACAGGAAGAATATCGGATAAAAACGGTCCTATTCCTGGTGCGAATGTGAATTTAAAAGGAACTACTAACGGAACTAGTTCTGATTTTGATGGAAAATATACTATCAAAGACGTGCCTTCAAATGGCGTACTTGTTTTCAGTTTTGTAGGTTACCGTTCAAAAGAAATTTCGGTTGCTGGGAGAAGCACAGTAGATGTGTTTCTTGAAGATGAATCGAATACCCTTAAAGAAATTGTTGTAATTGGATATGGTGCCGTACGTAAAGAAGCCGTAACGGGATCTGTATCTACAATTGGATCAAAAGAATTAGGTGAATTTGCAACTGGAAACGTAACTCAAGCGTTACAGGCAAGGTTACCAGGGGTTGAATTAACACAAACTTCTACAAAACCAGGAGCTTCAATGCAAATTCGTATTCGTGGTACAAGATCACTTACGGCTAGTAATGATCCATTGATTGTACTTGATGGAGTTCCTTTTGCTGGTCAAATTGGAGATATTAATCCAGTTGATATTAAGTCTCTTGATATTTTGAAAGACGCATCAGCAACTGCAATTTACGGATCGCGTGGAGCCAATGGTGTTGTCTTAATTACGACTAATAAAGGACGTAAAGGCCAAAAAGCTAAATTTACTTATAATGGTTTTGGCGGTGTAAAAAATGTTTTTGGTGAATATGATATGATGAACGGAGACCAGTTTGCTAAACTCCGTGATATTACCAAATTATATGCAGATGGTAGAGACGAGGTAAGAGGCCAAAATACAGATTGGCAAGGTTTGTTATACGACTCAGGGCAAATAATAAGTCATGATATTGCTGTTGCTGGAGGTTCTGAAGGGGGTTCTTATACAGGCGGTTTAGGTTATTATAAAGAAGAGTCAGTTTTGCCACTTCAATCTTACGAGCGTTTTAATCTTAGAGCATCATTAGATCAGGAAATTGGAACATCTTTCCGTATTGGCCTTACTACTAATAACAACTATGCAGTTACAAACGGAGATAATATAGGACCAGGTGCTGCTTTGGGTATGTCACCTTTAGTGAATCCTTATGATGCAAATGGTAACTTGAAAAGAGTTGTAAACATGGGATTGATAGATGATAAATGGGTTTATACAAGAGAATCTCTTAATGCTTTAGGTGAAGGATACATTAGTTTAAACAGAGCATTTAGTTCTTACAACAATATTTTTGCTGAATTAAAAATTCCTGGTATAGATGGATTAAAATACAGATTAAATTCTGGATTAAATTTTCGCGCGACAAACAATGGATATTATGAAGGTCAAGGTGTTTTTGATGTAAACGTTACGACTTTATCTAATGCTTCAATTAGTAATCTTATGTCAACACAGTGGTTGCTTGAAAACTTGATTACTTATGATAAAACTTTTGCTGAAAAGCATACTATTAATTTCGTGGGATTATATTCTAACGAAAGTTATACAGGAAACAATTCAAGAGTAGCAAGAAACGGAATTACTTCCAATGCTTTTCAATTCTATAATTTAGGACAAAGTGAGGAGCCTATCACAATAACACCATCCGAGCAAGATTATACAAAATGGGGGTTACGTTCTTATATGGCAAGGTTAATGTACTCTTATGATAATCGTTATTTTATTTCAGGAACATTGCGTTCTGACGGATCTTCCAGATTAGCTGAAGGAGAAAAATGGGTTACTTATCCAGCGGTTTCTGCAGGGTGGACTATTTCTAACGAATCATTCATGAAAAACACTACTTGGGTTAATTCATTAAAACTACGTGTTGGATATGGTGAAACCTCAAACCAAGCGGTTAATCCATACGCTACTTTAGGAGCTTTGAGTACAAGACCTTATAATTTTGGAACAACTAATGCTACGGGCGTGTACGTTACCGAATTGCCAAATCCAGCTTTAGGATGGGAATATTCTAAGACTATGAATTATGGTTTGGATTTTGGATTTTTGAATAATCGTATAAGTGGTACCGTAGAATACTACGATACAAAGACCGAAAATTTATTACAAAGGGTACAATTGCCTACAACATCTGGTGTTAGCGGTTATACAGCCAATGTTGGTGCAACTGAAAATAAAGGATATGAAATCTCTTTAAACGGAGTAATATTAGATAACCCAAATGGTTTGACCTGGACAGTTGGTTTCAACTTGTATGCTAATGATAATAAAATCGTTTCTCTTGCATCTGGAAAAGATAGAGATGAAGGAAACTTGTGGTTTGTAGGTCATAATGTAGCTTCTATTTATGATTATGAAAAAATCGGACTTTGGCAAGAAGGAGATCCGTTTATGAGTAGTTATGAAGCTGGTCCGACAGGTGTAAATCAAGCGGGAACAGTTGTAGGATCTATCAAAGTAAAATATACTGGTGATTATAATCCTGATGGTTCTCCAACTCGTAAAATTGATGCTACTGACAGACAAGTTTTAGATACTGATCCAGATTTTCAAGGAGGTTTCAGTACGAATTTAACTTACAAAGGTTTTGATTTTAATGCTGTAGGAGCATTCAAAAGTGGCGGAATTTTGGTAAGTACACTTTACGGAAGTGCCAGTTATTTAAACTTACTTAACGGCCGTAGCAGTAACGTGAATGTAGATTACTGGACTCCAACTAATACTGATGCTGAATTCCCGAATCCAAATGGTGTTAGAAGTGGTGATAATCCAAAATACATGTCAACTATGGGATACTTTGACGGTTCTTATTTAAAAATCAGATCCATAACTCTTGGTTATACTTTGCAACAGGATTTTATGAAAAAAGTTGGTATTGATAAATTAAGAGTATATACTTCAGTTCAAAATCCATTTGTTTTCTTTTCTCCTTATCATGATATGTCTGGCATGGATCCGGAAACCAACTCGTATGGTGATCAAAATCAGGCAGTAAGTTCTTATCCAAATAGAATTTTAGTTATAGGTACAAATACACCATCAACCCGTAACTTTTTAATGGGAGTTAACTTAACATTTTAATAAACAGAAATAATTATGAAACGATATATATACAAGAATATAATTATAGGATCAGTAGCTTTGTTTAGCTTGGCGGGTTGTTCCGATATATTAGAAGAAAAACCACATGATTTTTATGAGCCAGGCTATTTTAAAACAGAGCAAGGTGTAATTCAAGGGTTAACCTCTCATTATGCTAATTTGCGTTGGTTGTATGGAAATGCTTATTTCTATAATTCATTAGAAACAGGAACAGATGAGGCCACTTATGCACAAAGTGCTGATGGTAATTTCAAAGACCATGATTTATCAGGTGTTGGATCGATTACTCCAAGTTCAAGCCGTTCAGATGTATTATGGAATAACACTTTTTCGGATATTAATACAGCCAATGGAATTATTGAAAACGGAGCGGCTGTAGGGGTTGCTTCGAGTCTTATTGCAGAATCCAAATTTTTCAGAGGATTTGATTATTTTCTATTGGTGCAAACTTTTGGGGGCGTGCCTTTGGATTTAGGAACTGGTGAATTAGCTTTTAATAGTAAACCATCAAGATTTTCTGTTCGTAACACAGTGCCACAAGTGTATACCAAGGCTATTTTCCCTGATTTAAGAGCAGCTGTTGCTGAATTGCCAGACGCATCTAGATTAACAGGAACAGCGACAAAAACATTGGCACGTTTATATTTAGCAAAAGCTTACCTAACATACGCCTGGTGGTTAGAAAACCCAAATAATATTCCAACTTATCCAGATACTCCGCGAACTGATCCAGACGGGCATAATGCGCAATGGTATTTTCAGGAAGCTTATAATATTGCTTTAGATGGTATTAATAATGCGGGATCAAATTTTTCTTTGTTGCCTTATTACTATGATGTTAATTTAGGTTCTAATGATCGTAATAAAGAGATGTTGCTTTATGCTGACCATACCGAAACCAATGAGTATTATAATGGATCCAGCCTTACGTACGCTAATGGTGGTGGTGCGGATAACTTCGCTGGGTGGATGTTTACTTGGAATTATACTGCTATCAAAAGTAAAAATGCAGCTGGGGCTTTAGTATCACCTGTTCAACGTGAAGCTGCTCAACCATTAGGACGTCCATGGGTTCGTATGGCGCCACCTATTGAAGTTGTTACAAATACATTTGCTGATAAAACAAATGATTCACGTTATGATGGAACTTTTACAACTGTATATCGTGGTAATTGGAATTTAAAAGGAACTGGATTAACAGATGTAACTACATTATATAATGCAAATTCATTGCCAGTAACTTCTAAAGATGCAATATTATCGTTTTTAGATACCGAGCCTGCTACTCCTATTACATATCCTTCTGGAGGAGGAGATAGTGGTGTTGGAGCCGGGGTTTTACCAGGCAGAGCTGATTATGTAGTTTCTCCAAATGGAATTAGCAGAATTGTTTATCCAGGACTTTGGAAATTAGGACCATATCGTACAGACAATGCCGGTACTTTAGGTCAACCAAATGCTGCAAGTACAAGACCATTTCCAATTGCAAAATTCTCAGAGCTTTATTTTGTTGCTGCTGAAGCTGCTGTAAAAGGAGCTACTGGACCAAAAACCGCAAGAGATCTTATAAATGTTATTCGTGCTCGCGCAGGGAAATGGCGTTGGAGTAATAGCGGAAATGTTGCAAAAAATGTGGATAATAGTGCGGCAATTGTTGCAGCAACTCCAGCAACTATCGATATCAATTATATTTTAGCAGAACGCTCTCGTGAATATTTTGGTGAAGGATACCGTTGGTACGATTTAGTTCGTACCCAAAAATGGAATGAATTAGCAGGTACTTATACAATTGGTGGAGCAAGTTATGGCAATCATACTCCTACAAAAGTAACAAGAACGATACAGCCATATCATTATTTAAGACCTATCCCAACCGGACAACTTGATGGTATGGAGATGACGGACGCAGAAAAAAAGGCGTACCAGAATCCAGGATACTAAGCAATTTTATTAAAATTTTGGTTGCCGATTATAAGTGTAGTTTTTACAGGATAACACATAATTGGTTTAGATTTTGTTTAGTTAGTAGCCGAGAGTAATTTACTCTCGGCTTTTTTTCAATGTTTTGAATTTGATTAATGTTTTTATAAAAAAAAAATTAAGTAATTTAATTTGTTTATAGGCTATTAACCATAAAATAATAATTCAATGTTCCAAAAACAGTACATAATTTTATTGATTATTTTTCAAGGACTATTGAATGCGCAAACTAATAAAAATAGTGTACTGAGAGAACGCATCAATTTCAACAAAGATTGGCATTTTATGCGTTATAGCAAAAATCCAGATAAGCTAATGTATGATGTTCGTCCTAAAATTGAGGATGCGAACGATAATAAAGTAGCCGATTCCAAACCAACGGAAGCTGTAAAAGTTGAGTCGACTGATGCTGTTTTGAAAAATTGGATTCTTCCAACGGGTAATAATTTCATAAAAGATCCTGCTAAGAAGCACATTCGTCCCAAAGGAGACCCAGGATCGGATTTTGCGTTTGTAAAAGCTGACTTTCAAGATAGCTCTTGGGAAAAAGTAAACTTACCTCATGATTGGGCAATCAAAATGCCTTTTTATGTCGGTGAAAATCCTGAAGTTGGAGGAGGAATGGGGCGTTTGCCAAGTCAAGGAGTTGCTTGGTATCGCAAACAACTAAGTTTATTAACTACAGACAAAGGAAAAAACATTTATTTAGATATTGATGGCGCCATGTCCTATGCCATAGTTTGGTTAAATGGTCATTTAGTAGGGGGCTGGCCTTACGGCTATAATTCCTTCCGATTGGATTTAACACCATATTTAAAATTTGGAGAAAAAAATCAACTAGCTATCAGAATCGACAACCCAAATTATTCGGCAAGATGGTATCCTGGCGGCGGAATATACCGCAATGTTTGGCTAACCAAAGTTGCTCCCGTACATGTCGTGCAATGGGGAACTTTTGTAAAAACACCTCAGGTTTCTGATAATGAAGCCACTGTCAATTTAACTGTTAGTATTGAAAATAAAACAAATTCATCACAGGCAGTTAAAGTAGCAACACAAATCTATGAAGCCGATAATTTAGGGAAACCAAAAGGTAAAGCAATAATATCATTTCCTGCTGTATTTCTTTCTTTAAAAGCAAATGATACACAATCCAAATTGACTGAAATCAAACTTCAAAACCCAAAGTTATGGGGAGTCTTTCCATCGCAACAGCAAAATTTATACATAGCCAGAACCACTGTTTTCATTGATAATAAATCCGTAGATCAATACGATACTTCATTTGGAATCCGTAAAGTTGAGTTTCATCCAACTCAGGGATTATTGGTAAATGGCAAAAAAATAAAAATTCAAGGAGTTAATCAACATCATGATCTAGGGGCTTTAGGTGCAGCTTTTAATGTGAGAGCCGCGCAACGACAACTGGAATTATTGCGTGAATTAGGTTGTAATGCGATTCGTTTATCACACAACCCTCCAGCACCAGAATTATTGGATTTGACTGACCGAATGGGTTTTTTAATTATCGACGAAATATTTGATAGTTGGGAATTAAAGAAAACACCGCACGATTTTCATCTCATTTTTCCCGATTGGTACGAAGCCGATACACGTTCTTTTATTCAACGCGATCGCAATCATCCATCTGTTATTGCGTGGAGTTTTGGTAATGAAGTTGGAGAACAATACACTGATGTTGATGGAGCCAAAATTGCTAAAAAACTACACGATATAGTTCGTGACGAAGACCCAACCCGTTTAGCTTCGGCATCACAAAATTATGCCAAACCTGAAATGCCATTTTCAGCAGAAATGGATTTTATCAGTATAAATTATCAAGGAGAAGGTATTAGAGATGCTCCGGCTTATGCTCATCTTAAAGGAATTCGAACTACTCCTTTGTATCCCGCTTTTCAGAAAAAATTCCCTGAAAAAATGATTGTTAGTAGTGAAACAGCTTCAACATTAAGTACAAGAGCGGCTTATTTGTTTCCTGTAGCAAAAGAAAATTCTGCTCCAATAAGCGATACAACTGGCGGAAATCCTAAAACAAAGGAAGTAAGTGCATATGAACTTTATACTGCACAATTTGGTGCTTCACCAGATAAAGTTTTTGCAGCTCAGGATCAACATCCTTTTGTTGCTGGCGAGTTTGTTTGGAGCGGTTGGGATTATCTCGGCGAACCAACACCTTATTATGATGCCCGCAGTTCGTATTGCGGAATTATCGATTTGGCTGGATTCAAGAAAGATAGATTCTATTTGTACCAATCCCGTTGGAAACCAGAATTGCCAATTGCTCATATTTTGCCGCATTGGAATTGGCCAGACAGAGTTGGAAAAATAACACCTGTTCATGTTTTTACTTCAGGTGATGAAGCGGAGTTGTTTTTGAATGGAAAATCTTTAGGCAGAAAGAAAAAGAATCTCTACGAATACCGTATTCGCTGGGATGAGGTAGTTTATGAACCCGGAATACTAAAAGTAGTGACCTATAAAGATGGAAAACCGTGGGCAAATGATGAGGTAAAAACTACTGAAAAAGCCAGCAAACTTTCTCTTCAAGCGGATAGAAAAATAATTAAAAATGATGGACAGGATTTATCATTTATTACAATAAAAGTTTTAGACAAAAATGGTGATTTAGTAGCTGATTCTAAAAATGAAATTACTGTGGAAGTAAAAGGATCAGGCGAACTCGTCGCTACTGATAATGGTGATCCTGCAGACATGAATAGTTTTATTTCTAAAAAAAGAAATGCTCTCGGCGGATTAGTTTTGGCAATAGTTAAAGCAAATCAAAAAGGAGCTATCAAAATAAAAGTAAGTTCAAATGGATTGCAAAGTAATGAAATTGTAATAAATGCTAATTAGTTCTCGGGTTTCTTCCTAACGGTTTTCAAAAACTGTTAGTATGACAAGCAAGAATATATAACAGAGTTGCTGCTTTTCATTAAAGCAGTAATAATATAAACCAAAAGCAATATGAAAAATTTTCTAAAACGCATTTTAGCTATAATTACGGTATGTAGTTTCTGTTCTTTAAAAGCTGCACAGCCTTTTATTTCAACAGAAAAAAAATCGGATGTGATTGTTCTTAAAGAAAAAACTGTGCAGCTTTCATTTTATGTAAATGAAAAAATGGATGCCGGGATTTTAAGGGCTGTCAAAAATCTACAGTCTGATTTTACTAAAGTAACAGGAGACCAACCGACGATTTTAAATCAAATTCCAAATACATCGTCACCTTTGGTTATTATTGGAACAATTGGAACTAATTCGGTTATTGACGATTTAATAAAACAAAAGAAAATCGATGGAAAAGAACTGAAAGGTAAAAATGAAAAATTCATTATTCAGAATATTAAAAACCCATTCAAGGGAGTTTCAGAAGCGATTGTAATTGCAGGAAGTGACAAACGCGGAACGATTTATGGAATATATGAATTATCTCGTCAAATTGGTGTTTCGCCTTGGTATTACTGGGCTGATATACCTGTTATACAAAAAGAAAATCTTTATTTTAAAAATGGAATATATACCGATGGTGAACCAGCTGTGAAGTATAGAGGGATTTTTCTCAATGATGAAGCACCGGCTTTAAGCGGTTGGGCTAAAGCTACTTTTGGTGGTCTCAATAGTCAGTTTTATGAAAAAGTTTTTGAATTATTGCTTCGCCTGAAAGCAAATTATATGTGGCCTGCGATGTGGGGAAATGCTTTTTATGATGACGATACTGCCAATGGACCTTTGGCAAACGAAATGGGAATTGTGATGGGAACTTCGCACCACGAACCAATGGCTTTGGCACAACAAGATTGGAAACGCTATATCAAAAAAAATAATCTTCCGAGTATTTGGGATTATTCTAAAAATAAAGAGGTTTTAGACGAGTTCTGGAAAACGGGAATCGAACGTAGTATGAATTGGGAAAAATTAGTCACTATCGGAATGAGAGGCGATGGCGATGAGGCAATGAGCGAAGGGACTAATATTAGTTTGTTAGAAGATATCGTAAAAAATCAACGTCAAATTATTGAAAAAGTAACAGGACAAAAAGCAGAAAAAACGCCACAGTTATGGGCTTTATACAAGGAAGTTCAGGATTATTATGATAAAGGAATGCGTGTTCCGGATGATGTAACTTTGCTGTTTTGTGATGATAATTGGGGAAATGTACGCAAACTTCCAGATCCTACAAAACCTTTGCACAAAGGCGGCTACGGGATTTATTATCACTTTGATTATGTAGGCGCTCCAAGAAATTCAAAATGGATTAATATTAATCCGATTCAAAGAGTTTGGGAGCAAATGAATTTGAGTTATCAGCATGGAGTAGATAAAATTTGGATTGTAAATGTTGGTGATCTTAAACCGATGGAATTCCCGATCAGTTTCTTTTTGGATATGGCTTGGAATCCAAAGCAATTCAACTCTCAGAATCTTTTTGAATTTACTGAAAATTGGGCAGTACAACAGTTCGGGAGTCAACACGCAAAAGAAATTGCACAACTGCTAAATACCTATCCAAAATATAATCGTCGAGTTACTCCCGAAACACTAACTAGCAAAACATACAGCCTTGAAAATTACAACGAATTTGAAACGGTTGTCAACGATTATAAAAAATTGGCACTTGATGCCTATCGAATCTATGATGAAATTCCGAAGCAATATAAAGATGCTTATTTTCAGTTGGTGCTTTATCCGATAGATGCATGTAGTAATCTCTACGAAATGTATTTTGCTCAGGCAAAAAATAGAAAGTTGGCAGCAGACAAAAATGTACTTGCCAATGAATATGCCGATAAAGTAAAAAAATATTTTACCCGTGATTCCATTCTTCAAAATAAATATAACAATGAAATTGCTGGCGGAAAATGGACTCACATGATGGATCAAATGCGAATTGGATACAAAAGCTGGCATGATGAACCAAAAAATATTCTTCCAGAAGTTACCTATATTTCAGAAACAGAAAAGCCAAGTCACAAGGTTTTTAAAGAAAATGATGGTTATGTTTCGATAGAAGCAGAACACTTTTCTACATTAAATAATTCAAAAGAAATCCATTGGGATGTAATTCCGGATTTTGGAAAAACAAAATCAGGAATCACTACTTTTCCGCAAAATAGTTATCCTAAAGTAGATGACAATCTTTTTATCGAATATGAAATCGAGTTTGTTTCTGCTGGAGAGTTTGAAGTACAATTGCTGTTAGCTCCAACGCTCAATTTCAATAGTAACAAAGGACTTCGCTATGAAATTTCTTTTGATGGAGAAAAACCTCAAGTAGTTAATTTTAATGGAGGATATCGCGGCGAATTAGGAAAATGGCAAGCCGAGCATATCATTAAATCGATCACAAAACATACTATTTCAAGCACAGGAAAACATACATTACGTTACCGTGTTTTAGATCCGGGAATTGTTTTAGAAAAGATTTTGGTCAATACAGGAGGATTGCAGCCTTCTTATTTGGGAGCACCCGAAAGTGATTATATTTACCGGTAATAGTTTAATTTTTTATAGGATGATATTGACCCGAGAGATAGCGAAATGTCATTAAGTTAAGGATTTTTTGATAAGCTTTTTTTAATATAGCTCTCGCAAAGTCGCAAAGAAATCGGTTCCAAACTTTTCGCCTTTGCGCCTCTGCTAGAAAAGACAAGGCTTAACTTAATGACATTGAGTGATAGCAAACGGGCGAAGCATTACATAATCGGAGCAATTGCTTTTTGTATAATGTAATTCTCTAATTTTGAATGTTTAATGTCAATTTCGGATTGATATTTTTTTTAAATAATAAAATTTTAATTCAAAAAAATAAAATGCACTTAGGGAAGTAGTTAAAAATATTATATTTACTGATCATATTAATGATTTCATGGAAGAAAATAAACATATAACGATTTACGATATTGCTAGAAGGTTGAATCTGGCTACTTCGACAATTTCAAGAGCTTTGAAAGATCATCCAACAATCAGTAGTAAGACCATTAAACTGGTAAAAAAAACTGCCGATGAGATGGGATTTGTTCCCAATACTTTAGCTGCTGGTTTACGAGGTAATAATACTAAAACCATAGGAGTTTTGATCCCTACGGTTACCCAACCTTTCTTATCTTCATTAATTAGTGGAATTGAAATTGCAGCTCAAAAAGCCGGTTATACCGTAATGATTATGCAGTCGCATGACTCCTATTTGGAAGAAGTGAATATGGCGAAATCATTATACAGTAACCGTGTAAGTGGTGTTATTTGTTCGTTAGCTATGGAAACTAGTGATACTTCACATTTCCATCAATTTTCCAATAATAATATTCCGCTTGTGTTTGTGGATAGGGTGCCTAGAGATTACAGCACTTTTAGAGTTGTGATTGATAACTATGCCTCAGGTTATAAAGCCACTAAACATCTTATAGATCAGGGTTGTGTTCGGATAGCACATTTAACCGCTGGATTAGAATTAGGAAACATTTATAGCGAAAGGAAAAGAGGTTATATTCAGGCCTTAAAAGATCATAATCTTCCGATAATTGATGAGTTAATCATTAATCTAAAAGAAGTAACTTACGGAGATGGATTAAGAGCTAGTAATTTGCTATTTGATTTGGATCCAATTCCCGACGGACTTTTTGCTCCCGGAGACATAATCGCAGTAAGTGCTTTGCAAACAGCTAAAAAAAGGGGAGTAAAAGTGCCAGAAGAAATCGCTATTATTGGTTTTAATAATGACCCAATTTCAGAAATAATAGATCCTAATTTATCTACTATTACACACCCAGCCGAAAAAATGGGTAAAGCATCTGCTGAGATCATCATAAAAAATCTGAAGTCTTCAAAAAATGATGAGGTCAAAGAAATAACTTTCTTAAATACTGAAGTACTTGTTCGTGAGTCTTCTAATAAAAAGAAATTATCTTAACAGGTTTCTAAAACCTGTTAGGTTTTGATTTCCATTTTCTATCTTATTATACTAAAAATCTGTTTTGTGTAAATCTATTTTACATTGAACAGATTTTTTTTTAAAAAGATGATGAATTATTTTTTTTATATATGATAAAATTATATTTTTACACAACCGATTGCAATAGTTGTAAAAATAATAATAACTTAATTTTTTAGCTTTAATTTTATTAAATATATTTTTAAAACAGAAATGTACGAATTATATTTAAATTGAAAAAAAGCAGATTGTTAAATGAAATATCTAAAAATAACCTTCTTAATAATCATTATCTTTTTTGGATTTTCCTGGTCTGCTTTAGCTCAGAAGGACTATAAATTGTGGTTACAATATGATAAGATTGCCAATGCTGAAACTAGAACAAAATACTTAGCTGATTGTAACGGAATTGTTTCTTTTGGAAGTTCGGAAACCATTACTATTGCTGCCAAAGAATTGCAATTGGGTTTGAGTAATATGTTGGGCAATACAATATCCGTTAATACTAAAGTTATTGATTCTAATACTCTTATAATTGGCTCACAATCTTCTTTAAATCCAGAAATTCAAAAGGCAATTGCTGCCGAATTGAATAAAATCAATGAAGAAGGATATATTATAAAAACAATTTTATTAAATAATAAAAATCACATTGTAATTAGCGGAAAAAAGGATGTAGGCGTTTTGTATGGCGTTTATAGTTTTTTACGATTGATTCAGACTGACAAATCCATCAAAGATTTAAATATAGTTGATTCACCAAAAACCAATATTAGAATATTAAATCACTGGGATAATTTGAACCGAACCGTTGAAAGAGGATACGCGGGATTTTCCCTTTGGAATTGGCAAAAACTTCCCGATTTTATAGATCAGCGCTATATAGATTACGCCAGAGCCAATGCTTCAATAGGTATTAATGGTACTGTTTTGACAAATGTTAATGCGAATGCTTCTATACTGACACCACAATATTTAGAAAAAGTTGAAGCTTTAGCCAATGTTTTCAGGCCTTACGGAATTAAAGTTTATTTAACCGCACGCTTTTCGGCACCAATTGAAATTGGCGGATTAAAAACAGCAGACCCAAAAGACCGCAACGTCATCAATTGGTGGAACGCCAAAGCGAAAGAAATATATGCAAGGATTCCAGATTTTGGAGGATTTTTGGTTAAGGCAAATTCAGAAGGTCAACCAGGCCCGCAGAACTATGGCAGAAATCATGTCGATGGCGCTAATATGCTGGCTGATGCAGTAGCACCTTTTGGTGGGATTATAATGTGGAGAGCTTTTGTTTATTCAGAACATGATGCCAATGATCGCGCGAAACAGGCGTATGCTGAATTTCAACCTTATGATGGAAAATTTAAAGATAACGTTATTGTTCAGGTAAAAAATGGCGCTATTGATTTTCAGCCGAGAGAACCTTTTCATCCATTATTTGGAGCGACTCCCAAAACACCTTTGATGATGGAGTTTCAAATTACTCAGGAATATTTAGGATTTAGTACGCATTTAGTCTTTCTACCAAAATTATTTCAAGAGGTTTTAGAAGAAGATACTTTTCAAAAAGGCAAAGGTTCTACTGTTGCAAAAGTTGTAGATGGTTCTCTATACAAAAATAAAATTACCGGAATAGCTGGCGTTTCTAATATCGGAAATGATTTAAATTGGACCGGTCATCCTTTTGCGCAAGCGAATTGGTATGGTTTCGGGAGATTGGCTTGGGATCCGTATTTAAAAGCAGAAACAATAGCTGATGAATGGCTTCGATGTACTTTCTCGAATGATCAAAACTTTATTGAGCCTGTAAAAAAGATGATGCTCGAATCGCGCGAAGCGGTCGTTAATTACATGACGCCTTTGGGACTACATCATATTATGGATACAGGCCATCATTATGGACCGGGTCCTTGGGTAAGCGATTTATCCAGACCAGAGTGGAATCCGGTATATTATCATAAAGCCGATGCAAACGGTATTGGTTTTGACAGATCAAAAAAAGGTACAGATGCCGTTTCACAATACGCGCCAGAAGTTGCCAAGATTTTTGATAATTTAGAAACATGTCCAGAAAAATATCTACTTTGGTTTCATCATGTTTCATGGAATTATAAACTAAAAGATGGGCATACGCTTTGGGACGGAATGGCACTGAAATATCAAGAAGGAGTAGATCAGGTAAAAAATATGCAGGAAATATGGAATAAAACTAGCAAATATGTTGATCAGGAGCGTTTTCATGAAGTGCAAATGCTGTTGAATATTCAGTACAAAGAGGCAAAATGGTGGCGAGATGCTTGCTTACTATATTTTCAGCAATATTCTCATAAGGAACTGCCTGCATCTGTGGAGAAGCCTAGTCAATCTTTAGAATATTTTAAATCTTTGAAATTTCCATTTGCACCTGGAAATTAAATTAAATAAAAAATAATGAGCACAAAAACGGCAATTGTAACGGGAGGGAACTCTGGTTTGGGTTTTGCAACAGCGAAAAAATTATGTGATAATGGCATCACAACTTATATTATTGGAAGAACAAAAGAGAAAACGGAAGAAGCTTGCAAAGAAATAGGCGAGAATGCAATTCCTGTTTTGTTTGATTTAAATGATATCGCTGGAATTCCAGCAATGATTGAGAATTTAACTAAAGAGAGACCAATTGATATTTTGGTGAATAATGCTGGAATTAATTTGAAAAAAGAATTTTTAGACGTAACCGATGAAGATTTTTTATCTATAATTCATACCAATCTTTTGAGTGTTTTTGCTGTTAGTAAAGCAGTTGTAAAAAACATGAAAGAAAATAATGGCGGAAATATTGTCAACATTAGTTCAATGGCGTCGCAATATGGAATTCCAAAAGTTATTGCTTATTCGGCTAGTAAAGGAGCAATCGAATCAATGACAAGGGCTATGGCTGTTGAACTCGCTCCGTTTGGTATTCGTGTAAATTGTGTTGCTCCAGGTTTCATTAAAACAAAAATGTCTGCAAAAGCGCTGGATAGTGATCCAGAAAGAAAAAATAAAGTACTTTCGAGAACACCAATGGGAATCTTAGGTGAACCATCTGATATTGCTGATGCCGTTTATTATTTTGCATCAAGCGAATCTAAATTTACAACAGGAACAGTTTTACCAGTTGATGGTGGAAACAGCATCGGATTCTAATCTTAAAATTAAAAGTATAATGATTAAAATGCAGCAGACAATGCGTTGGTTTGGCCCACAAGACAGCGTAAATTTAATTGATATCAAACAAGCCGGTGCAACAGGAATTGTAACCGCCTTGCACCACATTCCAGTTGGTGATGTTTGGGAAGTTGAAGAGATTCAATTAAGACAGGAAATAATTAAAAATGCTGGTTTAGAATGGACTGTTGTCGAAAGTTTGCCCGTTCATGAGGAGATTAAAAGAGCCACAGGAAATTATTTGCAATACATTGAAAACTATAAAATAAGTTTAAAAAATCTAGCCGAATGCGGAATTAAAGTGATCACTTATAATTTTATGCCAATTCTGGACTGGGTTCGTACCAATCATAATTTTGTCAACAAAGACGGGAGCAAAGCACTATTATACAACCAGGAAGCTTTTACTTATTTTGATGTCTTTTTATTAAAACGCCCTAATTCAGAAAATGATTATTCTGATTTGGAGAAAGAAAAAGCATTGGAATTTGGAAACACACTCTCGGAATCAGAGAAAGAATTGCTTTTCAAAAATGTATTGTTGGGACTTCCTGGGAGCAAAATAAATTTTACTGCAGAACAAATCCTTTCATTATTGGATAATTATGCTTCAATTGATAATGCAAAATTGCGTGAAAACCTGATTTTCTTTTTATCAGAAGTCGCTCCTGTTGCTGAAAAGTATGGATCGAAATTAGCGATTCATCCCGATGATCCACCATTTTCTGTGATGGGACTTCCACGAATTGTTTCGACTGAAGATGATCTAAAAGCCATTTTCGAAGCGGTGCCTTTGCTAGCAAATGGTTTGTGTTATTGTACCGGCTCATTGGGAGCAAATACTCAAAATAATCTTGAAAAAATTATTGATGATTACGGCGACCGAATTCATTTTCTACATCTAAGAAATACCATTAGAGAAAACGAAAATATTTTTAGAGAATCAGAACATTTGTACGGAGATGCCAAAATGGAAGTGATTATAGAAAAAATTTTGTTGTTAATGAATACAAGAAAAATAGGTTTACCAATGCGCCCTGATCACGGATTCCTACATGCAATTGACGAAGGAAAAGAACAATATCCAGGTTATTCTTTAGTTGGAAGACTCAAAGGTCTCGCCGAATTAAGAGGCTTGGAAATGGGGATTGCTTACAAATTAGGCAATGCAATTTAAGCCAAACCCGAACAAATAATTTAACTATTACCTAAAAACTATAAACTATGAAATTGATTAATAACTCTATGCTACTGGTGGTTCTTTTTGCGCTGGGCAGTTGTAATGCGCAAAATAAAAACTCGGCAGCGACCTCTTTAAAAAATAATTTTAAAGGAGATTTTTACATTGGTACAGCTTTAAATGTTGACCAGATTGAAGAAAAAGACCCTAAAGTTGATGCATTAATCCGAAAAGAATTTAATGCTATTACTGCTGAAAATATTATGAAATCGATGTTTGTTCATCCTGCAAAAGACAAATATGACTTTGCTATGACAGATAAATATATCGCTTATGGAGAGAAAAATGATATGTTCATTCATGGGCATACTTTGATTTGGCATAGCCAATTAGCACCGTGGATGACACAAATTAAAGATAGTACCGAAATGAAAGCGTTCATGAAAGACCATATTTCTACAATTGTTTCGAGATACAAAGGCAGAATTGATTCGTGGGATGTGGTTAATGAAGCTTTAAATGAAGATGGGACTTTGAGAAAATCAGTTTTTCTAAATACTCTTGGTGCAAGTTATCTTCCAGAAGCTTTTAAACTGGCAGCAAAAGCAGACCCAAAAGTGGATTTGTATTACAACGATTATAATATTTGCGAACCAGCAAAACGTGAAGGCGTGATTAAATTGGTTAAAGATATTAAAGCAAATGGCGGGAAGATCGATGGTGTTGGTATTCAGGGACATTGGAGATTGGAAAGTCCTACAATAGAGGAAATTGAAAAAAGTATTTTGGCTTATTCTGCACTTGGCTTGAAAGTTGCTTTCACTGAGTTGGATATTACGGTATTACCAAATCCTTGGGATTTAAAAGGAGCTGATGTAAATCAAAATTTTGAAGGCAGTGCAAAAATGAATCCTTATCCAAAGGAACTTCCAGACTCTGTTCAAAAGAAGCTGGCAGACCGTTATGCAGCTGTATTTAATTTGTTTTTGAAACATAAAGATAAAATTAGCCGTGTAACTTTTTGGGGAGTTCACGATGGACAATCATGGTTAAACGACTGGCCAATAAAAGGAAGAACAAATTATCCATTATTAATTGATAGAAATTTAGCTCCAAAAAAAGCGTATCAAAGCGTAATACAATTAAAAGAAAAGAAATAAACAATTTAGAAAGACTAAAATGGCTCTTTTTTGAGGATTTTTATCATAAAGAGCTTTTTTTTACAAATTTAAATAATACTGCGGTCAAAATTTGCGTATTGTATTTTTTTATCTATTTTTACACAACCGATTGCGTTATTGCATTGTTTTATTTCACTGTATACGAATGGAATAGGTTAATCAGTAAAAGAACAACATTATAACTATACCAAACTCTATTATCAAAATTTAATCAATTCTATCATCTAATGACTCAAACCTCACAAAAACTATCAATTAAGGAAAAAATTGGATACAGCTTAGGCGATTTGGCAGCTAATTTAGTTTTTCAAACATTGATTACTTATCTAGCCTATTTTTACACTGATATTTACGGATTATCACCAACAGATTCCTCAATAATTATGTTGGTAGTGGGATTAATAGCGGCCTTTGTTTTTAATCCTATAATAGGTGTTTTAGCTGATAGGACAATTTCTAAATGGGGTAAATTCAGACCTTGGATTTTATTCACTGCCATACCATTAGGAATTATAGCAATATTGGCCTTCTCTACACCAAATTTCTCTTATCAGGGAAAAGTAATATATGCAGTAGTAACATATATGTTTTTGCTATTGCTTTATGCGGGTAATAATTTGCCTTATTCAGCTTTAAGTGGGGTAATTACCGGCGATATGAGTGAGAGAAACAGTATATCGTCATACCGTTTTGTGGCAGTTATGTTTGCTCAGTTTTTTGTTCAGGTTTTTATGTTGGGAATCATCAAAAGTGCTGGAAATGGAGACAAAGCAGTCGGTATCGAAAAAGTAATGACAGCATTGGCAATCATAGGTACGATCATGCTTTTAATCACATTTTTGACGACAAAGGAACGCATTATTCCTAAACCAGAACAAAAATCAAGTGTTAAGGAAGATTTAGTCGATTTGATGAAAAATAAGCCGTGGTTAATCATGCTTTCGTTGACAACTTTGGTGTTCGTTACTTTGGCTATGAAAGGTGGTGCTTATGTTTACTATTTTGAGAATTATGTAGACAAACAGCAATTGACCGCTTTTATTCAGCCAATCTTAGATTCATTAACACAAATTGGGCTAAATCATTTTGGGAATGACCCTGTTTCTGCTGGATTTGGGCTTTTCAATGCTGGCGGAATTATTTTCATGATTGTTGGAATTACGCTTTCGAAAGGTTTAGCTAATAAATATGGAAAGAGAAATATATTCGGAATATTTCTATTTATTTCAACGCTGTTCATTCTTGGATTTTACTTTTTGCCTCCTACAAGCATCAGTTTAATATTTCTTTCGCAAATACTGCATGGATTTTTCTACGGAATAACTATTCCAATCCTTTGGGCTATGATCGCAGACGTTGCCGATTATTCAGAGTGGTTAAATAACAGACGTGCCACTGCAATCATTTTCTCGGCGATGATGGTTGGTTTGAAAGCGGGTTTAAGTATTGGAGGAGGGTTAACAACACTTTTTTTAGGGTATTTCCATTACGTTGCCAATGCAGCCTCACAAACTGAAACTGCTATAACCGGAATCAAATTATTAGTGAGTGTTTTTCCAGCAATACCATTTCTAACAGGATGTTTTTTATTGTTTTTCTATAAAATCAATAAAGAAATGGAAGTTAAAATTGAGAAAGAATTAAAAGAAAGAAGAAGTTAATAAAACAATAATAAGACAAAAATAAAGACAGTATGCCAGAAGATAATATTGAAAACATTGATTTTAAAGAAATTAATGAGCTTGCCATTTCAGATCCTTTAGTAACTCATATTTATACGGCAGATCCTTCTGCGCATGTATTTGACGGAAAAATTTACATTTATCCATCACATGATATAGATGCAGGAATTCCTTTTAATGACAATGGTGATCATTTTGGAATGGAAGATTACCATGTGTTTTCTATGGATTCTATTGATTCAAAAGCTGTAGATAACGGTGTTGCGTTACATGTAAATGAAGTTGCCTGGGCCGAAAAACAAATGTGGGCACCAGATGCAGCCTGCAAAAATGGAAAGTATTATTTGTATTTCCCTGCAAAACGTGCAGACGGAATTTTTCAGATTGGTGTAGCTGTTAGTGATTCGCCTGTTGGGCCTTTCAAACCAGAAAAAGAAGCTATCAAAGGAAGTTATAGTATTGACCCGGCCGTTTTTGAAGATAAAGATGGTAAACATTATATCTATTTTGGAGGGATTTGGGGCGGCCAACTTCAGAAATATAGAAATAATAAATTTGATAAAAATCATGAAGAACCACTAGCTCACGAAGCCGCATTAGGTCCTATCGTGGCTAGGCTAACGGATGATATGTTAGAATTAGATGAAACTCCAAAAGAAATTAAAATTCTAGACCAAAACGGTAAAGTTCTTTTGGCAGGAGATAATGAACGTCGTTTTTTTGAAGCCTCATGGGTACACAAATACAATGACAAATATTATTTTTCATACTCTACCGGTGATACTCATTTTATTTGTTATGCAATTGGAGACAGCCCTTACGGTCCATTCGTTTATCAAGGAAAAATATTAAATCCAGTAGTGGGATGGACATCTCATCATTCCATTTGTGAAGTAGATAACGAATGGTATTTATTTTACCATGATTCGAGTTTGTCAAAAGGAGTAACCCATTTAAGAAGCATAAAAGTTACCAAAATAAATTATTTACCAGACGGATCAATCCAGACCATTGATCCTTACAGGAAAGAGTAGTAAAGTAAAATTTTTCATTTTTTGAATTGAGTAATTTACCGTATTAGTTCTAAAATTTTATGAGTAAAAAAGACGAAAAAGAGAAAATAACCTTCAATAACTATGTAAAGCATTACATAGAGATAAATTGTGTGATTTTTAATCTTCAGAATGACGGTCTAAAATTTTTACTTGTTAAAGAAATAGATGATAACAATTTAATCCATTGGAGGCTAGCTCACGATTGGTTAAAAAAAGATAAAACGATACAAGAAACGGCTAGTACTATTTTAATAAGATGTGGTTACAATAATTTCTATCTTAAACAGGTAAAAGCTTTTGGTTTTACTTCGTCTTCATCTTTAAAAGAAGATATTTCGATTGGATTTTATGCTTTTGTACAAAATGTTTCAAATGACTTAAAAAATCATATTGCTGCTGGTACTATGAAATGGGTCGGAATCAATGAAATCGCGGAATTGAATCGTAATGATGTGGAGATATTGAATTTTTGTCTGCAAGAGTTGCAGGATATTATTCGTAAAACTGCGGTAGGTTTTAACTTGCTTCCCGAAAAATTTACATTAATGCAGATTATTCGGCTTTATGAAGAGATTTTAGGTATAGAAATTGATAAATCTAATTTCCGAAGAAAGATTCTTAAAATAGGATTATTGTGCGATTTAAATGAAAAAGAAGAAAATGTATCGCATCGTGCAGCTAGATTCTATAAACTTAGTTCATCACAACATGATTTTTTGCTTGAGAAAGAGCTTAATTTTCAAATTTGAATAAACGATAAAAGATAAGTCTTTTTTTAAATCTGAAATTGAACATTTATAGAGTTGAACAAGAATTAGAACATATTATAAATAAATAAAACAATAACAAATGGCAATTATAGGCAACAAAGAATACTTTAAGGGTATTGGCGAAATTAAGTTTGAAGGAAAAGAATCAGATAATCCATTAGCATTTAAATATTACAATCCGGATCAGGTTGTAGCAGGAAAAACCATGCGCGACCATTTTAAATACGCAATCGCTTACTGGCATACTTTCTGCGGACAGGGAGGAGATCCTTTCGGACCGGGAACACAACATTTTGGTTGGGACCAGTCATCAGATCCTTATCAGGCAGCAAAAGACAAAGCAGATGCAGCTTTTGAATTTATCAGCAAAATGGGATTTGACTATTTCTGTTTTCACGATTACGACTTGATTGCTGAAGGACCAACTTTCGCAGAATCAGAAAAACGTTTGTCTTTCATTACAGATTATCTAAAAGAAAAGAAAGCAGCATCAGGAATTAAATTGCTTTGGGGAACTGCAAACTGTTTTTCGAACCCAAGATACATGAACGGTGCGGCTACCAACCCGGATTTCAACGTTTTGGCCAGAGCAGGAGGACAAATAAAACTGGCTTTGGATGCCACTATCGCATTGGGCGGAGAAAATTACGTGTTCTGGGGAGGTCGTGAAGGGTATATGTCATTGCTAAATACCGATATGGGAAGAGAATTGGATCACATGGGACAATTTTTGATAAAAGCAAGAGATTACGCAAGAGCACAAGGTTTCAAAGGAAACTTTTTCATTGAGCCAAAACCAATGGAACCAATGAAACACCAATATGATTTTGACTCGGCTACGGCTATCGGATTTTTGCATAAATATGGTTTAGAGAAAGATTTTAAAATCAATATTGAGGTAAACCACGCTACATTAGCACAACACACTTTTCAACACGAAATTGAAGTGGCTGCCAATGCCGGAATGTTAGGAAGTTTGGATGCCAACCGTGGAGATTACCAAAATGGTTGGGATACAGATCAATTCCCGAACAACATCCAGGAAACCACAGAAGCGATGTTGGTATTCCTAAAAGCAGGCGGATTGCAAGGTGGAGGAATTAATTTTGATGCCAAAATCAGAAGAAACTCAACCGATATGGAAGATGTATTCTTGGCGCACATTGGCGGAGCAGATACTTTTGCAAGAGCATTGATCACTGCCGATAAAATCATCACTTCTTCTCAATACAATAAATTAAGAACAGAGAGATACAGTTCATTCGATTCTGGAAACGGAAAAGCTTTCGAAGAAGGAAAACTGGGATTAACTGAATTATACAAAATCGCTCAGGAAAATGGAGAACTTCAATTGCAGAGCGGAAAACAAGAATTGTTTGAAAACATTATCAATCAATACATCTAAAATTTTGCTAATTAGTTATTTGTAAAATGATAATAGGGTTGAGAATAAATTTTTCAGCCCTGTTATTTACAACAAATGGATTAATTATTCTAAAATAATAACTTTTAATAACCAAAAAACTAACCAAATGAAATTTTTTATTGACACTGCTAATTTAAATGACATTAAAGAAGCGCAAGCTTTAGGTGTTTTGGATGGAGTAACCACAAATCCATCCTTAATGGCTAAAGAAGGAATATCTGGCAGACAGAATATTTTGCAACATTACGTTGACATTTGTAATATCGTGGATGGCGATGTTTCTGCCGAAGTTATTTCTACCGATTACGACGGAATGATTAGAGAAGGAGAAGAATTAGCGGCTTTGCATCCACAAATTGTGGTAAAACTGCCAATGATTGCTGATGGTGTAAAAGCATGTAAATATTTTTCGGACAAAGGGATCAGAACCAATGTGACTCTGGTTTTTTCTGCTGGACAAGCCATTTTAGCTGCAAAAGCTGGGGCAACTTACGTATCGCCTTTTTTAGGAAGATTGGATGATATTTCTACTGATGGAATGCATTTGATCTCTGAAATCCGTGAGATTTATGACAATTATGGGTTCGAAACTCAAATTCTTTCAGCATCTATCAGACACACTATGCATGTTGTAAATTGTGCCAAAATCGGATCAGACGTAATGACTGGGCCTTTATCAGCTATCAAAGGATTGTTGAAACATCCATTAACTGATATTGGTTTGGCTCAATTTGTTGAAGATGCTAAAAAAATGAATTTATAATTACGAAATCAAGTGAATGTGCAAATTGATGTATAAATATTAATCGAATAGCGCACAAATACTGTCCCAAATCGTATTCTAAATAAAATAATTTTAGACAATATTATAGAGATTACTCAAATTAGATGAGAACTTTTTGGCTTAGGGAGTTCTTGTCGGTTTGTAGTTAGATTTATAATTATTTCCAGGGGCATCAAAGTGATGTTTCTAGAATATCTTTTAAATTTTTTTTTTCTTTTCAGGACTTTATCTTTTTAACTATAAATCACACAAAAACAATGTTTTATCTGTGGGTCATTTAATTATGGTATTAAGGTATTTGGTTATGCTTTATAATTTAAACTTCTTTATTTAACACCCGTACTAAACACTCTTAAAACGGTTTCAAAACAATATATTTTACTATCGAATTAACTAATATGCTGTAAAAGACACAGTAACAAATTTCTTTTGCCTTTTTTTTGCGATATATTCATGTATTTTATATTTTTTTTGTTTAATGTAAAATATATGTTTAATTATTTTTAATAATATTTAAAAAATAATTAACACAACCGATTGTGTGTTTCATTTTAATATATATATTTGTCCAATACGCTATAACAAAATATTAACAAAAAGAATGAATTAAAAATCTTAAAAACTAAGCCAAAAAACTAACAATTAATTTAATTAACTATTTATGACTAACTTTTTACTTTTTAAAAGCGGACATATTAAGCAACTTGGACTCACTATCCTGATGCTTGTATTTTACGCACACACGAATGCCCAAACAACAGTTACTGGTGTTGTTTCAGATGCAAAGGGCCCTTTACCAGGTGTAAGTATTTCGATTCTAGGAGCAAAAAGCGGAACAGCATCCGATTTCGACGGAAGCTATACTTTAAAGAATGTTCCTGAGAAAGCAATGATTACTTTTAATTTTATTGGTTACAAAACTCAAACGATTTCGGTAGCAGGTAGAACAAAGATTAATGTAGTATTGATCGAGGATATGAAAACACTTGATGAGGTAGTAGTTGTTGGATATGGAACAATGAAACGTAAAGATTTGACAGGTTCAATATCTACAGTTAATAGCAAAGCAATTACGCAAACTGTTACTACATCGATTGAGCAAGTATTGCAAGGACGTGCTGCTGGGGTTCATGTATCACAAAATAGTGGTGCTCCAGGGGCTTCATCTAATGTTAATATTCGAGGTATTAGTAGTATAAATGGTGCTACACAGCCTATTTATGTAGTAGATGGTGTTGTTATAGACAGTAACAATGGAAATTTAAACTCGAATCCTATTTCAGTAATTAACCCTGCAGATATTGTTTCTATTGATATTTTGAAAGATGCTTCAGCTACAGCAATTTATGGATCTCGTGCATCAGGTGGAGTAATTCAGGTGACAACTAAACGAGGAAAAAAAGGTGATTTATCTTTAAATTTTGATAGCTATGTAGGTTGGCAAGAGATTCCAAAAGAATTGGATGTACTAAATCTTAAAGAATATGGTACTTTAAAAAATACACGTTCAGATTTAGGAATCGTAGAAAGGGATGCTAATTTTATTCGTACTGATTTATTGGGAAAAGGTACTGATTGGCAAAAAGAGTTGTTTAATCAAGCATTGATGCAAAATTACAATTTGTCAGCTTCTGGAGGTTCTGATAAAAGCACTTATTATTTAGGAATTGGCTATATGGATCAAGAAGGTATAGCTGAGGGATCAATGTTTAGCCGTTTTAATTTGACTAGTAATTTAGATTCTCAAGTAAAAGATTATCTTAAAGTAGGTGTGAATTTTGCTTTAAGTGAAACTAAACAAAATACTACTATAAACGATGGGGCTTTAATTCTTACCGCATTAAAACAAACTCCAAATGTGGCTGTTCGTAATGCAGAAGGATCTTTTGATGGACCTGATACCGATCAATTTGTTCAAAATAATCCGGTTGGATTAGCTTCGATAAGAGATAATAATAATCAGGGAGTAGGTTTGAGAGCCAATACTTATGCAGATATTACTATCACAAAGGGATTGACATTCAAAACACAATATTCTTTGGATTATGGTTTTACAAATAACTATACTTTTGATCCTTCTTATACTTTTGGTGCTATTGAAAATGATATTCGCCAAGGTACACGTTCTAAAAGCAATAGTAAAAACTGGATATGGAATAATGTATTGAACTATACTAATACTTTTGGAAAACATTCCGTAAATGCTATGTTAGGGCAAGAGGCACAAGAAAATCATTGGGAAAATTTATATGGATATGTCTCAGGATATTTAACTAATAGCTCTACAGATTTATCTATGGGTGATCCAACTACTGCTAGGGTTACAAATAATAGTAATGGTAGTTCATTGAATTCTTATTTTGGAAGAGCATTTTATTCATTTGATGACAAATATTTATTAACAGGAACTATACGTCGTGACGGTTCTTCTAAATTTTATGAAGATAATCGATGGGGCTGGTTTCCTTCAGCAGCTTTTGCTTGGAAAGTTTCTAATGAAGCATTCTTAAAAGATAATAAGGTTATCAATAACTTAAAACTTCGTTTAGGTTGGGGGGCAGTTGGAAATCAAAATGTTCCTAATTATGCTTATACTTCAACTTATAATTCAGTTGCTACTGCAAATTGGGGAACAGGATTATTGGCTTCCAACACAGCAAATAAAGATTTGAAATGGGAAACTACTTATTCATCTAATGCTGGTATAGATTTGGGACTTTTTAATAGCCGAATCGAGTTAGTAGCAGATGTATATTACAAAAAGACGGATGATTTATTAAATCAATTGGCGTTACCTGCATATGTAGGAACATCAGGACAAGGATCAACTTCAGCTCCTTGGTATAATATTGGATCACTTGAAAATAAAGGATTTGAACTTAGTTTGAACACAATTAATTTTAAAACTTCTGAATTTACTTGGACTTCTAATATTGTTTTTTCAATGAATAAAAACAAAGTGTTGTCATTAAATAGTGAATCTGGGCATTATGATGGTACCATTCAAGAAGGTTCGGATGTAACTGTAGTTACTCGTACTGCTGTGGGACATCCAATTAGTCAATTTTATGGATATAAAGTGATTGGACGTTTTGAGAAAGCAACTGATTTTTATTATAAAGATGGCTCTGGAAATGTGGTACCTACTGCTTTGCCTAAAGGTATGGCAATTGGAGAAAATGGAGTTTGGATTGGAGATTATATGTTTGATGATGCCAATAAAGACGGTATAATTGATGATAAAGATTTACAATATATTGGGAATCCATTACCTCAGTTTACTTTCGGTATAGGTAACACATTTTCTTACAAAGGATTTGATATGAATATTTTTCTAGATGGATCTTATGGAAATGATGTAATGAATTACCAACGTCGTTGGTTAGAAAATCCTGCTTCAAACACCAATTTATTAGATACAGCTTTAGGATATGCTCAATTAGATTTAATTAATCCTAATGGACCAAATGATTACAGAAATGTTCATATCGTAGGCGGAGATCCTTATATGCCACGTATTGCTGCATCATCTGCATCATCTTCGTCAAACTTCCGTAATAGTGATCGTTTTGTAGAAGATGGGTCTTTTGTCCGCATCAAAAATATATCAATAGGATATAACTTGCCAACTTCTTTAGTTTCAAAAATTGGATTAGCAGGACTAAAAGTATATTCTAATATGCAAAACATTATGACATTTACTAAATATTCAGGATACGATCCAGAAGTAGGTACATTAAATAATAGTGCACTATATTCAGGTATTGATAACGGACGTTATCCTTCACCACGTATTCTTACTCTAGGAGTAAATGTTAAATTTTAAACATAAAAAATATGAAAAAAATACATATTAAACGCATTTTTCTTTTTGTTGCATTGACTTTTTTGGGAACAAGTTGTAGTGATGAGTTTCTTAATAAGGAGCCAAATGATTTGATAACCAAAGAGAACTTTTTTAAAACAGAAGATGATTTTAAAGCAGCTACTGCTCCTTTATATAACAAAGTATGGTTTGATTTTAATGATAAATTTTATTACGGATTAGGCGATGGTCGTGCTTACAACTTATATGCTCCTTATTCAGATTATATTTATCCATTTGCTGATTTAACTGAAACTGGATTAACAGGACCATTAGTGTCTGCTTGGGGTTCTTTGTACAACGTGGTACAACAATCTAATAATGTTATCCTTGGAATTGAAGGCAGCAGTATTAATCAAAATATTAAAAACAAATATATAGCTGAAGCTCGTTTTATGAGAGGAACTGCTTATTGGTATTTGACTTCTTTGTGGGGAAATGTGATAATTTCTACAAATCCAGCAGATTTAGTAAAAAATCCTGCAGTTAATACCAATTCTGCAAAAGATGCTTATGAATTTGCAATCCGCGATATGGAATTTGCTGCAAAATTTCTTCCTGAAACTGCTGGGCAAACAGGACGTTTGACAAAATATAGCGCTTTCGGAATGTTGTCCCGTTTGTACTTGTCAGTTTCTGGTTTAAGCGATAATCCTAATTCGGGAACTAGAAGTCAGGAATATCTTGATCTTGCGAAAAAAGCTGCTGAAAAAGCAATCACCGAAGGGCCTTATTCCATTTTAGAAAACTATGCAGATTTGTTTAAAGTAGATAACAACAATAATTCTGAATCAATGTTTGCTTTGCAATGGGTGCCAAACGGTACTTATGGAGTAACTAACACGCATCAGGCATATTTTGCTTTGGGATCTGATATTACTGGCGATGATGCTGCTTGGGGATATTGGACAAGAGCTTCTAATGATGTTTTGTATGAATATGAATCTAAAGATAAAAGACGTCATGATACTTGGATGGCCGATGAGGATTTTTATCCAGAAATTAATAAAGCCAATGGTGGTTATACGGTTGATCATGAAAATACTTTTGTGAATGTCAAAAAAGGAGTGGTGGGTTCTACCAAAGACAATCCTAAAATTTCTAAGCAAAATTCAGCTTTAAACACCTATATGTTACGTTTGGCAGAAGTATATCTTAATTATGCAGAAGCAACTTTAGGTAATAATGCAAGCACTTCGGATGCAACGGCTTTAAGCTATGTAAACGCACTAAGAAAAAGAGCGGGATTGGATCCAAAAACGTCATTAACGTATGAAGATATCAGACACGAACGCAGAGTAGAGTTGTGTATGGAAGGTCAATATTGGTATGATTTAGTGAGAAGATCTTACTACAAACAACAAGAAGTAGTTAATTATGTTACTGGACAAAGCAGAGGAGTTATTGTGCCAATTACTTATGCTGCAGCTACCAACACAGTTTCAGTTGATGCTACGAGAGACAGTTCTCCTAGAGCAATAGGAGCGATAGACACTTCAATCTTTTTATTGCCTTACCCAGAATCAGAAGTAATTCAGAATCCATTATTAAATGAAGCGCCTGTTCCTTATGAATTCAAGGATGAAAAAATAACTGATTTATTTAATTAAACTGAAAACACGAATATGAAAAAATATATTTTAGATAAAAAGTATGGCGCAGCTATTACAATTATACTTGTAATGTTTGTTTCATTGTTGTTCAATGCTTGCGAGAACAGCGATAGTTCAAATGGTGGGCCAATAACTATAAGTAAAGTTTTTTTGGAAGATGTTAATTCGTCTGTTCCAGATAGAGAAGTTTCTTTTGCTCGTTTAGGGCAGTTAATTCGTATAGAAGGAGCTGGTTTTAATGGATTAAAAAAAGTGTACATCAACGGTTTTGAAACTTATTTTAATGTAGTGTATGTTTCCAATACTTCGATGTTAATAAACATTTCAGAAGATACACCTACAATAGATGCAGATCCATCGGTTCGTAATACAATTCGTTTTGTGAATGATGGGAATGAAGTTACATTTCCTTTTCAGATTCGTTCTGGAGCGCCTGTAATTACCGAAATTTCGAATACGATGCCAAATGTAGGTGAAACGATTACCGTTCACGGAACAGGTTTGACAGAGGTTAAAAAAGTAATTTTCCCAGGTAATGTCGAGGTTACAACAGGAATTGTTTCAGACGAAAAAGGAGAATTTTTTACGGTAGCAATGCCAGCTGGAGTTTCGCCAGACGGAGGTTCAATTTTGGTTGAAAGTTCAAATGGTGGAGTTTATTCACCTGCTTATTTTAATTTCAAAAAAGGAGTAATTCTGGATTTTGACGGAAACGGAACTCAAGGTTTTTGGGGAACTTCTACAAGTATGCTTAAAGACACTGATTTAGAATCAGCTTTATTGGGAACAGGAAATGTTTCTCAAGGACAATATGTCCCACATCGTCCCGCTAGAATTGCATCTTTTGCAGCAGCAACAAATCGTTGTACCGAAGTTTGGACTGCAGGGAATGGTGTAGATAACTGGAGAGGTCAATTGACGCCTTATATTCCAGCTTCAACTCCATTGGATAAAGTCGCTTTTCAATTTGATATTTATGTGCCAAATGTATGGAAAGACACAGGTTTCTTGAAAATTTGTTTGATTAACAATTTTAATGGAGGTGAGTGGACGGGAGCTTGTTATAATTATGTTCCTTGGATTGTTAACGGAAAATCGGTTGGAGTTAGTACAAAAGGCTGGATAACTATTACAATTCCATTGAATAAATTGTACAGTTTTTCAAAATCAGCCTACACTTTTGATGATGTTCTTAAATTCAGAGAGGCGGCTACATATCAAAACTTCGGAATTTATTTCGAAAACTCAGATGTTAAGTTAAGTAACGTAACTGGCGAAAGCACTGAGGTAGAATTCCCTTCGTCAGCTACTTCTGTAAAAGTATATACTGATAATTGGAGAATAGTTTCGTTGAATACTCCAACGTATAGTGATTTCCCTAATTAAGGAATAAAATACTATTGTTTTTGAAAGCTATAGCTGAGAATAAATCAATTAACTCAAAAAAATATAAAATGAAATATACCAAAATATTACCAGCACTTGCTTTGTCCTGCTTGCTGTTTTCATCTTGCGATGATCAAATTATGGAATGGGGAAAAGACCCTTCACACGGTGACATAACATCTGCAGAACTTCCATTGGAATTGGCAGAAAAAATCGGCAGATATGAGCCGCTTAAAAAATATACTGACTTCAAACTTGGAGTTGGAATAGGATTGGACGAATACATGACTATTGATGCTTATCGTAATCTTGTAAATGAAAATTTCCATGAAGTTACGGTGGGTTATGCAATGAAGCATGGGCCAATGGTAAATTCTACTGGAGAACTTAATTTTGCTAAAGTTGATGCTTTTATTGCCAAAACAAAAGAAGCAGGTTTATCTGTTTTTGGACATACTTTGGTTTGGCACCAAAATCAAAATGCAAGTTATTTGAATAGTTTAATTGCGCCAACAATTATTCCAGGAACTAGCGGTCCGAACATAATGAATGTAGCAGGTTTAAAAGATGGTTCTTTTAGCGGAGGCTGGGTAAGAAATAATCCAGGAGCAGGAATTTCAATTGTGGACGGAGCTGGATTGTCAGCTAGTACAAAAGCGATTAAATTAATTTCGAGTGCTACTTCAGCACAGCCTTATAGTTTACAGTTAACTTCGCCGACAGTTCCAATTGTAAGCGGACACAAATATGAAATTTCGTTTTTTATCAAATCAGATGTTGATGGCAAAGGACGTATTTCGTTTGGATCTACTTTAAACAATTCATATCCATATATGGATTGGTATGCTACAGGCGGAACCTGGACAGAAGCTTTCGCAACTACTTCTCAATGGAAACAAGTGAAGATTAAATTAAATGCTACAGATTTTAAAACGGCAAGTACTAATTTCAATTTCAACTTAGATTTGGGATATTTACCAAATGTTACTTATAGTATTGATGTGAATAGTTTTGCTGTAGTCGATTTAGATGCTGTTCCAACAATAGTAAATCTTGTTTCAAATGGTAATTTTAATACAGATATTACGGGATGGTCAAAATACAATGGCGCGACTGATGCTTTAAGTTTAGCTTCTTCGGCAAATGCTTATGAAGGAAATGGTGCTATGAAAGTTGTAAACGCTACTTCGGATGCAGCAAATCAATGGAAAACACAAATCCACTCCGACTTTACCGTGTCCAAACTAACTTTAGACAAAGAGTACACAATTTCTTTTATGATTCGTTCAGATGCTGCGGGATCTGTGCGTTGCTCAACTACTGGAACAACAGCTCATTACCAAGGAGATCAAACAACTTCGTCAACGTGGAAATTGGTTGAATGGAAATTTACAGGAAATGGAACTGAGACTGGTTTAAATTTTGACTTAGGTGGAGTAGCAGGAACCTATTATATTGACAATGTAGTAGTAACTGATGGAGCAACATCTGGAGGTGGCGCAGGCACACCTGCAATCACAATAGAAAAAACAGATGCTGAAAAAGCGACTCTTATCGGAGGTGCAATGACAAATTGGATTTCTAAAATGGTAGGTCACTATAAAAACGATGTTCACGCTTGGGACGTTGTAAACGAACCAATGAAAGAAGGCGGTAGTTTACGTGATGGAAACGTAACTGATCCTGCTAGTGATGAGTTTTACTGGGTAAAATACCTTGGTAAAGATTACGCTGTTACTGCTTTCAAATTAGCGCGCCAGTATGGAAATGCTACTGATAAATTATTTATCAATGATTACAATTTAGAATCTAGTTTAGCTAAATGCGATGGTTTGATTGAATATGTAAAATACATCGAAAGCAAAGGAGCTACTGTTGATGGTATTGGTACACAAATGCATATTTCTTTAAGTACAAATAAAGAACAAATTGCTCAAATGTTCCAAAAACTAGCTGCTACTGGTAAGTTGATAAAAGTATCAGAACTTGATGTGAGATTGGGAACTAATTCTCCAACTTTAGAGCAACTAGCAAGCCAATCGGCTATGTATCAATATGTAATTGATTCGTACAAACAATATGTTCCTAAAGCACAACAATATGGAATTACAATTTGGGGTATTTCAGACAATAAAGATGAACATGTAAACTGGTTGCCAAATGAATCTCCAAACGTTTGGGATGCTGAATACAAACGCAAACATTCTTACAAAGGTGTTGCTGATGGTTTAGCTGGAAAAGATGTAAGTAAAGACTTTACAGGTGATATTATTATCAAATAACGCTTAAATATATTTTGAAACGGAGAAATCCCTTTCAATGCGATTCAGCAATGAATTTGCATTGGAAGGGATTTTTGTTTTATGTATAATTTGTATTGTTGTTTTGTGATTTTTTGCAATGATTTGAAAAGCAATGAATAATTTGGTTATTTGGTGAAAAGAAAAAACCCTTTAAACGTTGAGTTTAAAGGGTTTTGATTCATTTTGAGATTCACTCAGCGGAGAAAGAGGGATTCGAACCCCCGGACCTGTTACAGTCAACAGTTTTCAAGACTGCCGCATTCGACCGCTCTGCCATTTCTCCAGTATGTTGCTATCATTTCCTGATTGCGAGTGCAAATATAATAACCTTTTTTGGATCTGCAAGCGTATTTTTAGAAAAATTACAGCTATTTTTTTAAAGGATTTTTAATTGTTTCATTTGCTTACATTTAGCAACAAATAAAAAATTAAAAAAAATATTAATAGCGTACGTAATCCGTAATTTCTAATCCATATCCAATCATACCCACTCTTTTTCCCTGTTCCGTATTTGATACCAAACGGATTTTTGAAATATCGATATCATGCAATATCTGTGCTCCAATTCCATAATCTTTGGTGTCAATAACAATTTTTGGAGCTTTCATAGTTCCTTCAGATTGGAGTGCTTTCAATTCAGAAATTCGATTTAGCAAATTCACTGCTGTCATATCTTGATTGATAAATATTACAGCTCCTTTACCATTATCATTAATAATCTTGAACATATCATCCAATTGTTGATCCACATTATTGGTTAGTGTTCCTAATAAATCATTATTAACCTGTGAAGAATGAATACGAGTTAATATAGCTTCCCCAAGATTCCACGTTCCCTTAGTTAAGGCGATATGAATTTGTTTGTTGGTCGTTTGTTCATAAGCTCTTAATCGGAAAGTACCAAAACGAGTCTCTATATCAAAATCTTCTTTTTTTACAATTAAACTATCATGCTGCATTCTATAAGCTACCAAATCTTCAATTGAAACTAATTTTAAATTGAATCGTTTAGCGACTTCGGCCAATTGTGGTAAACGTGCCATTGTTCCGTCCTCATTCAGGATTTCGCAAATAACACCAGCAGATTTAAATCCTGCTAATCTGGCAAAATCAATCGCAGCTTCTGTGTGACCAGTTCTTCTTAAAACACCACCTTGTTTGGCAACCAAAGGGAAAATATGTCCAGGACGTGCTAAATCGTGTGGTTTAGTATTGGGATCGACCAAAGATAAAACGGTTTTGGCTCTATCAGCGGCTGATATTCCAGTAGTAACTCCATGTCCTTTCAAATCAACAGAAACAGTAAAAGCAGTTTCCATATGATCGGTATTATTGCTCACCATTGCTCGTAAATCCAGCTCTTTACAGCGGCTTTCGGTTAATGGGGCACAAATTAATCCACGGCCATGCGTGGCCATAAAGTTGATCATATCTGGGGTCACTTTATCGGCTGCAGCCAAAAAATCTCCTTCATTTTCGCGATCTTCATCATCAACTACTATGATTACTTTGCCTTGGCGAATGTCTTCAATAGCTTCTTCTATAGTGTTGAGTTGTATTTTTGTGGCAGACATTTTATTCTTTATTTTGAGATGGAATTATTTTTTGAAATATTTTTTGAAATGCTTTTTGGACAGGAGTAATTATTACGTCCATATTGATTAAACCAATATCATTCGTAGCACGATACGTTAAAAGTAGTGCCAATGGAGTGAGAATTATCGAAGACATCCAGGCACCAAAGAAAGGAGCCATTCCATCTTCTTGTGAAATCCTTTTACCAAAAGTATTGATAAAGTGAAACGATATGAAAATCAATACAGCAAATACGATTGGCAAACCAATACCTCCTTTTCGAATAATTGCACCCAGTGGAGCTCCAATAAAAAACATTAAAAAACAGGCATAAACAATAACAAATTTGTCATACATTGATAAAATGTGGCTGTTTATGTTTTTCTTTTTATTGTCTAATTCAGTTTTGGTTGCATCGATATTGTACAAAGTAGTCTGAATACTGCTACTTGCAGCATTTAGAATCGTACTTTTTTCTTTGTTGTTGTAAACGGATAATAAGTTTTTTAACAACGGCTTTTTCTTGATTGGAGTAGGTGTATTGTTTTGTGTTAGAGTTGCAAATCTTGTTGCAGAACTTTCAGAAAATGAGATAATATCAGCATTTCTGTTTTTTTCAAGCGAATCCAAAGTGTATTTTAAATCATTAACATTTAACATGTTATTGGTGTTGGAAACCGATTCGTCTTTAGTGTCCACTTTGTTCAATTGCGATAAATCTATATTGATGCGATACTTTTTAAAATAACTTTTCGCAAATGGTAATTTTTCTTTGTCTTGATAATTTTTTGGAACAATGTCTTGATAATAGTTACCGTCGTTCAAAATCAGTTGTAGCAGGTTTGTGTTTTCGTTACTTACCAATTCTCCATTTGTAGCACGAATAACAGTTTTGCTACCATCGCCGTTTACTGATTTTTGATGGATAGTAATACCTGTCAAGTGATTTCCGTTTTCTCCGGATTTTTTATTAACCTTGATATTATAAGTACCAACATCGCTAAATTGTCCTTCAGTGATGGCCAAAGCCGGTTTGGCCTGAGCAATATTTTTTCTGAAATTGATAAACTTAAATTCAGCGTACGGAATCACATTATTGGCAAACAAAAAGGCGATAAAACTCAATATTGTTATTGCAATCGTCAAACTTCTCATTGCCCTTTGCAACGAAATACCCGAAGATTTCATTGCGGCAAACTCATAATGTTCGGATAAATTTCCAAAAGACATTATAGAAGCCAATAATATAGAAAGCGGTAATACTAATGGCACAATCCTAGGCATCGAAAAGGCCAAGAATTTTACGACCATCATAAAATCCAAATCTTTCCCGGCCAATTCGGCAATAAATAACCAAACTGTTTGTAAAATGAACACGAAAAAAAGGATAACAAATACCGTAGCAAATGTTCCTAGAAATGTTTTTAATAAGTATTTGTCTAAAATCTTCACCTAATAATTAATCTAATTTATTGATTGTATAATTGGGATATTTACTAGCGACAAAGGTAAATTGATTTTTCGGCAATGCCTGATTTGTTTTAAAAGAATTAACGGTCAATGTAGTTTTAGTTCCTTTTTTGGCAATTTCAATTACATTGTAAATGTTATTCGTTTTAGAATCAATACCCACCAAAATCTCTTTTCTTTGATCTTTAGCATTAGTCGGAACCAATTTTATGTACTGAATTTTTTTACCGCCTACATTCTGAACAATATCCATCGAAAAATTATAGCCTTTGTTAAAAAAAGTCAACATTTTTGAAGGCGTAATAGCCGAATCATCTTTTTCGTTTACTGTAGAAACAGTAATTTCCTCATCTTCTGGAACTATTGTATACGTTTTTTTACCATCAAAAAGCTTCGTAATTCCCATGAAATTCAACACATATTGATTCCCTTTCATCACCACCGACCCTTTACTGTCCTGATTAATATTCTCCTTGGCATTATTCAAAGAATATTTAAAATCGATCGAAATGTTGTCGTAACTTTTTACTTTGGCAGTAACCTTATCCAGTAAATCTTTAGCTTTTTTATCCTGTGCCTGTGTTGAAAATCCAATAAAAATGGCCATTAAAAGACCCAAAATTGTTTTCATTCCTATTTTATTTTGTAATATCATTATTTTTCTGTTTAGTTGTATGCTTATTGTTTTTAACTATGTTTTGTAATTATTTTACTTCGTTAGCTCGCAAAAGTTAGTTTGGGCGTGACCCCGTTGAGCAAAGGGGCTTACCAATAGAACCGCTTACAAAGCCCCTTTACTCAACGGGGTCGGGCTATCCGCGCTACTTCGGTAGCTAGCTTCTATCCCTCACGCGCGTTTCAAATCGAGTTTTCAGTTATATAAGAACTTTTTTTTATTAACCAAATTATGTGTAATTGTGTGAAAACTGAATAGTGCTTAAGTACTTGATGTCGGCAGAAAAATAATTTTACGAACCAAAATTTTCGTCATGGTAAGCATTAAATATTACTAATCACCAATATCAAAAAATTACCTAAGACTCATTATTAAAAAATTGATCCAGCGCTGCAAGATCCTGTATATTCACACTTCTGGCTTTACTGCCTTCAAAGGGACCAACAATACCAGCGGCTTCCAATTGATCAATCAATCGACCTGCTCTGTTGTAACCCAGTTTTAATTTTCGTTGTAATAAAGAAGCAGAACCTTGTTGTGCATTTACAATAACTTCAGCAGCTTCTCTAAATAAGGTATCTCTTTCAGAAATATCCATTTCTAAGCTTGGTCCACCATCTTCACCAATAAATTCAGGAAGTAAGTAAGCGGTTGCATATGCTTTTTGTGAACCAACAAAATCTACAATTTTTTCAACTTCCGGAGTGTCGACAAAGGCACATTGTACCCTTACCACATCATTTCCATTAGAATAAAGCAAATCTCCACGACCAATTAATTGATCTGCTCCCTGAGTGTCAAGGATAGTTCGCGAGTCGATTTTTGATGATACTCTAAAAGCAATTCTCGCAGGGAAATTGGCTTTGATTAAACCCGTAATTACATTTACCGATGGTCTTTGCGTAGCGATAATTAAGTGAATACCAATGGCTCTGGCCAATTGTGCCAATCTTGCAATAGGCATTTCCACTTCTTTACCGGCAGTCATAATTAAATCGGCAAACTCATCGACAACCAGTACGATATAAGGTAAAAATCGATGTCCATTTTCAGGATTTAATTTTCGGGACTTGAATTTTTCGTTATACTCTTTAATGTTACGAACCATCGCATCTTTCAGAAGATTGTAACGATTGTCCATTTCTACACAAAGTGAATTCAAAGTGTTTACTACTTTGGCATTATCGGTAATAATAGCATCGTCAGTATCTGGAAGTTTGGCCAAATAATGTCTTTCAATTTTATTAAAAAGTGTTAGTTCGACTTTTTTAGGATCGACCATAACAAATTTAATTTCAGCTGGATGTTTTTTGTAAAGTAACGAAGTGATTACCGCATTCAATCCAACTGATTTTCCTTGTCCAGTAGCACCCGCCATCAACAAGTGAGGCATTTTGGCCAAATCGACTACAAATGTTTCATTCGAAATGGTTTTACCCAAAGCAATTGGAAGTTCCATTTCTGCTTCTTGAAATTTGGCCGAACCAATCACACTTTTCATCGAAACCATTGTAGGATTCTTGTTTGGAACCTCAATACCAATCGTTCCTTTTCCAGGAATAGGAGCAATGATACGAATCCCTAATGCCGAAAGTGACAAAGCAATATCGTCCTCTAAACTCTTAATTTTTGAAATACGAATCCCAGCTTCCGGCACAATTTCATACAAAGTTACTGATGGACCAACCGTTGCTTTAATCTGTGCGATTTCGATTTTGTAATTGCGAAGCGTTTCAACAATTTTATTTTTGTTTTCTTCTAATTCTTCCTGATTAATTGTAATACCGCCAGTCGAATATTCTTTTAATAAATCAATGGTTGGGTATTTATAATTGGACAAATCCAAAGTTGGGTCAAATAATCCAAAATCGGCAACTAGTCGAGAAGCTAAGTTGTCTTCAATGATGTCTTCTTCAACGGCTTTTTCAATCACAAAAGCTTCTTCTTTTATGGGTTCTGCTTTTGGCAAAATATCCATTGGAAGAGGCTTAAGCATCGGCTCCAAATTAATTTCAGAAGAACTTGAAATCGTTGGTTTTAATGCTTCTTTATTAATTTCAAATTGTGATCCTGTTGTTTTTAAATGAATTTCGTCTAATAATTCATCATCTGTTTCTTCAGGTTCTTCTACTGCAAATTCTTCCAGATTATAACTAGGATCGTTTGATGATACTACCGGACGAATTGTGATATCTTCATTTATTTCCTTTTTGTTTTTTTCAAAAAAGGACTGTACTTTTTCTGGTGATACCTGTATTTTGAAAATTAAATAGATAATCAAATTGAAAGCAAGAACTAATAATGTCCCGGTTTTACCAAGGTAATCCTGTATGTACAAATTAAGTTCATACCCAATAGTTCCGCCTAATTCTGGAACCGAAGTGGCAAAGAATCCAAATAAAATGGAGATAATGATAATGGCAAATAAATCCCAAAACCAGGTGCTTTTTAGTTTTTTGATCGAAAGATCCAAAACTAAATACATTCCGGTGATGAAAAATAAGCGTACAAATAGGAAAGAGGCAACTCCAAAACCTCGGTAAATGAATAAATCCGCTAGATAAGCGCCAAATTTACCAAGCCAGTTCTGAACTACTTCTTTGCGATCGGTTAATTCATAAACAGCACTTTGGTCTATTTGTCCATAGATGAAAAAGGAAACAAATGCAACCAATAATGCTATTGAAAACAAAACCAGTAGCGCACCCAGAACAATTCTGTTTTGTTTGGATAATTCCCATGGTTTTAGTTTATTAGACTCCGATTCATTCTTTTTATCTAAAGTATCTTTTTTTGTGGATTTTGCCATTCTTGAATTTACTTGTTCTTATAAAAATTTTGGGATATAAATGATAAGACCAATTGCGATAGCTGTTAATGCTGCAAAAAATACGGCGCCAGCTGCAATATCTTTGATAAAGCCAATTCGTTCGTGATAATTTGGGTGAATAAAATCAGCAATTTTCTCGACTGCTGTATTCAATCCTTCAATGCTCATTACCATTCCAATTGCCATGGTCTGGATAAGCCATTCAGTAGAAGAAATATGATAATAAAAACCTGCAATCGTCATAATGATTCCAATTGAAAATTGAACCATAACGCTATGCTCAGTCGTGATTAATTTTAGAGCACCTTGATAAGCATATTTAACGCTTTTCAATCTGCCTGTAAGTAATGTATTGTCTTTTTGAAATTCCATATTGATTTTTAAAGGGCAGCTAAAGCAGCTTCGTAATTAGGTTCGTGAGCAATTTCTGCTACTTGTTCTGTGTGAGTTACAACTCCGTTTTCATCGACAACGATGATAGCGCGGGAGTGTAATCCTTTTAATGGTCCGTCAACAATTTCTAAACCATTGTTTTTTCCGAAAGTCCCTTCTTGGAAGTCCGATAAGTTGATCACATTTTCAAGACCTTCAGCTCCACAAAAACGTTTTTGTGCAAACGGTAAATCTCTTGAAATACACAAAACAGCAGTATTAGCTAAATTACTAGCACTTTCGTTGAATTTTCTAACAGAGGTAGCACAAGTTCCTGTGTCAATACTAGGAAAAATATTCAATACTAATTTCTTGCCTGCAAATGTACTTAAGTCTGCAATTGATAAATCGTTTTGAACTAGTTTAAAATCAGCTAGTTTAGAACCTACTTTTGGTAGCTCACCTGAAGTGTGCACTGGATTTCCTCCTAATGTTATAGTCGCCATATTATTTGTTTTTTTGTGAGGTTCAAAAGTAAGGATTAATATTTGAATCTAAAAGTATTTGTGAATGGGTAAATGTTGTTTAGGTTTTACAATTTTATGGTTTAAAAATTGGCTTCTTAGAACCTGTTGGCCCGCGAGAGGGATAGAAGCAAACTACCGAAGTAGTGCGGATAGCCCGACAGCATCCTGATAAAAGGGCGTATCACCGCAAAGTAAGTTGAGCCCTTTTGTCAGGATGGTGTCTCGCCCTGATTGTCTTTTTTGGATAGTATTAAAAAACAAAAAACGCACTCTGTAGGGGGAGTGCGTATTTGAATTGTATTTATTCAGGATAATATACAATTGTCTATTCAAACTAAATTTTTTTATTTGTCGATAGAGCCTAAAACTCTTTTCATGAAAGCGTTTAAAGCTTCTTTCTTGTCGGTTCCTTGCTGGGTCATTTTATGAACTTCAAGCGCACCATACATATTTGAGATTAATTCTCCAATTACGTCTAGTTCTTCGTCTTTCAATGAAGGAATTTCAGTCAATGCCTCCAATACTTCGATAGTTTCGATAAGGTAATCTTGATCGTTTTCTTCGATGAATTGGGTCAAGTGTTTTATTACAGGTAATTTCATATGAGTAAATGTAAGGTTAGTTACTAGAGGAAGGGGGGATCTTAAAAAAAAGGGGGTGAATTTAAGAACTAACCTCTAGTACTATTATATTATTTCTTGAACCAATTCAATTAAAACTTCTTGTTTGTTGGTTTGAGTCTCGTTTACCAATTTTCCATTTACGAAAGTAGCAAATGTTGGTAAATTGCTTACGTTTGCTAGTTTTCTTGATTCAGGATTGTTTTCAGCATCTACTAAAACAAATGTGATATTTTCATTTTCTGAAGCCAATTTTTTGAATTTTGGTTTCATAATTCTGCAATTTCCACACCATGAAGCAGAAAATTGAACTACCACTTTTTCATTTTGATTCACAAGTGTTCCTAATGTATCCTCGTTTAATTCTAATAACATTTTTATGAGTTTTATATGTTTTGATTTTTATAAGCTCTAAGTTGCTGAGTCTGAATTTTCAATTAAATTAACTAATTGGATAATTTTTAACTCTAAGCAACTTAGTGGCTTAAAAAAAAACAAATTAATTCAAACTTAAATACTCGGCAGTACTTTTTCTGTCAGCAGTCATTGCTTCTTTACCAGCTTCCCAGTTTGCAGGACAAACTTCACCTTTTTCTTGAATATGAGTGTAAGCATCAACCATACGTAAGTACTCGTTTACGTTACGGCCTAATGGCATATCGTTTACACTTTCGTGGAAAATTTTTCCAGTTTCATCAATCAAATAAGTAGCTCTGTAAGGAACGTAAGAACCTTCAACGATTACTGAATCGGTTTCTTCGCTGTATTCTGTAGATTCAACATCAAGAATTCCAAGGATGTTTGATAAGTTACGATTTGTGTCGGCAAGGATTGGGTAAGTTACACCTTCGATTCCACCATTGTTTTTTGGAGTGTTTAACCAAGCAAAGTGAACTTCGTTAGTATCGCAAGATGCTCCAATTACGATTGTATTTCTTTTTTCAAATTCAGGCAAAGCAGCTTGAAAAGCGTGTAATTCAGTTGGACATACAAAAGTGAAATCTTTTGGATACCAAAATAAAAGTACTTTTTTGTTGTTTTTTGTAGCTTCTTCAAAAATATTGATTTTCAAATTATCTCCCATTTCTGAGATAGCATCTACTGCAATACTTGGGAATTTTTTACCTACTAATGACATATTTTATTTTTTTAATTATTATTTTTTGATGCCGCAAAAGTAGGGTAAGAACGAAGGTGTTTGGAATAATTTTTAATTATTATTTTCTATCTATAAATAGGATGTGGCTATAACGGACCTTAAACTCCTGTGAGTAAAACAGGTAGGCTTCCTTTTCCTTTTTTATTTGCTGCTAATTGTTCTGCAGCGCTTTGTTGAAATTCTACAAAATCCTGATACATTTCTACAATTCCTATTGCTTTCTCTAGATTTGGAATGACTTGTAAGGCGTAAGGATTACCAAAAACATATAAAATGCATTTTTTTGTTTGAAACAACTCACCTAAAAAGTTTAAGACTTTATCTTCCAAATCAAATTTATTGAGAGGTTTTGCTTTAGGAACATAAAGAGCTATAAGTATAGTATCGAATATGGAGATATCTTCTTTTACATTAGTGTTTACTAAGTCATCAGCATTTTCAATTTCATATTCAGGAGATGGTAAAACGGAACCCAATGTTTCAAAAAATGGATTTTCTATGGTTTTATAAATACTTAATTTAGCAAAACGCTCTCTGTTTTTGGCATCAAAGAGAAGTATTGAATTGTTTTTGTCTCTAATATCAGTGATGCAATAATCAGCAATTTTTCGGTTTAATTCGGATGTAGTTTTAAAATCAAAATCAGCAACAGAGGATTTGCTTTCGTCAAATAAACCAGCTTTTTGTTTGCATTTCATGATGCGGTTTAAACTTGCTTCAATGCGTTCTGGTGTTGCATTTTTTAAAATTGCTTCAATTCCTTCAGGGACGTTCTCGGCAAAACAAAGCACATCGTTTCCAGCGTTGAAAGCCTCCCATTCTAATTGCCCTTTGGTTTGGTATAATTTGGAAACACTATGCATATTCAAAGCATCAGAAATTACTAAACCATCATAGCCCAATCGCTCACGCAACAATTTTTCGATAATATTTTTGGATAAAGTTGCCGATGTTTCTTTTCCGTCATTCAAGGCTGGAACTGCCAAATGACCAATCATAATGGAATCAACTTGGTTTTCGATTCCTTTTATAAATGGAACCAATTCGTTTTCTAATAATTGCTCCAAATTCTCTTCTAATACAGGTAATCCTAAATGAGAATCTACACTTGTATTTCCATGTCCAGGAAAATGTTTTAGACAGCCTAAAACTCCTACATCAGACATTCCTCTTAAATATTCTAATGCAAATTGAGCAACTTTTTCTTTATTAGAACCAAAAGATCTATAACCGATCACAGGATTATTGGGGTTGTTATTAATATCTGCTAATGGCGCTAGATTATAATGAATCCCAGCCGATTTTAAGTCTAATCCAATTTGTTTTCCTACTTGATATATCAAATCTATTTTTCTTTCAGGCAAAGCACCAAGCGTAATCGCATACGGATATTGTGGTGTTTTTTCGACACGCATCGCCAATCCCCATTCGGCATCGATACTCATTAATAGGGGAGTTGTAGCACATTTTTGATAACGTACAATCAAATCTTTCAAACGTTGATAACTGTCATCGTTAAATTCCACTTTTTTCTTACTCTCATAGTTGGTTGCAGCGCTAGCTCTACTATGAAAAAAAGTCAATCCGCCAATATTGTATTCTTTTATTAAACGCTCAGTTTCCTGAATGTTTTCTTCGGTGTCGTTAATAAAAACCGCTGGAAAAAAGAATTGTCCGATTTTTTGTTCTAGTGTCATTGTGTATAATTATTATGACTGTTTACTTTTGAGCTGATTTTGGCAAATTGGAATTAGTAAAAATAAATCCGTTTAATCCGTGGGCTAAATTGATTCCTCAGTTTTCTTCCCATAATCTTTTGGAAAGATTAAAAATCGTGATAAAATTAAACCTGGGAGTGTTGCTAAAAGCACCCAAATAAAGAAATTTCCATATCCTAAATACTGCTGAATATAACCACTTAACATTCCAGGAAGCATCATTCCTAATGCCATAAAGCCTGTTGCAATGGCATAGTGCGAAGTTTTTGATTCTCCTTCGGCTACATAAATTAAGTACATCATAAAGGCTGCGAATCCGAATCCGTAACCAAACTGCTCCAGAATTACTACCACATAAACATAATAAATCGATGCTGGATGGAAATGAGATAACAACACAAAACCAATAATAGGCAAGTGCATCGTTAAAATCATAGGTAACATCCATTTAGTCAATCCTTGTTTGGAAATAGCAATTCCGCCAAGAATTCCACCAAGAGTTAAGGCTATTAATCCTAAAGTTCCATAAATGATTCCAACATCTTCGGTTTCGAGACCTAGTCCGCCTTTATAAACAGTGGTTTGAGTTCCTTTATCTTTTACCAATCGATTGATAAAGTCAATACGAGCTTTATTTGCATTCTGATATTCGGTTTTGTTTTCGTTTGCTACTTCAGCTAATGGTTTTTTTGAATTTTCCATTTGAGCTTCAATTGGTAGTTTCGAATAAAGAAGTTGTAACTCCGATTCAGATAATTTTTCTCCTTTTTTTATTTTTGAACTAAATAATGCTAAAGCTTTTGCCTGATCTTCATCTGAACTTTTTTCTACTAATTCATATCGAACTGGATCGACCAAAAAAGGAGTCAACATTTTAAGTAATTGAGATTCTCCCAAACGAAATAAAAGGATAAAAGCCAGAATCAAACCGATTTGCTTTTTCTTGAAAAAACTAGCAAAAACAATAGCAAAATTTTTCTCTTCGGTTTCTCCTTTTGCCATTGGTAATTCGGCTTTTGGAGTGGCAAAATAGTTGTAAATCGTTAGAAACGACATGATCAACCCCACGAAAATCATGGTGTAAGACCAAGCTTTTTGATTGTCGCCAAATTTGTGTTCCAAATAGCCTGCTAATAAAATAATCAATCCGTTGCCAGTTAACATCGATGCTCTGTAAAAAGTGCTTCGGATTCCTAAAAAGAAAGACTGTTGTTCTTTTTCTAATGCCAATAAATAAAAGCCATCACTGGCCACATCATTAGAAGCCGAAGCAAAAGCTGCAACCCAAAAAATAGCCAGACTCAAAATGAAAAAATTACTCGCCGGAATGATGAAACCTACTAATAAAAAGGCAATCGAAATAAATAATTGCATTCCCAAAAACCAATTTCTTTTGGTTCCATGCAAATCAATAAATGGACTCCAAAGCGGTTTTATAACCCAAGGTAAGTACAATAAACTAGTGTATAATCCAATGTCTTCATTGCTGATTCCAAGGTTTTTGTACATTAAAACTGAAACGGAAATTATAATTACATACGGAAAACCCGATGCGAAATTTAATAGCGGAATCCAATACCAGGGTTTATTGTCTTTCATTATTTGAGGTAGATTTAGTAGCTTAAAATTGTTTAAGGGTTAGGGTTTTAAAATTAACCATATTAATCTATTTTAAACCACAATAAATTTTACTTTGTTTGTGTTTATTCTTCCAAATCAATTACAGTTTGTGGACTTTCATTTGCATAATAATCTACAAAAGTGAAAGCTAATGATTTTTTGTCCGCCATTTTATAAACTGGAACTTCAATATTAAACTGATTGTTATCTTCAACGACAGCAATTTTTTCTATAATTTGTGTGGCATCATTAATGTTTATTTTTGCTGAATTTTTGGCAGCATACACTACAATATAGCGAACTTTTGTAGGCAGTTTTGGTTTTTGAAAAGAAATATAAAATTGGGTAGAATCTTCAGAAACCGAATTGATTAGTAAACTTTCTGTAATAACCTTTTTGAAATTAGGAACAGGCAAAGG
>NZ_DATIDY010000102.1:0-13818 GCF_035456085.1 Flavobacterium sp.
AGCGAAGGAGTATTGAAACCCCAACCCCAGCCACCAGTTCCGCGTGCACCTTGTACTTGTGAATATTGTTGAATTCCTTTTGCTGGTGTTGTTCCAACTCCATTGATTTCAAAAATGGATTCTACCCCATTTTCACCATCTTTTTTGAATATATGCTGATAATCTGGATCCAGGCTATAACCTGTAACCAAATCACAATTATTAACGACCTCCTGCCACTTTTTTTGATATAAACTAACTTTTGCTAATAAAGCGTAAGCAGAACCTTTTGATACTCTAGCTTTTTCATTAGCCGGATAAGCTGATTTTAGTGGTAAAGCCTCTGCAGCTTCGTTCAAATCTTTTTCGATAAAAGCGTAAACCTCAGGGGCTGTTTTACGAGTTAACTGCATGATTTTATCAGACTCAGAAAGTGCTACGGGTACATGGTCAACTATTGGAACTCCACCATAAAATTTTACAAGTGTGAAGTACATAAAAGCTCTCAAAAATTTAGCCTCACCAATTAATCTGGCTCTCAAAGCAGGATCAGCTTTATCTAGTTGTGGAATAATATTTAAAGCCTGATTACATCTATTAATCCCGGAATAATAAGCTCTAAAGTTCTCATCAAACGCAGGAGTTGACGCGTTGTAAGTCAAGGCATCCAAAACAGCTTTATCTCCTCCTTCGTCACCAGGAGATGAACCTTTATCAGCATCGTCTGTTGTTATACTAGCGATCCCAATCCATCCAAAAGATGTTGTATCCCAATCTAAAAATTTTTCATAGATTGAATTAACAAATGTAGTTGCTCCAACATTATCATTAAATAATTCCAAATCTTTGGTAGGAATAGATTCTGTCTGGTCAACATCTAAATAATCATCTGCACATCCTGAAAAAAACAAAGCAGTTAGCGCAAACATTGTTATATATATCTTTTTCATCGTATTAAAATTTTAAATTAGCACCAATTACAAATGATCTCAATGTTGGATAAGCATCTAACTCAATACCCTGAGATTCATAAGGATTCCCATTTCCATTTAACTCAGGTGACAGACCAGAGAATTTTTGAGTAATAAATGGGTTAATCGCATTTACATAAATTCTACAAGAACTAATAAAAGTTTTTTCGGTATCGAATGCAATTTTGTATCCTAGTGTAATATTGTTTATTCTAAAGAAATCACCTGATTCTAAGTAATAAGTAGAAGCAACAGGAGTCTGATTAAATGCTCCAGGATTTGAAGCCGTTGTATTGGTAGTAGTCCAGAAATCGGTCGCAACAGATTCTTCGACATTCTCACCACCAAAACGTTGAGCTTTTTTACCATTATAAACTTTGGCCCCGGAATTACCATAACCGTCTACCGAAAAATCAAAGTTTTTATAGTTTAGCCCTAATGTAACTCCGTAAGTAGATTTTGGTAAAATAGACCCAAAATATTTCTTATCTACCTCTCCCAAAGCTCCTTGTGTAACTTTGTCTCCATTTGCTTTATAGTATAACATTTCTCCAGTTGTAGGACTAAAACCTGCGTATTCGTATAAATAAAAACTACCTAAAGGTTGACCTATGGAAGTATTATCAAGGATTTTGGTGTTTTGACCATTACCTAAACTACCTCCAACAAGTCGAGACAGTGTAACATCTTTTAAACTTGTAAGCTCATTTTTATTGTTTGAAAAGTTACCACCAATCCAGTATGAAAAATCATCATTAATTTTATCCTCCCAACGTAAAGAGAATTCATAACCTCTGTTAGATACCTCTCCAACGTGTGCAGGCGCAGCAGTTGTAATACCTGAAGTTGCATATGGTTTTGTATTCAAAATAACGTTATTGGTATTTTTATCATATAAATCAACTGATCCTGATAATTTATTATCTAAAAAAGCAAAATCAAGTCCTATAGAAGTTTCCTCTGTAACCTCCCATGATAAACTTGGATCAATTTGGGAACTGATAGTTGTTCCTTCATACAAAATTGAACCGCCCAAATAAGTATTCAATCCAGATGTATAAGATTGGGTGTTAAGAGGTACGTTTTGATTTCCTAATCTACCCCAACCTCCTCTTAATTTCAACTCATTGATTCCTTTAGAATCAGCTAAAAATTTTTCTTTAGTAATAATCCAACCTAAACCAAAAGCTGGAAAATTACCCCAACGATAATCTTTACCAAAATTAGAAGAACCATCACGTCTGATTGTACCTGTAAATAAATATCTGTCCATTAATTTGTATTGGAAACGGCCAAAATAAGAAGCTAATTTTGTTTCATTGAACTTCTCATCTTTGTAACTTGTCATATTTGCCACATATTCCACATCTTTTAAAGCCCAATAATTAGAATTTGTATTAACGTCTTTTCTAACAATAGTTAATTTTTCTCTAGGACTTCTAACAGATGTTTCGATACCTGCAGTAACCTCAACATCGTGGATTTCGGCAAAAACTTTGTTATATGTTACATAGTTTGATAAATTCCAATTGAAGTATTCCTCTCTTCCTTTTGTCAATAAGTTATAAGGAATTTTTTCTGCAGCAACTTTATTATCATAATCGACAGCAGTTTTATCAGGATTTTGAGCTAGCCAAATCCCCTTAGAATCATCATATTTGTATTGATTCCAAGTATAATATTCTCCGCTAAATTGAGAAGTGAATTTTAACGATTCTAAAATTTCATAATCCAATTTTAAACCTCCTTGAAGCGTAACGCTTTTTTGATGCTCATCAAAGAAAAACAAATCAGCAACAGGGTTTCCAACATTGTTAAACGAAGATCCATTTGTACTAACAAGACCATTGCTTCCAACTCGGGAAACTCCATATTGTCCATTTGGAAAACGCACTGGAACTATTGGTGATTGTTTATAGGCATTCGTAAAAGCACCCAACGGTTTAGGAGCAGATTTTGTAGAGGTCAAACTAAAATTCTGAGAAATCGTTAATTTATCAGAAAGCTTAAAATCATTGTTGTTTCTGATAGTTGTACGACTATAATCTAAGCCTTCGAGAATCCCTTTTTCTTCATAATTCCCAACACTAAAGAAAGATTTAATGTTTTCTGTTGAACCAGAAATAGAGATGTTGTTTTGTGTATAAGTTCCGGTTCTTATAATTTCATCAAACCAATCTGTATTTACTGATTGATTCACTGAAAAAGTATTTGTTTTTAATGCGGCATTATTATAAACAGCAAACTGATTGCTATTCGCCATTTTTACTTTTTTCAAAGGAGTTCTAGTACCTGCGAAGCTTTCAATTTCTACTGAAATTTTTTCGCCTTTACCTTTTTTAGTTGTAATAATGATAACTCCATTCGCAGCTCTAGTTCCGTAAATCGCAAGAGCAGAAGCATCTTTCAAGATTTCATAAGTTGCAATATCATTAGAGTTAATATTATTGATATTCTCTGTTTGCATTCCGTCGACTACATATAATGGAGTTCTTCCCCCTAATGCAGTACCTAAACCTCTAATTACTACTGTTGGTGTGCTTCCAGGTAAATCTGAACCTACGACTTGCACCCCTGCCGCCTTACCTTGAATTGCCTGAGATGCATTTAAAACTTTTGTTTTAGTAACTTCTTCAGCTTTTAAAGATGAAATGGCGGTTGTGTTATCAGATTTCTTTCTTGTACCGTATCCAATTACCACTACTTCATTTAATTTGGTGTCCTGGGCTTCTGATAGAGTTATAGTCATTGGTTCTGCTGTAGCTGGAACAGACACCGCATCAAAACCAACCAGACTTACATTAATAACATCACCTACGTTGGCTTTTATACTAAAACTTCCGTCTATATCAGAATAAGTGTGGACATTACTAGTACCTACTTGAATGAATGCTGTGGGGATTCCCATTCCACTCTGATCTACTACTTTTCCTTTAACCACTTGACCAGACATATATACCGGAAGTAGTATAAGCGCTAAAAAGCTAAAAATAAAATTTCTCATACGTTGTTAAATCATTTAGTTAGTTAAGCTAATTTAATGAAATACAGCGTATTAACAAAGAAAGTAGTACTACTACAAAAATACATCAATCGCAATTATGTTAAAAAAATCACATTTTTAAAGAGATTTTAGTAACCTAAATAATAACTTTTGAGATTTTGATGTAATAATGATGAGCTGATAATCAGTAAAAGATATACAAAAAGATGTATGTTATCGTGAAAAAGTACAGCATAATTAGATGGTTAATAAAAAATTTGAAAGAATTTCCTCCTGAGAAAGCCCTAATTTTTTACGTAAACGATAACGATGTAGTTCTACACCTCTAAATGAAATATTCATCATTGGTGCAATTTCTTTTGAAGAAAGGTTCATTTTAAGATAAACACAAAGTTTGATATCCTTAGCTGTAAGATTTGGATATTTTTTTGATAACGAAGTAATAAACTCGTTGTTAATTTGATTCAAATTGGTTTCAAAAATTTCCCATTCGTGTTTATTAACTGCATTTATCTTTATGGCTTTTTTAATTTCATTTTTAAGTTTGTCCGCATCAGATTCATTATCCAAAATATATTGAATATTTTCGATCATTTCACTCTGTTTCGCTATTGAAAGTGATTTACCAGCAACTTCAGACGATTTTGTCAATAGCTCAAGTTCGAGGATATGTTTTTCGTATTCTTGAATATTTAGTTCGTTTTCTGCTTTCAATTCCATTTCTAGAATTTCCTTTTGATGTTTTAATTCTTCTTCTTGCAATTTAAGCTGTTGGAGATTCTTCATTTTGTTCCATTTATAATACAGATATGAAATCAATCCAATCACAATGAGATAAATAGCAAACATCCAGCTTGATAAGAACCAAGAATTATCAACAACAAATTCAAAGTCAGCGACTTTATTGTAATTTAAACCATCATTATTGTAAATCTCAAAGTTATGAGTACCACTATTTAGGTTATTTAAAAGAATTAAGCCTGCTTTTACTGGAATAAAATCATTTTTGCCATTAAGTTTATAATACAAATCTGGTGTTCCTGCTCCATAAATACCTGATATTACATTTATTTTTAATTCAGAATTGTGTTTTATTTTTGAATGATCAGTAACCAAAACATCATCATTGAAAGCTTCAATTTTTACTTGTATCCTTTCTTTTACGTTGTATTTTAAATTCAATGAAATAAAACCATCATCCAGATTGAGTAAATAATTGTCTTTATCTTTAAACACCTTTAAATTATCATTTATTAGTTTTCCTCGATAATATTTCTCTTGAATATTTTTTCTAATAAATCTATTGCCTTGAGCATAAATATGGTACAAAAGTCCTTGTTGAAGGATCATAAAATTATTCGCATCAATACTAACGATATCAGAAACATTTTTGAAATTTTCATTAAACAAATCATTCGTTTCCAACTCATTATCTATAGAATTATAAGTATACCAGACATTATCAATTAAAAACAAAATTTCGTTTCTAAATTCAAAAAATTTTACACCAAAATCGTTTTTGATATTATTGCGTCTTGTGACATTATCAACTTTGATTTGAAAGTTATTATTATATGAAATGCGGTATAAACCTCTATTTAAATCCGCGGCCCAAATTTCATTTTTCACGTTTTGAGCAAGATATTTAATTGGCTTTTGCAAATCTGTTAGTGCAATTTTTTGTTCCAAATTATCGGGATTGTTATATACCACAACTCCACTATAAGTACCTTGCAAGTAGGAATTATTAATAGCACTTTTTGAAATATTCCAGCCTCCATTAATATCGTTCAGCTTACTTAATACATCATTTTTAAAAATAAATGTGCCTTCATTGTGGCCAATAAGATATTGATCATTGATTTTAGTAATATTCCAAGCTTGTCCCTGAGTGTTTGGAATCAAAGAAAGCTGCTTGTCCTCATATTTAAAAATGCCATGATTGGAAGCCATTAAATAGCCTTTTGGAGTCGTTACTACCGAATATACGGAGCCCAAAAAACCAGAATTATCATAAAAAATTGAAATTGGCGAATTGACTTCAATATGAGCTATACCGTTATCTAGTCCTAGCCATAAATCATTTTCTTTGTCCTGAGAAATACTTAGAATCGAATTGTTTATCAGAACATTATTTCTATTAATATTTTGATAAGTGTCATTGATTAAATCGAAAATATAAATTCCATTATTGGCAGTTCCAATTACCAGTTTGTCATTTTTTATAAATTGAGCGACATTGATATTTGCTAATTTTAGAACTTCATTTAAACTATTTTTCCAAGGAGTCAAAATATTGTTTTCAAGTATATAAACGCCATTTTTATTCGTGAAAAAGTATGTTTTGTTTTGGTATTTTTCAATGGAATGAATAACATTTTTCTCCAAAAGAGTGAATCCCTTTAATTTCTCAATTTTTCCACTATTGAATCTGTAAATTCCACTTTTAACCGAAGCTATTAATAATTGCTTGTCAACAACAAAACAATATGAAATCTGAAAAGGTAATCTTATTACTTTGATTGCTTTTCCATCAAAGATGAAAAGTCCATTGAAAGACTGAAAATAGATTTTATTATCGAATTTAAAAATCTTCCACACTTCATCGTTATTATTCTTGCCATCAAAAGCTTTCTGCCCTTTCGAAATAGAAACATAGTGCATCTTGGCATCTTTACGGAACCAATAACCAAATTCTTGAAAAGAACCTGTATAAATTTTTTCTCCATCCACCATTACGGATCGAATCGTTGTTTTATTTGGCAATGTATATTTTTCCCATTTTACCCCATCATATCGTAATAAATAAGAACTATTAGCAAAATACATCGCACTGTCATTTCCCTGTGCCACATTCCAAATTTGGTTGTCGCCTTTATAATCTGATTTGCTATAATTTTCAACAAAAGGAAGCAGCTCTTGAGCGTTTAGCTGCATGGATATTAAACCGAAAAGAAGAATCTTAAATAGTTTAGCTTTCAAAATGTGAAGTTTTTTATCAAATATAATTACAATTCTTCAATTTTGAGCACAAAAAAAGCTTCTGATTACAGAAGCTTTTAAGGAATTTATTTTAAAAATCTTAACTCAACAACAAGTGATACACTTGATTAGCAATTTCGATTTCTTCATCTGTAGGGATAACCAAAATTTTCGCTTTTGATTGTGGCAAATTGATTTCGCGAACTTCTTTGGAACGAATTGAGTTTTTATCATCGTCTAATTCAAGTCCGAAGAACTCCATATCGGTACAAACTAATTTTCTAATCTCAGCTGAATTTTCACCAATTCCTGCGGTAAAAATGATCGCGTCCAAACCATTTAAAGCCGCTGTATATGAACCAATATATTTTTTAATTCTATAAGTGTTCATTGCTAATGCCAATTGGCAGTCTTTATTCCCATTGGCAGCATTTGCTTGAATATCTCTCAAATCACTAAAACCTGTTAATCCTAACATACCGCTTTGTTTTTGTAATAAAGTGTTGACTTCATCAGCAGTGTAATTCAGAGATTTAATCAAATGGAAAATAACAGATGGATCAATATCACCACTTCTGGTTCCCATAACCAATCCGCTAATTGGAGTGAATCCCATTGAAGTTTCGATACATTTTCCATCTTTTACAGCAGTGATACTACATCCGTTTCCTAAATGGATAGAAATTACATTTTTATGAGGCAGATTATTTGCTTTTAAATATTCGATAGCTTTTGTTGAAACGTATTTATGAGATGTTCCGTGAAAACCATACGATCTAATTTTATGCTCATTCAATAAATAATTAGGAATAGCATATTTATAAGCTTCTACAGGCATTGTTTGGTGAAAAGCAGTATCAAAAACAGCTACTTGTTTTGCTGAAGTGAAAATTTCTTCAGCAACATTAATTCCTTCTAAGTTAGCTGGATTGTGCAAAGGAGCCAAATCACATAATTGTCTAATTTTTTCTTTTACTTCAGCAGTAATCAATGTAGTGTCTGAAAAAGTACTTCCTCCATGAACAACTCTATGTCCTACGGCTTTAATTTCTTCAGTACTTTGAATTACTCCTACTTTTTCATCCATTAATAATTGAGCAATTTTTTGCAAACCAATTTTGTGATTAGCGATAGGCAAAACTTCCTCTATTTTATTTGTATCCGTTACATAACTAAAATTTGAAGTTTCTAAACCTATTCTATCAATCATCCCTGTACAAATTACTGAACCAACAGGCATTTCAATTAATTGATATTTTATAGAAGAACTCCCCGAATTGATAATTACTACTTTCATTTTTTATTTTTTTTTAAAGATTCTAAGCTCCTAAGTTTCTAAGAAGCTAAGTTATTTAGGTATGTGTGTGTGTTTTACAATCCTTGTGCTTGAATAGCTGTAATTACTACTGTATTAATGATATCATCGATAGTACAACCACGGCTTAAATCATTTACTGGCTTATTCAATCCTTGCAACATTGGTCCAATTGCCAACGCTCCAGTTTCTCTTTGAACTGCTTTGTAAGTATTGTTTCCTGTATTCAAATCAGGGAAAATTAATACGCTAGCGTGTCCTGCAACTTCTGAATTTGGCAATTTGCTTTGTCCAACTTCTAAATCAACTGCGGCATCATATTGAATTGGTCCTTCAATTTTAAGGTCTGGACGTTTTTGTTTTACAATTTCGGTCGCTGTTCTTACTTTGTCAACATCATCTCCTTTTCCAGAAGTACCAGATGAATAAGACAATAATGCAACTTTTGGATCAATTCCAAAAGCTAAACTAGTATCTGCTGATGAAATTGCAATTTCTGCCAATTGCTCTGCTGTAGGATTTGGATTGATAGCACAATCTCCAAAAACAGAAACACGATCTTCTAAACACATGAAAAATACTGATGAAACTACAGAAGAATTTGGTTTTGTTTTAATGAATTGCAATGCAGGCAAAATAGTATGCTGAGTGGTATGAGCTGCACCAGAAACCATTCCGTCAGCATGTCCTTTGTACACCATCATAGTACCGAAATAAGAAACATCCTCCATAAGGTCACTAGCCATTGCATGCGTTACATTTTTGGCTTTTCTCAACTCATAATATGTGTTTACATAATCATCGTAATACTCAGATTCTCTTGGAAGAACAATTGATATTTTTTCAAAATCCAAAGTTAAACCTAATTCAACAACCTTATTTTCTATGAATTTTTTGTTTCCGATTATGGTAATATCTACAACATCCATAGCTTGTAAACGAGCTGCTGCAGCGATAATTCTTTCGTCATATCCTTCTGGCAAAACAATATGCTTTCTTTGTGTTTTAGCTCTTTTCACTAAGTTGTATTGGAACATCTTAGGCGTCATTCCTTCAGACTTAAAGGCATTAAACTTGTCTAATAAAACATCTAATTCAACATATTTATCAAATGTATTGATTGATGTTTCAATTTTTTGAAGGTTATTAGAGTATATTTTTGATTTAATATTACCAATTTTATTAGCAATAGAATAAGTTCCTCCTTCAACAGTTATGATTGGAACTACTGGAGCCAAACCTTCAATCAGTTTCATAATACTTTCTTCCGGAACAATATTCCCTGTCAAAACAATTCCTGAAACTGATGGATAATTAACAGATTCATTTGCCTGTAAAGCTCCAAGAATAAGATCTGCTCTGTCTCCTGGAGTGATAACAAGTCCATTTTCTTTAAGGTGCAATAAATAATTACACAATTGCATAGCACCAATACTATAACTTCCTGTTTGGTTATTTAAATATTCTTCCCCAAATAATATTTTAGCATTCAACACATCTACAATCTCTTGCATTGTTGGATTATTTAAACTACTAATTAACGGAATTGAATTAACCAGAATTGATGATGGTAAACTTTTTTCTAAACTGGTGGTTACCAATTCCAGATTTTCAGGTTGCACCTTATTAGCAATTACAGCCAATACTTCAACTTCTTTTGCTTTAAATGAATTATAGGCTAAATTTAAGTTGTCTATTAACTCCTCCAATGTTTTTCCTACTCCGGAACCAACAATGATGGAAGGAACACCTAGGTTTTTGGCGATAAGCACATTCATATCCAGTTCTATAGCTACCCCTTCTCCAGTAAAGCTTGTTCCTTCAACTAAAACAAAATCAAAACGATCTTCAATTTTTTTATATTTATCAATAATCAAATCAACAACTTCGCCTAATTTTCCATTGTTTTTCTTCTTTATTAATTTGCTTTTTGTAATAGCATATGCGTCTTCATATTCAATGTCTAAATCAAAATGAGAAAGAACCATTTCGATATGCATATCTTTTTTTCCTTCTTCTTGATCTTCAATTACTGGCCTAAAATAACCCACTTTTGCAGTCTTTCCTAATAGCATTCGCAATAACCCCAAAGTGATTATTGTTTTACCACAATTCTCTTCAATAGTCGCGATGTATATAGCTTTTTTCATGTTTTTTAAATATTATTTTTAATCATTATAAGCAGCCTACAAAATTAGAAGTTAAATTCCCTTTTAAATATGACCAAAATCAGTTTTAATAATAAAAGTTATTATTTTATGATAAAATTAAAACCATGATCTTTTCTTAAAATAAACAACCATTCCAAGTACTAAAAGAAACATTATCCCGATTACAATAAAGTAACCATTTTGTGTTTTTAGTTCAGGCATGTTCTCAAAATTCATTCCGTAAACCCCAACAATGAAGGTCAATGGAATAAAAATTGCCGAAATTACGGTTAACGTTTTCATTATCTCGTTCATTTTGTGCGATTGCGCAGCAAAAAAGAAATTAGAAGCGCTTTCCAATGATCCCATATCCGATTCAATCTGTTCCAAAAGTTCGAGGCATTTTTGATACAAACGGTTAAAAAAAGTATAATTATCTGACTCAATCTCATCAAAAACATCGTCCTCTTTCATGCTTTTAATATCGTACAAAGAATCCCGAAGCGGAATGATAGCACGCTTTAATAGATTAAAATTGTCTCTATGCTTTTCAATTTTTTCAAGGATTATCGGATTGGCACTCGATTTGGTAAAATCTATCAGCTCCTCTATTTTATTTTCTTCATTTTCTAGCGTTATAAAAAAATTACCTATAACCGCATCCAATAAAATATACAATAAATAATCAGGTTTCTTTGTTCGCACGATTCCAGAATTGGTTCGGATTCGTTCTCTTATATGAGTAAAAAAATCGCTTCTTTTTTCTTGAAATGAAATCAAAATTCCCTTTTTCAACAAAAAGCTAATTTGTTCAACCCTTATATCATCAGAATTCTCCTTTGGCAACAATGACTTAATATTAAAGAACAAAGTGTCCTTTTCTTCCATCAATTTGGTTCTTTTATTAGTATTTAAAATATCGGCTAAAATGAAATTATCGATACCAAAATATTTTGTAACAACCTTAAGTAAATCAATATTGCTTAATCCATGTATATTCAGCCAATTCGACTTATTCAAATCTATATGTTTCCTTAACTCTGAAACACTATCATTCTGATATTCTGCCACATTGCAATCATCATAAACAAATAATTGAATTTCGACCTTTTTATCTTTATGTAAACCTGTGTATTCAAGATTATAGGGTTGCAGTTGTTTGGTCTTTATATTCCTAATTTTTCTCATAAAATAAATTGTATAGTAATATTACAAAAAAAATAAAACTCTTTAGCTGAAATTTGTTTTAAAAATTATTAAATCTTGTCTTTTTTAAATTATAACAAACTTAAAACCAGTAGATTAAAAAAATAGCAGTAATAAATTATTAATTTTTATATAAAAACGAAGTTTAGAAAGAATAACCAATTATATGAAAACAAAAAAACCGAGCCATTTCTGACTCGGTCTTTCATTTATTCTATTTTTTGTTAAGATGCACAGCAGTGCGTCTCTACTGAAATGAATTATTTTACTTCTTCGAATTCAACGTCTTCAACATTGTCTCCTTGCGATTGAGCTTGTGGCTCAGCAGCAGCTTGACCTTGTTCACCTTGAGCATACATCGCTTCTGTAGCTTTTTTCCAAGCTGCATTGATGTTGTCAAGAGCAGTTTGAATTGCAGGAATGTCTTGAGATTGGTGAGCCATTCTCAATTCAGTCAATGCATATTCTACAGCAACTTTGTTTTCATCAGATAATTTATCTCCTAGCTCTTTCAATTGAGACTCAGTTTGGAAGATCATTCCATCAGCTTCGTTCAATTTTTCAGCTCTTTCTTTAGCAATTCTGTCAGACTCAGCATTAGCTTCTGCGTCTTTTTTCATTCTTTCGATTTCTTCAGCTGTTAATCCAGAAGAAGCTTCGATACGAATATCATGAGATTTACCAGTTCCTTTGTCAGTAGCAGTTACTTTGATGATACCGTTAGCATCGATGTCGAAAGAAACCTCGATTTGAGGAACTCCTCTAGGTGCTGGTGGAATACCATCTAAGTGGAAACGACCGATAGTTTTGTTATCAGCAGCCATTGCTCTAGCTCCTTGCAATACGTGGATTTCAACAGATGGTTGAGAATCTGCAGCAGTAGAGAATACTTGAGATTTTTTAGTTGGGATAGTTGTGTTAGACTCAATTAAAGTAGTCATAACTCCACCCATAGTTTCGATACCTAAAGATAAAGGTGTAACGTCTAATAACAATACATCTTTTACATCTCCAGAAAGAACTCCACCTTGAATAGCAGCTCCAATAGCAACAACTTCATCAGGGTTAACACCTTTAGATGCTTTTTTACCAAAGAATTTCTCAACTTCTTCAACGATTTTTGGGATACGAGTAGAACCTCCTACCAAGATAACTTCGTCGATATCATTGATAGACAAACTAGCATCTTTTAATGCTTTAGCAACTGGCTCCATAGAACGTTTTACTAAAGCGTCTGCTAATTGCTCAAATTTAGCTCTAGATAATTTTTTTACTAAGTGTTTTGGTCCAGAAGCTGTAGCTGTAACGTAAGGCAAGTTGATTTCAGTCTCTGCAGAAGAAGACAATTCAATTTTTGCTTTCTCAGCAGCTTCTTTGATACGTTGTAATGACATTGGGTCTAAACGCAAATCAACACCTTCTTCAGCTTTGAATTCGTCAGCTAACCAGTCAATAATAACTTGGTCAAAATCATCACCTCCTAAATGAGTATCTCCATTTGTAGACAATACTTCGAATACACCGTCTCCTAATTCAAGAACAGAGATATCAAAAGTACCTCCACCTAAATCGTAAACAGCAATTTTTTGGTCAGTTCCTTTTTTGTCCAATCCGTAAGCCAAAGCAGCAGCAGTAGGCTCATTGATGATACGCATAACTTTAAGACCAGCAATTTCTCCAGCTTCTTTTGTAGCTTGACGTTGTGCATCGTTAAAGTAAGCAGGAACAGTGATAACTGCTTCAGTTACTGTTTGACCTAAATAGTCTTCAGCAGTTTTTTTCATTTTTTGAAGTGTCATAGCTGACAATTCTTGAGCAGTATATAAACGACCATCAATATCCACGCGTGGAGTATTGTTATCACCTTTTACTACTGTATAAGGAACTCTTTTTGCTTCTTCTGTAGTTTCAGCAAAAGTATGTCCCATAAAACGTTTGATAGAAGCAATAGTCTTAGTTGGATTAGTTACTGCTTGTCTTTTAGCAGGGTCACCCACTTTAATTTCTCCACCTTCAACAAAAGCGATGATAGATGGTGTAGTTCTTTTTCCTTCTGCATTAGGAATAACAACTGCCTCATTTCCTTCCATTACAGAAACACAAGAGTTCGTAGTACCTAAATCAATTCCGATTATTTTACCCATTTTTATTTATATTTAATTTTTAATATACTCGTTTTAATAACTCGAGTTGCTATAGACAATCATTGTG
>NZ_DATIDY010000103.1:0-14109 GCF_035456085.1 Flavobacterium sp.
AAAACCTTAAGGTGGTTATTGCGGCGGGGCTCACCTCTTCCCATCCCGAACAGAGTAGTTAAGCCCGCCTGCGCAGATGGTACTGCAGTTATGTGGGAGAGTATGTCGCTGCCTTTCTTTTTTAAAAACCCTTCATCAGTATGATGAAGGGTTTTTTATACCAATATTTAATAAAGTATTAGGTACCTTAGCTCAGATGGTAGAGCAATGGACTGAAAATCCATGTGTCCCTGGTTCGATCCCTGGAGGTACCACTTTAATGCTCGGATGGTGAAATTGGTAGACACGCTGGACTTAAAATCCAGTGAACAGCAATGTTCGTGCGGGTTCAAGTCCCGCTCTGAGTACTAAATGAGATAAATAATTTTTGTTATTTATCTCATTTTTTTGTTATTCCTTTTTGGTAATGTGTAAAATGGGATCAATTGCAAAAGTTCGGGATTAAGCAAATAATTTGTTCCCTTTTTTCCATTTGACTTCATCATTTTCAATAACAACAACCATTTTATCTCCGTCTTTAACTTCTCCTGCAATTATTTTTTTTGCTAATGGTCTTCTTAAGTGAGTTCTAATAATGCTTTTTATTGGTCTTGCTCCATATTTAGCATTATATCCGTTTTCTGCTAAATAGAGTTTGACTTCTAGCGGAATTTCTACAGAAATATTAATATTTTTAAGTAAATCCATGAATTCTTTTTTAAGATGAATTTCAAATATTTTTAGGGCATTTTCTTTACTGATAGGGGCAAAAGGTACAATTTCGGTTAATCGTCCTAAAAATTCAGGTCTAAAATAATTTCCCATAATTTCCATCAAAGATGAGGAACTCGGGATTTGACCTTTATTGAATTTTTCTACAATATGGTCTGCTCCAATATTTGAGGTAAAAAGGATGATAGCATTGGAGAAATCGCCTTCTTTTCCTAAGCGGTCATGTAATTTTCCTTCGTCCATTATTTGAAGAAATACATCGTATACAGAAGCATGAGCTTTTTCTATTTCATCAAATAATACAATAGAATAAGGTTTTTGTCTTATTTTATTAACCAATAAACCACCTTCTTCATAGCCAACGTATCCTGGAGGAGCTCCATAAAGTAAAGCTGCCGAATGTTCTTCTTTAAATTCAGACATATCAAATCGGATAATTGCATTTTCATCCTGAAAGAGAAATTCGGCTAGACTTTTTGCCAATTCCGTTTTTCCAGTTCCTGTGGGTCCTAAAAAAAAGAATGATGCAATTGGTTGACCGGCTTTGCTCAATCCTGATCTAGATTCTAAAATAGAACCTGCCACAGAAGTGATACAATGGTTCTGTCCAATAACTCTTTTGTTTAAAACTTCCTCAATATTATTGAGTTTTTGTTTTTCATCTTCCTTTAGCATTCCAACGGGAATTCCTGTTTTCTTAGCAATAATTAGTGATAAGTCAATAGGTTCAATATGTACACGTTTGTCTAATGCCTTTTGTTCGAGAGAATTAATTAAACTTTCAATATAATTGATAATGGATTGGGAAGTTTCAAAAGAGTTTCTTTGATTTTCTTCTTCTATGATCATCAAAAAAGAAGTTTTATTGATTAAATCAATTAGAAACCAATTGCATTCTTTTAGTAATAGTTCTTCGGATAAATTCGTTTCGTTTTTCTTTAAAAGATTCAATTTATCGAGAATAGATTTTTTTTCTTTTAAAAAAGTCTCACCTGAGGTTTTCAATACCGACATGGTATGATCGATAAGGTTAATGGCTGATTCAGGTAAGCTTTTTTCTTTTAAATATCTTCTTGACAATCTGATGGATTCAGAGATTGTTTCATCATCAATTTGTATTTTATGATGTTCCTGATAGGTTTTGATAGACTCTCTAATCATTCTGAATAAAGTCTGATCATCTGATTCTTCCATTTTTACAATTTCGAACATGCCTGATAACCCTTGCTCTTTTTCAATTCGCTTGGTATATTGGTCAATAGTGGAAGTGGCAATAATATTTAAACCTTTTGCCAATTCCCCTTTTAGAATATTTGAAACTCCGGAATCACCACCATTTTTATCCAATAAAGTGTGAATTTCTTCTATTATAAGAATAGCTTTTGGATAGTGTTTTAGCTCCTGAATACAATTTTTTAGCCGGTCTTCGATTTCGCCTTTGTAGGATGCCCCGGCAATCAAACTTGATAAATCAAGTTCAAAAAGCTGCACTTTACTTAATGCGTCTGGAACCTGATTTGCAATTACATTTTGAACAAATGTGTCAATTAATATGGATTTACCTATTCCATGATCACCAATCAGTAATACGTTTGGCTTTGAAAATCGGCAAAGTATTTCCTTTATTGTATTTAATTCGGTCTCTCTACCAATTGCAATAACTCTTTTATTCTTTTTTTCGAGATTTTTATAAATACAGTATTTGCCTAAAAAGCCTTTTTTTATTTCTTGCTTAGTACCACTATCATTGTGAGGAATAACTATTTGATCATCCAATAATTCATTTCGGGAAATAGGATAAGTTTTCATCTGATCAAAATTAAAGCCGACTCCCGGTGAACTTAGAGCTACCATAACTGCATAAACACTAATTTCATCTTCATTCAAAGCTACTCTTACCGATTCGGCTTCTTTGATAATATCATCGATCAAATCGCTAGGTTCGGCATCAAGGACATGAGTAGTTTTTGGTTCTTCCTCCATTCGGACTTCAGCCCATTCGTCAAGATAATAAACGTCTTTCCCCATCATTTCCAGTTGTTTTAAAAGAGACAAATCCCTGTTTAAAATGGCTTTGAGTAAATGTGACGCAGAGTAATATTTATTCGAATTGGTTTTGGCAATTTTTTTGGCAATTTCAAGAGCACTCAATAATTCTGTGCTGAAAACGTTTTTTTCTTTCATGACTTATTAATCTTTAGTCCAGATCAAGTATTTTTTAATTTTATAACTGATGTTTACACCTTTAATACAATTGTTTTGTTTGTCTTTTTTAAGGCGTATCGATTCTATTTTTATTTTTTTTCCTTTAATGGAAGCACATAATTCAGAGAAAGTCAATAAATCAGAATCATTTTTTACAATCGGAATATCCAAGTCATCGCATAAATATTCTGCAAAGTCATCTTTTACTTTGCTTCCTTCGGCCACTTTGGTCAATAAAACCTCAAATTGATCTTCGGATAATTTAGGAACCTTTTTAATTGCAATTGTACTGTCTTTGACAGTTTTTGTTTTTGGGGCCACCGGAACATATTGTAGCATTTCTTCCAGCGGATCTTTTTTTACTGATCCTCTTGGCAATTCAAAGGCTTCCGCTTTTTTCTCATATACATAGGAGGTGACATCTAATGGATTAACCTTTTTTATAACTTTTGGATGTACATAAATTACCTTTTTAGCTACTCGGCTAAAATCTCCATTTATAACCAGTGTAATTGTTTTTTCACCAGAAGTAGAAAAATTATAAACCGGATCAGGTGATGTTTCATCAATACTTTTGTTTTCTCCAAAAGCCCATTCCCAAGTTTTGGCATCTTCTGAAACCGATTTGAAATAGGCGGGTTGTCCTACGGTGATAATTTTTGGGACAATAATTTTAGGAGTACCTAATCTATCAGCAACATTTTTATCTTTTATGCTGATTTCTTTTGTGTGTCCGCAATCACTATTTATTGTTAAGGTGACATAATATTTACCAGGATTTTTATAGACATGAAAAGTATGTTTTCTTATATCAATTTCAGACCCATCACCAAAATCCCATTTCCAAGACTTTGCGTTTGGAGTTTTGTCATAAAATTCTATTGACTCATCCGTTTGAGAATAATCTGTGAAAACATAAAATTCAGCATCATCACAATCAACATGATTAAACAACTGTATTGCAAAAATTATCACCCCAATTAATAATAAAATAGCAAAGAAAAGAACAACCCTGATATCAATATTCGTTTTATTCATATAATGTATTTAATGTTTAAATAAAGTCAGATATTTCTATTATAAATAAAACAAAAGTAATTTTATTTATTTTAAAAATATTAAAATTATTACAAAAATATTACAAAAATAATTTTTATTCTTACAAAAATATTTATTACGTTTGTAGCAAACAATGGATAGTGTAAATAAATTCTGCATCGTTAATGTAAGTAATTCATTGTTTATTGTAACTGCGAGTAGTGAAAAATGACATTTATTTATTTAAAAAAGAATAGAGGTATTTAAATATTATGAGAAAGGTAGGCTTATTAATATTGATTTTGTTTTTGTGTATTAATTCCAATGCACAAAATTATATTGCTCAAATACCTTTTAAATATGATTATTCTTTAGAATTGTTAAAAAAACAATCCCATATAAAAGAAAAAGGATTGGATAATAAAATAATAGTTAATGATAATTCGGAAAATTTAGCAGACGATATTTTGGTATTAAAAGAAAAATATTCGATTATTCTTGCGGTAATGCCTAATAAAATTACAAACTACAAATTATATTCGTATATCGATCCATGGATAAATACGCCCTACAAAGAAAAAAGCTTTTCTAAAAAAGGAATTGATTGTTCTTATTTTCTGCAATCGCTCTATAGTGATGTCTATAAAGTTACGCTACCAAAAGACCCCGTGGGAATGTGGAAATCTAAATCTATTCAAATTTTCACAGGAAGAACTTTTCTTATTGAAGGTGATTTAGTTTTTTTTAGATATGATAAAGACCACCCAATATCAGATGTAGGATTGTATTTGCATAACGATAGAATTTTGGCTTGTACCAATAAAGGTTTGGCGATATATAATTTCAATGACGAATATTTTCAGTTGCGTTATATAGGCGCTGGACGAATTAATGAAGATGCAAAGAAATAATAAAAATAGTCTTGAAGAGCTTACATACGAAATAGAAAATATTTCTTATGACATAAGAGCCGAAGTTATTGCCAATGAACTCTTGGAGAGTAAAAATGTTCAGCAAGATGAAATTATGATTTCTAATCATGGACAATTCTCAAGAGCTTATAGAAGTGATATTTTGGCAGCTACAATTCAAGATGATAATTATAACAGACAAGAATTTATAAATATACAATTATCAAGAGATAGCATTTATGATGCGCTTCCTGAAGGTATTGTTCACAGTTTGAGTGAAAATAATGCCGATAAATCAGTAAAGCAGATGATTCGCGAGCATAAGCACCAGAAAAAGCAGGAAGCCGAGGCCCGTGATTTTTTTGCTCCATTTGAGAATGAGATTTTTCATTATCGAACAAAAATAGAAAGTGTTGAAAGGGATTTTTTTTATAAGCTAAACGAGAGTAAACCATTAGAATTCTTCTATGATTTTTGGGGATTACCACCTATTTTTCCAACAGTATTGGTTTCTAAATTCATTAAGCTTTTGCCATACGCTTATAAAATAGTTGGAGATATAGATTTGGCTTGTCGTTGCTTGTCTAATATTATAGAGGAAAAAGTGAGATATGCAACAACAACTTCTAAAGAATATAGTGAAGAAAACGAACAGATTAAGTTGGGTGAAAACAGATTGGGAGTTGATTTCATTAGCGGAAAAAATTATATGGACTATTCCCTGAATTTAACCTTAAAGATTGGCCCAATAACCAATAAGCCGTTTGGCGATTACATAAACAATGGTGAAATACAGCTATTTATTGACAGTTTTTGCGAACACTTTTTCCCGATGGAAGTAGAAGTAAAGATTGTTTTATTAATGAACGCAGAAACCGAAGAATTTAATTTTAATAAACAACCTGTGTTAGGGTATACAACACGAATTTAAAAATGGTAAAAAAACATTTAACAGCCCTTATTGATGTTAGGCTTATCGTATTTTTAGTTGTGATTATCGCTCTCAGTGTCATTCTTACAATGGTATTTAGCGATAAGATAAAAGAATTTGCAGTAAAGTTTAAAAGAAAATTTTACATCTATCTTTTTTCTTTTGTTCTTCTTTATGCTTTAGTTGGCTTTTTGGGATATAATAAATTGTTCACTGAGTTATCGGATGAGTTTCTTTTTTATCAAATAGCATCACTGTTATTCGGAATCCTAAATGTTTACTTATATAGATGGTACTTCAACGAGTTTAATCTAAAAGGTGTTGTAGGTATCGAATTATTGTTTTCATTATTGGTTACACTTTACTCAAGTGTTTTATTTGTAATTATTTATACCGCTTTAAACGGAATTGTACTGACTTTTTTGATTTGCTCTCATTTTTTGGTATTTATAGTACCAACAGGTGTTTATGCAGTTTTTAATTATATGATGCAGATACCTCCTAAAGAATATGTTACGTGGAAAATACCAGAAAGAAAAAATCCTTTTCCTGAAATTGAGAATGTTGAAATGAAGGATTTACTGCTTATAACTTTATTAATTCAAAAAAAACCTGACAGTACTGAATATACTTCTATTAGGTCAAAAGGCCCTGTTCGAATTGATTTTGGAGCATTGTTCTATCATACAGTTTCAGGATATAATGAACACAATGCAGAAAGTAAAATTGAATTAAAACACAATGGTGAAAACTGTAATTGGGTTTTCTTTTTACAGCCTAAATGGTATCAAACAGCTAAATATGTTGACGCCAAATATACTTTGGGTATGAACGGTATTACCGAAAATTCGATAATTATTTGTAAAAGACAGAAAAAAGAAGAAATCAAATTGAACAAAAAGGATAAGAGTAATGATGATTTTATGTTCGAACTAAAATCTGAAAATAAAGAAAAACAACTAGAATTAAGTAATTAATATCTATTAATTCTAAAATAGTTTAGGTAGAATGAAGTATAGAGTAGAGTCTAAAGAAGCGATTTACGACAAGCACCGTACTTACAGGATAAGAAAGGGAGATACTCTGGAAAGTGTAGCTCGTGAACTTGGTGCAGACTCTCGTGAACTCAGAAGATATCACAATATATATTGCGAAATTCCTGATTTGATTGAAGCTGATTTTAAAAGTTATTTAGAATTTTTGATTCTAGCTCCAGAAAATAATGATGGTAATACAAATGAAGAAATAAAGAAAAAGCTAACGAAAGTCATCTTAGGAAATAATTATAGATTGCCTTTTTTACCAGAAAGACTTAATGAAAATTATAAAGTACAATACACAACGACAGTTGGAGATGAAATTGATATTATAGAAATGAAAGTGAGTGTAAAATGGCTTGCAACGGATAGAAATAAATATCATCTGTTCGAAATTAATAGAGCAGATATTTACATAAATAACAATGATCCCAAATCAACGATTAAAGGATAAATTCCTCTCAAAAAAAGGGTTTAGCGCGCACCATTGTTACTATTTAACCAGAAAAATTTTACAACAAATACTAAAGAAAAACATTTTTTGAAGCATTGCTTTAAAGGCAACAGGGAAAATAGAAAGGAAATCAATAAATGCCATTTTAATAAAAACGATATAAAAAATTATGATAGAAAAATTAAGTCATTTTCCCGTTAACTGGATCGATGGGATGAAGATAAACAAGAATCATTTTTTAGCAATGCAGGATAATGTTTCTGAATTGGTAAATGATGCAATTGGGATCCATACCACGCCTTTGAGTTACGGATTATTAGATTCCAGAAATCAAAATAAAGAGTCTACAAAGATTACTTTAGGCATTGATAACCATAGATTACTGCGTGTTCGAGTAGAAGAATGTCACGCAATTACTCCAAATGGTTCGAGAATTGAAATCAGTAAAAGCAATACAGATACAATAGATCTTCAGGTTCCTTATCCTGAAGAAACCTATGAAATAAAAGATGGAGAACAGTTGGAATTATTGGCCTGTATATCGGTTAATTCTAAAAAGAGGATTCCATTTGGAGAACCTGATCCGGATGAAGTTCCTCCAAGATATCCATATACACTTCCTGAATACAATCTTCATTTAATTAAAGCAGAAGAATTCCGTTCAGGAATAGGATACGGAGGTTTTTATCTGGCAATTGGGAAAGTTCTGGTAGGTGATACAACCGTTTTGGATGAAGATTACATCCCGTCTTCAGTTACCGTTGCTTGTCATCCAAAATTAGTCGATATGCACGCGCAAATCGCACGTTCTTTTGGGCAAATTGAAATTTATTCGGTACAAATTTCTCAAAAAATCAACCGAATTCAGCAAACAGGATTGTTGGCTCAGACAGTAATGGAATTAGCAGATAATACAGGATATTATTTAGGAAGTACGCTGACGCAGTTTCGTTGGTTTGCATTGCATCAACATCCGGCAATGATGTTGAGTACAGTAGTGTCTTTTGCAAGAGTGATGAAAAATTTTATCGATTCAAAATCAGGTGCAGGGAAAGAAGAATTACTTAATTATTTTGCTGAATGGTGTGGTATTTCTCAAGGAGATCTCGAAATATTGTTCACATCACTAATCAATGCCGGCTATGACCATGTACATATTGATAAAACAGCAACTCTAACAATGAAAGCATTGTCCAGAATAGAAAGGTTGTTCGAAACACTCAACAAACTCGATTATATAGGCAAGAAAAAAGAAAGTATCGAATTATTTGTAGCCGAAACAGATAAAAAAGACATTATTCATAACCCGAAAAGACACGGTTTCTTTATAAAAGATTAAAAAAATAAAATAGTAAAATAAATTATGGAAGTATTAAACAAACAGGAACGCCAGAAAGCTTTTGTCGCTTTTTTAATTGCCTTTATTCTGACTTTTTCCGTTATGCTAATTGCAGTTTCATTCAATTTTTATATGCCGGTTGCAGAAAATAAAATGCTAAAAGCAGAAAATGAAATGATGAAAAGAGAATATGATTATCAAACTAATTTTTCGGTAAAAATCGATAGTATAAGAATGACAATTGATTCTATCAATTCACCTAAAGTTGATAATGATTTTCAGCAACGTCTGGCCAATGTCATGATAGCCAACATGTATCAAAAAATTCCGAAAGACACCACCGAAAATAAAAAGCTATACAACAATGTGATTTTGGCTTATAAAAATATCATTGATTATAAAAAACAAATCAGAAGCCTTACCCATAACTCGCATTTAATTGACAGTTTGAACCAGTCGGCCAAAACGTACAAAGAAGAATTGGAAAAAGTAAGTAGAGATTTAGATGTCTGTCGTCAGATTTATCAAAATCAATAAATAGAAATCAGAGTAAAAACTTAATAAACAACCATTTAAAAAATTAAAATTATGTTATCAAACTATGGAATTGGAGGTAATGAAGTAAAATTAGACGCCGACGAAGCGATTAGCGCAATCCCTCAAAACAGAACACTAGTTGCTCAAAAATTAACTGTTGATGCTCCTGTAAAACCTGAATTGGTTGAAGGGATTACAAGTGTAGAAAAGACCTTTGAACATTTCAAGCCTCAAGTAAAAGTAAATTTTGAAACTGCTGATGGAGCTACAAAAACTGAAGCTTTAAGCTTTAAGAATTTAGGAGATTTTGGCGTTAAAGGAATCACGTCACAAAGCAGTTTTTTATCTGATTTAGAAACAGAAAAAGATCAATATCAAAAAATTATCCGTCAGTTGAAATCCAATAAAATATTGAAAGCGGCTCTGGAAGATGGCGAAGCTAAACAAGCTTTATTGGAAAGTCTTGATGCGCTAATTAATGAGTTAAAAGAGAATAAATAAGAAACTAAAAAGATAATAAATGTCAACTAAAGAAGCATATAAAGAGAACGGTGTAGATACAGCAGTATTAGAACGTAAAGTAACAGGAACTTCAATTGAGAAGAATGTTGAAAAACTCGCTAAATATGGTGGGTTTGAATTATTTGAAATGGCAATTGAAGGAGTTCAGAATCTTAATCCGGATAGAAAAGCAAGAAGAAAAATTTTCCTTGGAGAAGTTAATAAAGCTAAAGAGAGAGAAACTCTTAAGAAAACTTTAGAGTTATGGGCATCAGTTTTAAGTAGCAATGAAGCTTTGACTGACATGGTAGCACAAAGTGAAGATAAATGCAAAGAATCTGAGGCATTGCTGAAAAAGAATTTAGCTAAAGCTGTTGAAGAAACTAGAGAAATTGAAGCTGCTTACAGAACAATTGCTTTGTTTTTTAAGAACACTGAAACAGATAAAGTCAAAAATGTTACCATCGTAAATGCTGATATTGAGCAATTGAAAGATCTAGACAATACTCGTTTTATTGATGCAATTCACTCGGAATTAGTAGATAATTACGATCGTTTAGATCTTAAAAACAATTACGGAATTTTGGTAATTCCGGGTTATTTAGGTTCTAATAAAGTAATTGAAAAATGGGCAAAAATAGCACATGAAAATAAAGTGATGTTGGTTACCGATTTCGAACATCTTGATGAACCGGATGATGTAATGGAAATGTTTGATGCTGCTTCTTTGACAGGTGGAGATGTATATCGTTCAAATGTAATCATGACTTGTAATTGGTTGGTAGGCCGCGGAAGATTTGATCAAATTGGGGAAACTGAAGATTTACACATCGCTCCATCAGCAGCACTTGCGGGGAAAATTTATAAAACTTTGATGTCTCAAGTTACCGCCGGTAAAAAATTTGGAGGAATCAATGAGGTTGACGGTGTTAAATTCGATCTTAAGAAAAGTGAAATCGCCAATCTTGAAAATTTAGGATTGGTTCCAATGGTAAACGAGTATGGAAAAGTAATGGCATTTTCTGCAAAAACATTATTTAGCGGAGACAATTTAGGACTGCAAACCTATTCAGTGGTTCGTGTTTTTGATTATGTGACAAAGGTACTAATGGATTTCCTTAACCGTCGCGCTTTCGAAAATTTTACGGCAAAAACACGTAAAGAGATCATGAACCAAATCGTTAGTTTCCTTGATGGTATTACAGGTCCAGACAAATTGATTGAGAATTTTGAAATTCGCAGATTCGAACAGGATCCAATTCAGAAAGACAGAATTTATATGGATATCCACATGAAACCTTATTTTCCCGCTAAAAACTTCCTTATCAAAATGGATGGACATAAAGGAGATGATGGAACAGAATGGGATACCGATTACGAGCAAAAATAATTGCATCTTAAATTTAAAAGGGAGCACATATTAAAAATGTGTTTCCTTTTTTAAACAAAACATTGATCTTTTGAATGGTAAACCCAATTAATTCAAATTCATGAAAGCACTTAAAATTTCACTTTTAATCGTATTATTTTCAATTACAAATTCGATAAAAGCCCAAAAAATAAATCCGATTGACACCCTTAATTGCCCCATTTCTCAAAATGATTTATTGCTTTCAGGAAAGTTATTTGCTAGCGCGGCACCAATTTTACTCCGTGTATATAATGAAGACAACGAATATGCCGTTTTTCAGTTAGGTAAAAGAAGAAACAGTATTTATTTATATTTTAAAATTTTTACTGATAATGTTTGTGTGAAACAGGAACAGCCGTTGGAACTTTATTTTAAAAATGGAGATATGTACCTGTTAAAAAATACATACAAAGTAAATTGTGATGGCACAGCAGCTTTAGAACTCACAAGAAAAGATATTAAAAAACTGAAGGCAAATTCAATTAATACCATAAAGTTTTTTACCCTAAAAAAAGATTATGAATTCAGTCCAAGTGAAGAAGACAATCAGAATATAAAATTTTATCTGCATTGTCTAAAACTCTATAAAGTCAAGAAAAAAAGATAGAAAATAGGTCTGAAAAAACAAGCTTGAAATTAGCTTTACCATTAAAATTTTAAAAAACACCAATTATGCCATTTCCGGAATTAAATCTTTCATTAGGACTTACAGAGAATGATGGTTCTGTTTTTTATGCAGGAAACGGAGAAGGAAAAACCATCGTCAGAACTGATTCAGTTTTAAACACCCATACTATAAGCATAGTGATTTCTGAACAGCAAACGGGGTCTGTGTATTTAAAAACGCATTTTAAAGGCGTAGAAATTCCAGCAGAAGTTGAAGTTCCGACTTATCAGATGATTGTTTCGGATGATAAATCCAATGAAAAAGAAATCTACCAGGTAACACGTGACACTTTTTTTTATAAAGAACAAACTGCCAAAAAAGGTTTGTGGAGTTTTTTGGGCTTAAAATTTTTAGCTCCAAAGAATTTTCTTTTTGAGAATATTCCTTTTGAGCCTTTAAAAGAAGAAATAGAAACATTTAATATTTCAAAGTATAGAAGATTAAGCCACGAAAAACTCACCTATACTTTTGAAAAAGAGCAGCAGAAAATACAGCTTTTTGCAGGTGATATAAATACGCTTATAGTTGAAAAGGGAACGAGTTATTTTGTTATTGTAGATAAAAATAAAGGACAAAGATTTATAGGTGATATTTTATATCGAGAAAAGCTTTTGAAATTGACGCCAATAGTAAGGTTGCATATAATCAAGCGAAAGCAGGTTTCAAAAGCAATCGAAACAAATAAACAGGGACTAATTGACAGGTTGATTTATATTTAAAATACAAATGCAATGAAAGGAGCTTTTTACAAACTACCTATTGATTTTAATGGCATTATTCAAAAAAAGGAATTAGAAAAAACCTCAATTGAACACTCGATAGCCCAACAAATTATACTGTTAGCAACTACAACATTTGGAGAATGCAAATTTGATGAGACTTTCGGTTCGAGGATTTGGGAAATTGATTTTGATCTTTTGATGAATGAAAATACACTAAAGGAAATCATTTCTAAAACAATGAAACAATCACTGCTTTTTCATGAAAAAAGAATAAAAATAAATGAGCTAATGGTAGAACTATCCGAGACAATGTATGTAGTTGATGATGTAAATAGAGCCAAAAAGAAGGTTGACATCATAATTGAGGCGACAATCAAAAGCACCAATAGGAATTTTGATTTTAGAGGCTACTTTTTTGTTGGACCATTATCATACAAATAAATTTTCTATTGCAATAATGTAAGAATTACCTTTTTTTTATTTGATAAATCGATATTTTAATATTATAAATAAATTTTTACAAAAAAATATTTTTAAATAAGATTTTATTTATATATTTACATTATAAATAAATAAATTAATAATTAAAATTTTACATTATGTCGTTTTTAACATCATTGTCAGTAGCCGGAAAGGATTACAAAGTATTAAACGTAAGTTATGATTTAGCTCAGGAAACAGATGCTTCAGGGCGTCCATCTACGGTAACACGTGGAGGTAGAATCATGATTGAGGTTGAATCAACAGGAAGCACAGAATTGTTCGAATGGATGACTAATAATTTCGAAAGAAAAGACGGGTCAGTAAAATTCATCAAACGTGATTCTAACGCTACTTTGAAAGAATTGAAGTTTACAGAAGCTTACATGGTTAAGTACAAAGAGAACTTTGATCATAACAGTGAGAATCCTTTAACGGAGACTTTTATGATTTCTGCTCGCAAGATTTCGATGGGTGGAGGAGAATTTGATAATGCTTGGGTATAATCAATTTGACTTCATTAATCTTAAATGAGTTTTAAACTATTAAAGGAAGTCTATTAATTGGACTTCCTTTTTGTTTAATTTTAAAAATTCCTTAAATCAAATAAAAGCAGTATCCTTCGAAATACTACTTTTTAACTTATAAAAATAAATCTACAAATGAGTTTTTTATCCAAATTACATATAGATGGCGAAGAATATAATGTTCTTGAGTTTAACATAAGCTTCAAACAGGGAATTGATACTACAAGCAAGCCTACAGGAAATGCAAAAGGAGGTGTCATAAAAATGGTAATTGAAGCCAGTCAAAACAGCAATTTTTTATCGTGGATGTTAAATAGTGATTTGACTAAAGATGGTAAAATTGTTTTTTATAGAAGAGATGCTTTAAGTAAAATGAAAGAACTTAAGTTTACTAAAGCATTTTGTGTTGGTTATGATGAACAATTTACAAGTACTACCGAAGTTCCAATGAAAATAACAATGGAGTTGGTAGCTAAAGAATTGACTTTTGGAGATGCTAAGTTCTCTAATAATTGGATTGCTTTAGATTAATTGTAAGGACTAACTAAAAAACAGACATTATCATGGCACATTTTTCAGAACAAGTACAGATAACCATTGGGAGTTTTACTCAAAATGTTGTTTATTATGATTTGAAG
>NZ_DATIDY010000104.1:0-2903 GCF_035456085.1 Flavobacterium sp.
TGCTATTCAACCAGCTTTGGTAGATCGTATGGAAGTGATAAAAATGTCTGGTTATACAATAGAAGAAAAAGTAGAAATTGCCAAAAGACATTTATTTTCTAAACAATTGGCTGCTCATGGTTTGAAACCTAAAGATTTGACAATTGGCAAAAAACAATTAGAAAAAATAATTGAAGGCTACACTCGTGAATCAGGTGTTCGTGGATTAGAAAATAAGATTGCTCAAATCGTTCGTAATGCCGCGAAATCTGTGGCAATGGAGGAGGAATACAATAAAAAAGTTACTGACGAAGATATTATAAAAGTTCTTGGAGTTCCTCGTTTAGAAAGAGATAAATATGAAAATAACGAAGTTGCTGGTGTTGTAACTGGTCTTGCCTGGACAAGTGTAGGTGGTGATATTTTATTTATTGAATCATTACTTTCACCAGGAAAAGGATCAATGACCATAACTGGGAATTTAGGAACAGTAATGAAGGAATCGGCAACAATTGCTTTAGAATACATAAAAGCAAACGCCGAATTATTAGGATTGAATCCAGAGGTTTTGAATAAATATAATATTCATTTGCACGTTCCAGAAGGAGCAACTCCAAAAGACGGACCAAGTGCCGGTATTGCGATGTTGACATCGTTAGTTTCTTTGCTTACTCAAAAAAGAGTGAAGAAAAATACCGCAATGACAGGAGAAATTACTTTGAGAGGAAAAGTATTGCCAGTTGGTGGTATCAAAGAAAAAATATTAGCTGCAAAAAGAGCCAATATCAAAGAAATTATTTTGTGTCATGAAAATAAAAGCGATATCGATGAAATTAAACCTGAGTATTTAGAAGGCTTAACTTTTCATTATGTAAAAGAAATGAGCGAAGTTTTAGATTTAGCTATAACTAAAGATAAAGTTAAAAACGCAAAAGATTTGAAATAAATCACAACAGCACAAAATTTAATTGAAAATTGAGCCCACAATTTAAACTGTGGGCTTTTATTTGAAAAAATAATCCGCGTTATTAGACGTTATTTTTTGTAAGTTTGGAACTTTAAATTCGAAATTTACTTTTATCCATTACATGTTCCAAAAACTTTTATTTTACATTTCATTCCTGTTTTGTTCTGTTTCCTACGGACAAATAGGAGGGAAGTACACTTATGAGTTTTTAAATTTAATTACCTCCCCAAGACAAGCCGCATTGGGAGGAAAAACAATTACTATCTATGATGAAGATGTAAATCAGGCGCTTTTTAATCCTGCTTCTATCAATGAAGAAATGAATAATCATTTGTCTCTAAATTATGGAAATTACTATCAGGAAGTAACCTATGGAACGGCTTCTTACGCCTATACTTACGATCAGCATATACAGACATTTCAAGCTGGGATTAATTATATCAATTACGGAAAATTTGATGGTTACGATGAAAATGGTACGCCAACTTCATCTTTTACTGGTAGCGAAATAGCACTTTCAGTGGGCTATGCTTATAATATTCCTTACACGGATATTCATTTGGGAGCCAATGCCAAACTTATCGAATCAACATTGGAAAGCTACAACTCATTTGGTGGTTCTATTGATTTAGGATTGGTTTATATTGATGAACCAAATGATATCAATTGGGCGGTAACATTGATGAATATTGGAACTCAATTTACAACTTACGACGGCAATAAAGAAAAGTTACCGTTTGAAATTATTGCTGGAGTTTCTCAAGAACTTGAACACGTACCAATTCGCTGGCACCTTACTATCGAAAATTTACAACAATGGGATTTGTCTTTTTCGAATCCTGTTAATTCCGAAACTTCGATTGATGGTACAGTTACTGAAGAAAAAGTCTCTTTTTTCAATAATGCGCTTCGGCATATGATTTTTGGTGCTGAACTTTTTCCAAAGAAAGCCTTTAATCTTAGATTTGGCTATAATTTTAGAAGAGGACATGAACTGCAAATTCAAGATCAAAGAAATTTTTCCGGACTTTCATTGGGTTTTGGGCTTAGACTGAATAAGTTAAAATTAAATTATTCTTATTCCAAATATACTCTAGCCGGAAATACCAGCTTGTTTGGGCTGGTTGTGAATTTTGGAGAATGATTTAGAGATACGAAATACGAGCTGAGAATTAAGAAATAAAGAAAGTGTGTACAAGCTTTTGACATTAAATTAAAATAAGACATGAAAAAAATAATCATAGCGATCGATGGATTTTCATCTACGGGGAAAAGTACATTGGCAAAACAATTGGCCAAACATTTAGGTTATGTATATGTAGATACTGGCGCTATGTATCGTGCTGTGGCTTTATATGCAATGCAAAATAATTACATAACAACCGATTTTTTTGATTCAGAAAAATTAATAAATAGTTTACCATCGATACGTTTACATTTTGTTTTTAATGCTGAATTAGGTTTTGCCGAAATGTATTTGAATGACGTAAATGTAGAGAAAGAAATCAGAACTTTGGAGGTTTCTGGTTTTGTGAGTACTGTTGCAGCAATTTCAGAAGTGCGTTCCAAATTAGTTGAACAGCAGCAAGAAATGGGGGCAGCAAAAGGAATTGTTATGGACGGAAGAGATATTGGAACAGTTGTTTTTCCGAATGCTGAATTAAAAGTGTTTATGACTGCCGGAGCAGATACCCGCGCCCAAAGACGTTTTGATGAATTACAAGCAAAAGGAGATAATGTATCTTTTGAAGAGGTTCTAAAAAATGTTGTAGAGAGAGATTATATTGATACTCACAGAGATGACTCTCCTTTAGTTATGGCAGAAGATGCTATTGAAGTGGATAATTCCTACTTAGACAGAAAGCAACAATTTGACGCTGTTTTGGAGTTGGCAAATGAGGTTATTAATACTTTGTAATTTTTTTGGTAATCTTATTTTAAATAGTAGATTTATGGT
>NZ_DATIDY010000105.1:0-12015 GCF_035456085.1 Flavobacterium sp.
TGATTTGGAGTTTTTAGGGAAAATTGCCAAAAAACATAACTTGATTTTGATTGTAGACAATTGTTTTGCTACTCCTTATATTCAGCAACCAATTAAATATGGTGCACATATAGTTGTGCATTCGGCTACAAAATTGATGGATGGGCAAGGACGCGTTTTAGGTGGAATTGCTGTTGGAGACTCTGATTTGATTCGCAAAATATATTTGTTTTCAAGAAATACGGGACCAGCAATGTCACCATTTAACGCTTGGGTATTGTCTAAAAGCTTAGAAACTTTGTCAGTTCGTGTAGACAGACATTGCGAGAACGCTTTGAAAGTGGCTGAATTTTTAGAAAGTCATCCAAATGTAAATAGCGTGAAATATCCTTTCTTGAAATCACATCCAAAATATGAAATTGCCAAAAAACAAATGCTTTTGGGCGGTAATATTATTGCGTTTGAAATTAAAGGCGGAATCGAAGCAGGAAGAAAATTTTTGGACAGAATTAAATTATGTTCGCTCTCAGCAAATATTGGAGATGTCAAAACTATTGTGACGCACCCGGCTTCAACAACACATAGCAAATTATCCGTTGAAGAAAAATTAGCTGTCGGAATCACCGAAGGTCTAGTGCGCGTTTCTGTTGGTTTAGAAAATGTGAAAGATGTTATCGCAGATTTAAATCAGGCGCTTTCTTAAGATTGTAGATCCATTAATATAATAGCCCACGGTTTTAACCGTGGGCTTTGTGTTTAATTTTTAAGCCTAATTTATGGTAAAACTCAGATTACTTATTTTATCAGATTTATTTGGGGGTAAAAATCCCAAATGGCTAAAAGCGTATTTAGAAATATTAGAATCTAAATTTGACATTCAATATTATGACGTTCTTGAATTAGGGGAAATTGACGTTAGTGATTCTAATGAAATGGATATTCATAACCAATTTGTAAATGGAGGAATTGACAAAGCAGTTCAAAATATATTACGCTGTGAAAAAGAAGAAGTCCATGTTTTAGGATTTAGTATAGGCGGAACAATTGCATGGAAAGCTGCTTTAGATGGATTGAAAGTTTGTAATTTCATCGCTGTTTCTTCAACAAGATTGCGTTTTGAAACCAGGAAACCAGATTGCAAAATCCAATTATATTTTGGCGAAAAAGATCTTAATGCACCAAGTCTGGAATGGTTTTTAGATTTAAAAATTCAAAACCATTCTTTTGAAAATCAAGATCATCAATTATATTTTAAAAAAGATAATGCTCATCTTATTTGTAATGATTTTTTAGCATAAACATGATTTGTACTAGTAAAATAGATTAAAAAATCATCTCACAAACACAATTTAATTCAAGTTTAAAAAAATAAAAACAAAACTATATCAAATTGGTAGAATTTAATTCCGTTTTGTTAGTTTTCTCGCTCAAAATATCTATTTTTGTTGCAGAATAATATAAAGCTGTTCATTTAAACAATGGCTTCTAAATTAAATTTAAAATTTAAATATGCTTTCAAAGAAAACTAAGTACGGAATTAAAGCTTTGACTTATTTGGCTAGACGTGAGAATAATGAGCCAGTTGCTATTGCAGATATTGCTCAAAGTGAGCATATTTCGATTAAATTTTTGGAAAGTATTTTATTATTACTTCGAAATTCAGGATTTCTTGGCGCCAAAAAAGGAAAAGGCGGTGGTTATTATTTAATCAAAGATCCAAAAGAAATAAGTATGGCAAAAGTATATCGTATCCTTGAAGGTCCGATTGCTTTACTTCCTTGTGCAAGTCATAATTTTTATGAAAGATGTGACGATTGTGATGATGAAACTACTTGCGCAGCCCGCCGATTAATGACCCAAGTGAGAGATAATACTTTAAAGATATTAGAAAGCAATACTCTGGCAGATATAGCTTTTTAGTTTTATTTTAAAAAGAGTAGTTTTTATAATTAAATTAACAGGCTGTCTTTTAGTTAGTTGTAATTTTGCCTAACAGTTTTTAGATTACCAGCTCTATGATATTGCAAGTTTTTTAACTTCTTCAGATTTAATTGTTTTTTAAAGTAAAAAAATAATTTTTTTGTTTTGATATTTAGAAATATGTAGTACTTTTGCAAAGTAATCTACTAAGCCGATAGGGTAATAGATTTTAAATAAAAATAGAAAGAATGGATTCGTCAGTAGTAAATATTTTATTAGAAAAAACAGTCAACTTTTCAATTGAGGAAACTTTGGCATTTTTGGCTAATGAATATCCAAATAAAGTGGTTTTTTCTACTTCATTTGGGCAAGAAGATCAGGTGATTACAGCTTTAATTGCTAAAAATGATTTGCCAATCACCATTTTTACATTGGACACAGGCAGATTATTTCAGGAAACATATGATGTTTTTCATAAGACTTTGAAGAAGTATAAAAAAAACATCGAGGTTTATTTTCCCGAAGCAACTTCAGTTGAAGCTTTATTGAGAGAAAAAGGTCCTAATAGCTTTTATGAATCGGTGGAGAATAGAAAAGAATGTTGTTTCATTCGTAAAGTGGTTCCGTTAAAAAAAGCTTTGGCTGGAAATTCAGTTTGGATTACTGGTTTAAGAGCCGAGCAATCAGAAAACAGAAGTGATTTGCATTTATTTGAATACGACGCCAATTTTGATATTATAAAATTCAACCCATTATTAAAATGGAGTTTAGAAGACGTTCAAAAATATATTGACGATAATAATGTACCACAAAACGCATTGCATAAAAAAGGGTTTGTAAGTATCGGTTGTGCCCCTTGTACCAGAGCAATTGCACCAGGCGAAGATATCAGAGCAGGAAGATGGTCATGGGAATCAAGCCATAAAGAATGTGGTTTGCACCAGAAGTAAGAAGACAGAAATAAGAAGACAGAAATAAGAAGGCAGATTTTAGAAAAAAGAGAATAGAAATAAAATAGTTGAGAGATTTTAGTTGAGGTCACAACAACCTTAAACTTTAAACCTTAAACTTTTAAACAAATAAAAATGAGTTCAGTATTAAAAACAAATGCTTTAGAAAGCGAAGCAATTTACATATTCAGAGAAGTAATTTCTCAATTTGACAGACCAGTTTTGCTTTTCTCAGGAGGAAAGGATTCTATTACTTTGGTGCGTTTGGCACAAAAAGCATTTTTTCCTGCAAAAATCCCTTTTCCATTATTACACGTAGATACAGGTCATAATTTCCCTGAAACTATTGAGTTTAGAGATAAATTGGTTGCCGAATTAGGATTAGAATTAATTGTTCGCAATGTGCAGGATGCTATTGATGAAGGAAAAGTAGTTGAAGAGTCTGGTAAATATTCAAGTAGAAATAGTTTGCAAACTATAACGCTTTTGGATGCAATCGAAGAATTTAAATTTGATGCTTGTATTGGTGGAGCTCGTCGTGACGAGGAAAAAGCAAGAGCTAAAGAGCGTATTTTTTCTGTTCGTGATGATTTTGGTCAATGGGATGAAAAAAACCAACGTCCTGAGTTATTTGATTTATTAAACGGAAAAATTGAAAATGGTCAAAACGTTCGGGTTTTCCCAATTTCAAACTGGACTGAATTAGATGTTTGGAGTTATATCGAACAAGAAAAAATCGAAATCCCATCCATTTATTTTTCGCATAAACGTAAAGTTTTTTTGAGAGACGGTTTAATTTGGTCACACTCTCCTTTTGTGTACCAAGAAGAAGACGAACAAGTCGAGGAACGAATTGTTCGTTTCAGAACCGTTGGAGACATGAGTTGCACTGCCGCTGTTGAGTCTTATGCAGCAACTATTCAGGAAGTCGTAGGGGAAATTCGTTCTTCGACCATTTCCGAAAGAGGGGCCAGAATCGATGACAAACGTTCTGAGGCTGCGATGGAAAAAAGAAAACAACAAGGATACTTTTAATATAATTATGAATTATAAATTTTAAATTATGAATTGTTTTTAAAACATTTAAAATTTAAAATTCAACATTTAAAATAAAAATTCAAATTTAAAGGTTTATAAAGAGGTGTTTAGAAAAACTTGAAACCTTAAACTTTTAAACTTTAAACAAAAAAACAAGAATGGAAGTTTTAAAAATAGCAACAGCAGGAAGTGTAGATGACGGAAAAAGTACTTTAATCGGAAGATTATTATACGATACAAAATCATTGACTACAGATAAAATTGAAGCAATAGAAAAAAGCAGCAAGCAAAAAGGATATGATTACTTAGATTTCTCATTGGCTACTGATGGTTTGGTTGCCGAGAGAGAGCAAGGAATTACAATTGATGTAGCACATATTTATTTTTCTACTGCTAAAAAAAGTTACATCATCGCCGATACTCCAGGTCACGTAGAATATACTCGTAACATGGTTACAGGAGCTTCTACCTCGCAAGTATCTATCATTTTGATTGATGCCCGTAAAGGAGTTATCGAGCAAACTTACCGTCACTTTTTTATCAATAATTTATTGAGAGTAAAAGATGTGATTGTTGCCATTAATAAAATGGATTTGGTAGATTATTCTGAAGAGGTTTTTAATAAAATTAAAGCTGATTTTCAGGCGTTAAACGAGAAAAGTGCTTACAAAGAACAAAACGTAAGTTACATTCCGTTAAGCGCTATCAATGGAGGAAATGTTGCTCAAAAATCAGAGAACATGCCTTGGTATACTGGACAAACTGTTTTAGAACATTTAGAAGGATTACATTCTCATGATGTTTATGAAGCAGGAAAAGCACGTTTCCCGGTTCAAACGGTAATTCGTCCAAAAACGGAAGAGTATCACGATTTCAGAGGATATGCTGGTAAATTATCAGGAAATAATATTAAAGTTGGAGATGCTGTTACGGTTCTTCCTTCTTTAACAGAATCCAAAGTGACCAAAATTCATTTTTTTGACAAACAATATGACGAAGCAGTTGCTGGTTCTTCTATCACAATTGAATTAGAAAATGATATTAATGTGACTAGAGGAGATATGATTGTAAAATCTAGTGAGCTTCCAAAAATTGAAAAAGATATTACAACGACAGTTTGCTGGATGGACAGCAAAAAGTTAGTAGCAGGGGCTAAATATTATGTGCAACACAACACAAATAGAGTTTTGGCGAAAATTGACAGTGTGAAAAATGTAATAGCAACTGATTATTCAGGAATTACACCAGCTTCTCAATTGGCTATTAATGAAATTGGAGAAGTTACTATTAAATTGAGTAAAGCTATTTATTTTGATTCATATACAGAAAACAAATCAAATGGAGCTTTTATCTTAATAGACGCTGCGACCAACACTACAGCAGGAGTTGGATTTATAAAATAGTTTTTAGCAATTGGCTATTCGCCTTTAGCAAAATAAAAAAGTAAATAACCATTACCAGCTAATAGCCAAAAAGCTAATAGCCAAAAGCGACAAAAAAATGGAAAGTTTTAGATCAGAAATAGAAAACCCGATAGTTCAAAAAGAGATTATCGATTTAGAAAAAAAGATACATTTATTCCGCAACGGAGGGATTGATGATGAGCGTTTTCGCAGCCTACGTTTGGCACGTGGAATTTACGGACAACGTCAGGAAGGCGTTCAAATGATTCGTATCAAATTGCCTTATGGTAAAGTGACTAGTGAGCAATTGGTGAATATTACAAATGTTTCTGAAAAATATTCTACAGGACGTTTGCATATTACCACTCGTCAGGATATTCAGATTCACTACGTGAGTTTGGACAGAACTCCAGAACTTTGGGCAGATTTAGCTAAAGACGATATTACTTTGCGCGAAGCCTGTGGAAACACAGTAAGAAATATTACAGGAAGCGAATTGGCAGGTATCGATGTAAACGAACCATTTGATGTTACGCCTTATGCTCACGCCATGTTTCAATATTTATTGAGAAATCCTATCTGTCAGGAAATGGGACGTAAATTCAAAATTTCGTTCTCTTCTTCAGACGAAGATACTGCTTTGAGTTATTTACATGATTTAGGGTTTATTCCTAAAATTAAAGATGGTCAAAAAGGATTTAAGGTAGTTTTCGGTGGAGGTCTAGGTTCACAACCTGCTCATGCAGAATTGCTTTCAGAATTTATCCCTGTAAACCAAATCATCCCAACAGCTGAAGGAATCATTCGTGTTTTTGACAGACATGGAGAACGTGCTAAAAGGATGAAAGCGCGTATGAAGTTTTTAGTAAAAGAAATCGGGAAAGATGCCTTTTTAGATTTAGTTGAAAAAGAGAAAAAGGCAATCGCTTTTGAAACATACGAAATTGATACAACTGCTTTTGAAGGTGCTATTCCAGAGCCTTTATTAGAAGTTCCTCAAGTTACAATTGATGATACTGAAGCGTATGCAGCTTGGAAAAAATCAAATGTAATTGCACAAAAACAAAAAGGATATTACGCAATTGGAGTTAAGGTTCTTTTAGGAGACTTTTATATAGATAAAGCAAGATTATTAGCGGATTTAATTAAAAATTATGGCGCTAATGAATTGCGTTTTTCATTGCGTCAAAACATTGTAATTCGTAATATAAAAGAAGAAAATTTACCGTTCTTTTATCAAGAATTAGCCAAATTGGATATGGTTGCTTTAGGATATAATTCAACTGCCGATATCACAGCTTGTCCAGGAACAGATACATGTAACTTAGGGATTGCGAGCAGTACTGGTATTGCAGAAGAACTAGAAAAAGTAATTGAAGCTGAATATCCGCAATACAAAAATAACCTTGAAATAGAAATCAAAATTAGTGGTTGTATGAATGCTTGTGGACAACACAACATGTCTGCTATTGGTTTCCAAGGAATGTCAATCAATGCAGGTAAATTAGTTGCACCAGCATTACAAGTTTTATTGGGTGGTGGACGTTTAGGAAATGGAGAAGGACGTTTCGCTGATAAAGTAATCAAAATACCAAGCCGTAGAGGGCCAGATGCTTTGCGTACAATCTTAAATGATTATGATGCTAATGGAAACGGACAAAAATTCCTTGATTATTATGATGCTAAAGGAGAGAAATATTTCTACGAAATTCTAAAACCTTTCGCAGATGTAACCAATCTTACAGAAGCTGATTTTGTAGACTGGGGTAACGCTGATAATTATGTAAAAGCCGTTGGAGTTGGAGAATGTGCTGGTGTTGTAATTGATTTGGTAGCGACTTTATTATTTGAAGCAAAAGATAAATTGATTTTTGCCAATGAATCTTTAGAAGAAGGAAAATGGTCTGATGCTATTTATCATACTTACGCAGGTTTTGTAAACGGAGCCAAAGCATTATTACTTTCTGAAAATGAAAAAACAAACAATCATGCAGGTATTATTGATTTGTTTGATACGGTTTTTATAGAAACTAAAAAAATTGAATTAGCAACTTCTTTCAGAGAATTGGTTTACCAAATCAATAAAAATGAGCCAAGTGAAGCTTTTGCAAAGCAATATATTCAAGAAGGGATTGCCTTCTTTGAAACAATCGAAAAATATAGAGCCAAAGATTTAGCTAATGCTTAATACAATCCAACCCAAAGTAACTTTAGTAGGAGCAGGTCCTGGCGATCCAGATTTGCTTACAGTAAAAGCTGTGAAAGCTCTTGCTAAAGCGAATGTGGTTTTGTATGATGCTTTGGCAAATGATGAGATTTTAGAGTATGCTCCAAAAGAATCTATAAAGATTTTTGTTGGGAAAAAAATAGGAAATCATACGTATTCACAAGAGCAAATTAATCAGTTGATTGTTGATAATGCACTTACTTATGGTCATGTTGTGAGATTAAAAGGTGGAGATCCATTCATTTTTGGACGTGGAAGCGAAGAAATTGAATACATTGAAAGTTTTGGAATCCCTACATTTGTAGTCCCTGGCATTTCATCAGCAATTGCGGTTCCTGCGAATCAAGGAATTTCTTTAACAAAAAGAGGAACTTCCGAAAGTTTTTGGGTAATCACAGGAACAACTTCGGATAGAAGTTTATCAAATGATATCGCTCTTGCTTCACAATCATCAGCGACTGTTGTGATTTTGATGGGAATGAGTAAATTATCACAAATTGTTGAATTGTTTCAAAAAGAATCCAAAGGAGAAATTCCTGTGGCGATTATTCAAAATGGTACAACATCAAATGAAAAAATTGCAGTAGGAACAATCGATACAATTCAAAATGAGGTTGCCGAAAATAAATTAAGTTCGCCAGCAATCATCGTTATTGGCGAAGTAGTTAAAGAAAGCAACAAATTAAAAGGGTTTTACGAAGAGTTTCTGTCAAAAGAAATAATTAATGTAAAAGTTCCGTAGGAACGAGTCATATTATAGCGTCGGGTTTCAACCCGATGATAGGAACGAGTCATATTATAGCGTCGGGTTTCAACCCGATGATAGGAACGATCAATATTATTGCGTCGGGTTTTAACCCGATGAATAGAATAACAAAATGGAAAGAAACGAATTATACCCAATTTTTTTAAAGCTACACAACATCAATGTGTTGATTGTTGGTGGAGGAAATGTTGGTTTAGAAAAGTTGTCTTTCATGTTAAAATCCAGTCCAAACGCTAATGTTGAGGTAGTAGCAACAAAGTTCATACCTGAATTGGAAGCTTTGGCAGAAAATCATCCTTCGGTTATATTAACACAATCGAAGTTTAAGAAAAAAATGCTCAAGAAACGCCACATGGTTATTGCTTGCACCGATGATTTAGAAATCAACAAACGTGTATACGATTTAGCTCGAGAGCGTTATTTAATTTGCAATATTGCCGATACACCCGATTTATGTGATTATTATTTGGGTGGAATTATTACCAAAGGAAATGTAAAAATCGCCATTTCGACCAACGGAAAATCACCAACAACAGCTAAAAGATTGCGGGAGTTTTTCGAAGAAGTGATTCCGGAGGACGTCAACAAAATGGTTGAAAACCTCAATGAATATAGAAAAACGCTCAAAGGTAATTTTGAAGAAAAGGTTCAAAGAATGAATGAGATTACAGAAGCTCTAAAAAACAAAGAATAATTTAATAGTTCCATAGGAACGGTACATTGAATAGCGTCGGGTTTTAACCCGATGAGCAAAGAATGAACGAGATTACCGAAGTTTTAAAAAACAAAGAATAATTTAATAGTTCCATAGGAACGATACATTGAATAGCGTCGGGTTTTAACCCGATGAGCAAAGAATGAATGAGATTACCGAAGCATTAAAAAACAAAGAATAATTTAATAGTTCCATAGCAACGATACATTGAATAGCATCGGGTTTTAACCCGATGAACAAAAGATGAACGAGATTACCAAAGCATTAAAAAATAAAGAATAAAAAAAATAACTAATGCCAATAAGTGATAATAATCACTTCCAAAAATAGAAATCATTAGTTTATTTGCAGATAAATAAAATAATAATAAGCGTAAAAATTTAAATAGAATGGTTAAAACAGACATACTTATAATAGGAGCCGGACCAACAGGTCTTTTCGCAGTTTTCGAAGCAGGATTACTAAAATTGAAATGTCATATTTTAGATGCGTTGCCACAACCAGGTGGACAATTATCAGAGTTGTATCCAAAGAAACCTATTTATGATATTCCAGGATTTCCTGAAGTATTAGCAGGAGATTTAGTAGATAATTTGATGGAACAAATCAAGCAATTCGAACCTGGATTTACTCTTGGAGAACGCGCCGAAACTATCGAAAAACAAGAAGACGGTAGCTTTATAGTAACGTCAAATAAAGGAAAGAGATTCCACGCCCCAGTTATCGCAATCGCTGGAGGTTTGGGAAGTTTTGAACCAAGAAAACCATTAATCGAAGATATCGAATTTTACGAAGACAAAGGAATTAAGTACTTCATCAAAAATCCTGAAAAATTCAGAGACAAAAGAGTCGTGATTTCAGGAGGTGGAGATTCCGCTTTGGACTGGAGTATTTTCTTGTCGAATGTGGCTTCAGAAGTAACTTTGATTCACAGAAGAAACGAATTCAGAGGCGCATTAGACTCAGTTGAAAAAGTACAAGAATTGAAAAACGCTGGAAAAATCAGAATGATTACTCCAGGAGAAGTTGTAGGATTGAACGGAGCTGAGCATTTAGAATCAGTAGATGTTGATATCGAAGGTGCTCACATGAACATCCCAACTGATTATTTCATTCCGCTTTTTGGTCTTACGCCAAAATTGGGTCCAATTGCTGACTGGGGATTAGAAATCGAAAAAAATGCGATCAAAGTAAACAACGCTTTGGATTATCAAACCAATATACCAGGAATTTTTGCCATTGGAGACGTAAATACGTATCCAGGAAAATTAAAATTAATTCTTTGCGGATTCCACGAGGCTACATTAATGTGCCAAGCAGCGTACCAAATCATCAATCCAGGTAAAAAATATGTGATGAAATACACCACTGTTTCCGGCGTTGACGGATTCGACGGAACTCGTAAAGAAGCTCCAAAAGCAGTAGTGAAAGCTATCGTATAAGTTGCTGAGTTACTAAGAAACTAAGTCGCTAAGATTTTTTTAAAGCTCAAACTTGAAATATAGTTTGAGCTTTTTATTTATCAGTATTTCCCTTAGAATCTTAGCAACTTAGCGTCTCAGAATCTAAGAAAAAAATACTTGCAAGTCGCAAGGCTATTTCATAACTTTGCGCCGTTCCTAATTTTATTGAACGTTATCACGAAAGGCGGAGGGAAAAGACCCAATGAAACCTTAGCAACCTCCCGTCCTACGGGAAAGGTGCTACATTCTACCACGCATCGCGGGGATAGATAACACAAGATACATTCTGTATTTTTCAAATCTTTTTTCTGATAACATATCGATAATTATTGCATACTGAATTCATTTCAGTATCAGGAGCGAAAGATTGGCGCATTTTTTGCAATCATCGTTCCCGCTGTACGCTATATCTTTTATTCTGAACCCCAGAATAAAAGGATATCGCTTCCATCGGGGCTAAAGAGCCAAGAATAGGAATTTTTGGAAAATAATAATTAAGCCAAACCTAACAGGTTTTCAAAAGCTGTTAGGTTTAATAAATACAGAATTATGTCAACAATTCAAGAAGCAATCAAAGAAAGAATCCTTGTACTCGACGGAGCTATGGGAACCATGTTGCAACGTTACAACTTCTCCGAAGAAGATTTCAGAGGAGAGCGTTTCAAAGATTTTCCACATTCCTTAAAAGGAAACAACGATTTATTATCGCTTACACAACCTCAGGCAATAGCAGCCGTTCACGCCGCTTATTTTGAAGCCGGTGCTGATATTATAGAAACCAATACGTTCTCAGGAACCACTATTGGTATGGCCGATTACCACATGGAGGATTTAGTGTATGAATTGAACTACGAGTCGGCAAAAATTGCCCGCAAAGTAGCTGATGAATTCACAGCAAAAAATCCAGCCAAGCCACGTTTTGTTGCCGGTTCGATCGGGCCAACAAACAGAACGGCAAGTATGTCACCCGATGTAAACGATCCAGGATATAGAGCAGTAACTTTCGATGATTTGAGGATTGCTTACAAACAACAAGTAGAAGCTTTGTTGGATGGAGGAAGTGATTTATTGCTAGTCGAAACTATTTTCGATACGCTAAATGCCAAAGCAGCACTTTTCGCTATCGAAGAAGTAAAAGACGAACGCAATATCGATGTGCCAATCATGGTTTCGGGAACAATTACCGATGCTTCAGGAAGAACGCTTTCAGGACAAACGGTAGAAGCGTTTTTGATTTCGGTGTCGCATATTCCGTTGTTGAGCGTAGGATTCAATTGCGCCCTTGGTGCAGATTTGTTAAAACCGTATTTACAAACGCTTTCGCATAACACTTCGTTCAACATTTCAGCTCATCCAAATGCAGGATTGCCAAATGCTTTTGGTGAATACGACGAAACCCCAGAAGAAATGCAAGCCCAAATTAAAAGTTATTTAGACGATAATTTAATAAACATCATAGGCGGTTGTTGCGGAACAACCCCAGATCATATCAAGCTAATTGCTGATATTGCAAAGGATTATAAGCCGAGGGTTTCTGAGGCAGTGATGTAAGAT